>NEUO01000033.1 GCA_002304315.1 Verrucomicrobiia bacterium Tous-C4TDCM
CGTTCTAACAAGCGCCGGCGACCGTGGATGCTGGTTTGTAAGCGAGAAGGACTACGGGGACTTCGAGATCGAATACGAGTTCCGCCTCGGGCCGCAGGGAAACAGCGGTTTTGCATTCCGCGCTCCGGCCACCGGCGACCCGGCTTTTGCGGGCATGGAGATGCAGATGGCCGATGTCCGCTACAACCCACAGGCCAAGCCATCCGAACTCACCGGCGGCATCTACCGCGCCATCGCGCCGACCGAGCAGGTCTATCAACCGGAGCAATGGAACAAGGTCCGCCTTTCCGTCGTCGGGACGAAACTCAAGGTGGAGATGAACGGCAAGATCATCCAAGATACCGACCTCGCCACCCACGATGAGGAAGTGATCGACCACAAGAACAACATTGTGCCGAAGATCAAGGATCGCCCTCGTCGCGGCCGGATCGGCTTCCAGAACCTCAGCCGTGCAGGTGGCCAGGTGGAAATCCGAAATGCCCGGATCAAGGAGATGCGATAGACCCGGCCCCCGATGCCTTACCGGCACAGTGCCGGGTGGATCGCCTGCAAATGCCCGCCGCGGAGAAAGGAGGGAGCACGGTAGCTGGACGGAACGAGGGGCATGGGGACGCGGGAGCATGGGCGGCGCAGGCGCCGGGAGCGAGGCCATAGGTCGTATTGGACCTATAAGACCTATAAGACCTATTCCCCGACCCTACCCACCCCACACGCCACTTGCAAACCACCACCGCTCCGCTTCCATAGGCCATGCCTTTCACCCTGCATCCCCGCCTTGCCGCCGGCAGCCACGACTTCGGCACCGAACTCGGCTGCCGCATCCTGCTCAAGAACAACGCGCTCTTTCCCTGGTTCATCCTGGTGCCCGAGGTCGCGGAAGGGATCGAAGACCTCCACCAACTCGAGCCCGACGCCTATGGCGACGTGATGATCCTGTTGCGCCTGGTCTCCGAGTTCGTATCCGGCCACTTCAAGCCGGAGAAGCTCAACGTCGCCTGCATCGGCAACCAGGTGCGGCAGATGCACATCCACATCGTCGGCCGCTCGCCGTCCGATCCCGCTTGGCCGGGCGTGGTGTGGGGCTTCGAGGGCAAGCAACCTTACCCCGAAGCGGAGGTGGAAAAGATCCAGGACGCCTTCGACGAAGCCCTCGGGGCGGAGGAAGACGAGTGACCTTCACCCCGTAATCTCTCTAACATGAAATCGACCCTCACCCTCTTCCTGAGCCTCGCGACCGCCGCCATTGCCGAGCCGGTCCCGCTTTTCAACGGCAAGGACCTCGCCGGCTGGACCGTGGACGTGCCGGAGGCTGACACGAAGCCGGACCTCGCGCCGAGCTTCATCGTGCGCGACGGCCTGCTCGTCTCGCTCGGGAAGCCGCTCGGCCATCTGGTCACCGACAAGGAATTCGCCAACTACCGGCTGACCGTCGAATACCGCTTCCCGAAAGCCGGCGGCAACTGCGGCGTGCTGGTCCACGCGTCGAAACCGCGCGCGCTTTACGACATGTTCCCGCAGTCGATCGAGGTGCAGATGATGTCGGGCCAGGCCGGCGATTTCTGGTGCATCCAGGAGAACATCGAGGTTCCCGACATGGAACAGCGCCGACCGGCGAAGGAAGGCCAGAAGTTCGGCGGCGGCTTGGAGGATGCCCGCCGGATCATGAACCTGACCGACGATTCGGAAAAGCCGCTCGGCGAGTGGGACACGATGATCATCACCTGCAAGGACGACACCATCTCGGTCGAAGTCAACGGCACCGAGGTGAACTCCGGCAGCAAGGCGACCGCGACCAAGGGGAAGATCGCCCTGCAAGCGGAAGGCACCGAAGTCGAGTTCCGGAAGGTGGAGCTGGAGCCGCTGAAATAAGGAGAGTGTCGACCACTGATCGACACTCTTTATTCAACTCCTTACTTCACCTGGATCGCGGTCGCGTTCACGACCAGCGAATCCGCGGACGAGCCTTCGGCGACCTTGCCGGTGACGGTGACAGTGGCGAGCTTTACCAGCCCGCCCACGCCATCGAGGCCGTCCTTCAGCACGCGACCGTCGGGACTGGTGATCTGAATGGTGGCGATGCCGGCCTTCTTCTCTTCCTTCGTATCGCAGCAGTTGTCCCACGGCGTCTCGCAACTGTCGCCCGGGATCTCGTTGCACGGCGTGAGCAATTCGGGATCGCCGAGGATGAACGCCGAGCGGCCTTCGACAAAGGGCTTGGAGTTGCCCATGATGCGGCCGGAGATGGTGATCTCGTCGCCCGGCTTGGCGCTGGTGCGGACGACATGGATCGCCTTGGCCTCCCCGGCCAGCGAGGCCGCCAGGATCGCGGTGAGTTCGGCGCTCGGCGCGGCCGCCGGAGCGCTAGTGGTGGTGGCCGAGGTGGCCGGAGTGGACTTCTCCTTGCAAGAGACGAACAGGCAAGTGAGGGCGAGGATCAGTGGTGTTTTCATTTCAGCGTTTCAGTTTTCAGTTTTCAGCATTTCAAGAAGATCTCAGCGCCACCGGCAAGGCGGGCTTCAAGCAGCGGATGGCCGGCGGCAACGCGCCTAACAGGCCAAGGAAAAGTCCGGTGAGGATGCCGGTCAGCGCGACGCCGGGACCGATCTCCAGCGTGAAGGCGCCGATTGAAAATGGCACCGTGCGGCCGTCGAGCAGCAGCAGCGCGGCGATCGACGCGAGCAAGGTGCCGCCGAGGCAGGCGAGCGTGCTTTCCTGGACCAGGCTGGCGAGCAGCGCGCCGCGGCCGAAGCCGATCGCCTGCAAGGTGGCCATCTCGCGGACCCGCGAGGCGAAGGCGGCGTAAAGGGTGTTGATCCCGCCGAACACGGCTCCAGCGGCGATCAGGCCGGCGGTGATCCAGGTCATCACGCGGAGCGGTTTGAAGAACGAACTCAGGCGGGCATAGTAGTCGCTCTCCCGCAGCGCGCTGAGTTCGAGGTCGAGGCGTTGTTTCGCGAACAGATCGGCTTCGGCGAAGTCGGCGGGGTCGTCGAGGCGCAGGACGACGCAGGAAATCGTCTCACGCTTCGCCAGCACGCGGAGATCGCCGAGGGTGGTCCACAGCTCGGACTCGAGCACGGTGCCGGGCGCGGCGAAGGTGCCGGAGATCGTCATCGGCTGGCCGTCGAGCACCACCTGGCGACCGGGCTTCAGGTCGGCTTCGGCAAGGCCGAGCTTCCGCCAGGCGAGGCGGCCGGCCATCAGCTGGCCGGCGGTCGGGAAGCCACCGGCGACGAGCCGGACTTCCGGGTGGACATGCAGCGCTTGCGGGGTGACGCCCCGGAAGACCGCCTGGCGGCGTTCGCCGTCGCCGAGGTCGAGATAACTCATGTAGTGGATCTCGCTGGAGACCGCGCGGACGCCGAGCGCCTCGGATATGCCGGGCACGGCGGCCTCCGCGATGCCGCCGGCGCGGTCGGCGACCTCGCTGCGCTGGATGCTTTCCTCGGAACCGGCGCCGACCAGGATCACGTTGTTAGGCGAGCCCGAGGCGGAAAGCACGCGCTTCATGCCGTCGTTGATCGCCACCGCAGCCATCACCAGCAGCACGACCAGCGCGCTGCCGCCGATCGTTTGGAGCAGGCGGGCTTTCGAGCGGAACAGATTCCGCACGGCGTAGGAAAGCGGGAGCATGGCTAGGAGCGGAGGTTTTTGACGATGGGCTGCATGACGGCCTGCCACGCGGGCCAAAGCGAGGCGAGGATGCCGAGCGCGAGCGCGGCGACGATGCCGGTGGCGATGACCGCGGCGTCCGGCTGGATCGCGAGGGTCTGGCCCTCGTTGCCCATGGTGAAGCTTTGCCAGCGGAGGAAGGCGGCCGACAACCCGACTCCGGCAACGCCGCCGATCAAACCTAACATCCCGCCCTCGCCGACCACCAGGCAGGCGATCGCGCGGCCGGGATAGCCGAGGGTCCGCAGAACGGCGTTTTCCTTCACCCGGCCGCGGACGATGAGCAGCAGGGCGTTGGCGACCAGCGCGGTGACGGCGAGCACCGCGCCGATGCCGAGCCAACGGGTGAAGCCGATCAGCTCGATCAACTCAGCGGCCGTTTCCGCGAAGAAGGCCTTCTCGGGGCGGGTGTCGGTCGGCGCGGCGTCGGAGTGGAAGCGCTCGTCGATCGCCTTCGCGACGGGCTTGAGGTCGGCTGAAGAGTTGACCCGCACATTGAACTGGGTGACCACGCCGAGGCCGGCTTTCGAGGCGCGCTGGAGGAAGGGCAGCTTCACGTAGGCGACGTTGTTGTCTTGCGGGAAGGGCGAGCGGAGGATGCCGGCGACCGTGACCGTTACCCCCGCGCCATCGAAGCGGTCGCCCGGTTTCAGCCCGCGACGTTGGGCGAAGACCTGACCTAACAGCGCGCCGTCGCCGCGTTTTTGCCATTCTTCCATGCTGCCTTCGATCACCTCGATCTCGGGTGCGAATTTCGCCAGCTGGTCGTCCGGCACGCCGCGGAAAGTGATCACGTCGAGCGAGGCGCCGCAGTTGTTGACGACGATCTGCACCGGGATCACGTCGCGCACGCCGGGGATTTCGCGGATCTCGTCGGCGTAGTGTTCCGGCAGCCGGCTGGCGGCGGGGCAGAAGCGGTTCTGGCGGTAAACGACCAGCGTGGTGTCGGCGGCGGTTTCTTCGGTCGCCTTGGCCAGCGAGCGCTGGAGGGTTTCGACCGCGGTGAAGAGGAACATCCCCGACGCCACACCGAGCACGGTGAGCAGCGAGCGCACCCGGTGGCGCACAAGCTGGGTCCACGAGAGACGTAGTAGATTGAGGATGGCGTTCATAACACCGGGTGCGCGGAGCCTCCGGCCCGCAGAAGCACGGGGATGGCTGAGTTCTGCGATTCGGACTTGAATGGGCAGCGAGCTCCGGGGACCGTTGTGCGGGGCGGAGCCTCCGCGCCCCCGGGCGCTGCCGCGTTTGACGGAAGATCGCTCATGGTAGCAGCAATTGGCCTTTCTCCAGATGCAGCGTCCGGTGCGCAGCCGCCGCGGCGCGGGGGTCGTGGGTGACCATGACGATGGTCTTGCCGTGGTCGGCGGCGAGCTCGCGCAGCAGGTCGAGGATGCGGGTGGCGGACTCGCGGTCGAGGTCACCGGTCGGTTCGTCGGCGACCAGCAGGGCGGGATCCGCGACCAGCGCGCGGGCGATCGCGACGCGTTGTTCCTGGCCGCCGGACAGCTCCGACGGCGTGTGGTGCATCCGGTCGGCGAGGCCGACCAGCTCGAGCGCTGCGGTGACCCGGGCGTGTCGGTCCTTCTTCGACATCGGCGCGAGCAGCAGCGGCAGCTCGACGTTCTCGAAAGCGCTGAGCACCGGCACCAGATGATAGAGCTGGAAGATGTAGCCGACGTGGGCGGCCCGCCATTTCGTCAGGCCGCGGCGGGACAGCGTCGCCAGCTCGGTGCCGGCGATGACCAGCGAACCCTCGGTCGGCGAGTCGATGCCGGAGAGCAGGTTGAGCAACGTGGTCTTCCCCGAGCCGGAGGGCCCCATCAGCGCGAGGAATTCGCCGCGCGGGACGTCGAGGTCGAGCTTCTCCAGCGGAGTCACGACGGTGCTGCCCTTGCGGTAACTCTTCGAAACTCCGCGACATTGGATCATCGGGTCGTTCATGGCCGGGCGGACTTGGGGTTGACCCGCTGGCCGTCGCGCAGGCCTTGCGGGGAAAGGACGACTTGCTCACCGGGGCGCAGACCTTCGAGGACGCGGACGAAGCCGTCGCGGGTCTCGGTGGAGGCCTGCACCGCGCGCTTGGCGACGCGTTTCGCATCGGGATCGAAGACCCACGCGGCGCCGTCTGTTAGAGAGGCTTGCGGGATCCAGGTCGCGAGCGAGCCGGTGGCCTGCCCGGTTCCCGACGCGTTGCCGAAGAACTCGACGCGGCTCAGCATTTCCGGCCGTAGTTGATCGGCGGGATCGAGGATGCGGACCTTCGCCTGAAGCGTGTTGCGCTGGAGATCGGCCTCGCCGGTGATGCGGGTGACCTCGCCGCTGAAGACCCGATCCGGCAGCAGGCTGCAACGGATCTTCGCGGGCTGGCCGACGCTCAGGCCGGCGGCATCGGCCAGCGGGACATCGACGCGGACCTGGAGCTGGTCCGGCTGATAGAGGATGGCAATCGTCGAGCTGTCGATGTCGTCCATCACCAGCATCTTCTTCTGGCCCGGCGCGGCGAGCAGACGGAGCACGCGGCCTTCGATCGGAGAAACGATCCGGGTCCGCTCCAGCGCCAGCTTCGCCTGATCGACCGCCACCGCGGCGGCCGCGGCTTCGGCGTCTTTGACTTTCGTCTCAAGTTCCATCCGGGCGACTTCCGACTCCGCCTCGCCGCTGATCGCTTCGGCGGCGAGCGTCTGGAGCCGCTCACGGTCGAGCCGTAGCCGGGCGACGACGATCTCCGACTCGGAGATCGCCCCTTTGCCGAGGTCGGAAATCCGCGTGTTCTGGTCGGCTGCTTCCTGCTGCAGGGTGCGCGCCGCTTCGACGATCGCCTTTGAGGATTCGTGCTTCTTCCGCGCCGAAGCCACGGCGGCGATCTGGGCATCCCGTGCGGCGACCTTCATTCGATGCTCCTGCTCGGCGGCGGCGAGAGCCAGCCGCGCGTCGGCATCGACCAAGCTCGCCAACGGATCGCCCTTCGCGACCTGCTGACCTTCGAGCACGTGGACGGCATCGATCACGCCGTCGAGCAAGGCGGTCGCCTTGATCGGCAGCGGATCCGGTTCGATCCAGCCGCTGGCTTGGAAGAGCAGGTTGCCCGTCGCGGCTGCGGCGGGAGATTCGGTGCCGCCGGGTATCGCGAGGACGAGCGCCGTTTCGACCGTCGGTGCGGGCAGCAGGCGGTCGCGGAACAGCGCGAGGAAGAGCAGCGCGAAGCCTGTTAGAATGGCGGCCGGGACCAGCCAGGCCGGCATTCGTCGGGGAGGCTTGGCCTCGGTGGAGGCGGAGCGGGTCAGGGAATCGAGGGAAGCTTTCATGGAACGGAGACGTTGCGCCCGGAACACGGGCAGGCGGGATCGGCCGCCTTCAACGGCAGCCGACAGCGACAGCAAGGCGCCGCTTTACAGTCTCCAAACTCCCAACAGCGCGCGGTGCGCGGAGGGGGTGTCAGGGCCGCGGATCGGGGTCGCGGCGAGATGGACGGAGCCGCCGCGAATCAAGGGCGCCGGCGTGATGAAAGCCGATGCCGGCAAGTCCATCACCGGCGGTGCCGGCAGCTCGTCGGGAATCCCCGGCACGGGGGCATCCGGAAGCTCCTCCAGCTGGACGCAGCAGGGATCCTCGTGATGGTCCCCGCAGTCCGGGCAGCACGGATCTTTCTCCGCGCCGCACTCCGAACCACCCGCAAGCAGGCGGTTCTCAAGCAAGCACAGCCGCAACGGTGAACCGGCCAGCGGGATCATCATCCCGAGGCAAGCCAGAAGCAGCAGTGCAATCAACCTTCGCATCCCGGATCAGTTCTCCATCAGGAAGAGGCGCGGGTCAAGCGGGCGATTCCCACCAAGTGAACAAGTTCCTCGCTTTCATCCGGATCAGACAACCCCGGTCATTGACAGTTAGGGCCGCCGCTTCGACAAAGTGCGCTCCGCCACTCCCGTTGCTCCGCGCCACCGACCTCCTCTTGCCATGACTGAAGAACCGCCACCCCGCCTCAGCCCGCTCGCCGCATTGATTTTCAGCTCCCGCTGGCTGCAGTTGCCGCTCTATCTCGGCCTGATCGTCGCCCAGGGAGTCTACGTGGTGCTCTTCCTGAAGGAGCTGTGGCATCTGATCTCGGAAGCCACGAGCCTCACCGAACAAGCGATGATGCTGATCGTGCTGGGGCTGATCGACGTGGTGATGATTTCCAACCTGCTGATGATGGTGATCGTGGGCGGCTACGAAACCTTCGTCTCCCGGCTGCGCCTGCACAATCACCCGGACCAGCCCGAGTGGCTGAGCCACGTGAACGCCTCGGTGCTGAAGGTGAAACTCGCAATGGCGATCATCGGGATCAGCTCGGTACACCTGCTGAAAACCTTCATCGCGGCCGGCAGCCTGGGCTTGCCGCAGGCGACCACCCAAACGCTGGCGACGGGGGCTCCGATCACCGCCGAGGGCGTCATGTGGCAAACCATCATCCACGCCGTTTTCATCCTCTCGGCCCTGGGCATCGCCTACACCGACCGCGTGATGCTGGCAGCTCCCGCGCCGAAGCAGGGGAAGCATTAGGAGCGATCCGGAACTCCTCCGGACCCTGCCACCGACGCGATCGGGACGGTCTGACCGATGTAAGGCGCGGTGCCCGGGATCCCGGTACACCGCGCATTTCCGGACCACGGGTTACTTCTTGTCACCGCAAGCGCAACGCCACTCGGGCTGGCCGCAGGGTGGGCAGGTTTTCGTGTTGTAGTGGAGCCGCGCGGTAACGGACTTGGCCGTGGCGTCGCCCTTGAACTGGAGGATCAGCCACTCGTCCTCACCGGGGACCGGCAGGGTGAACCCGGCCGCGTCCTTGGCGACTTCCAGCTTCGCCGGCTTTTCACGGGTGCCGGCAGTGGCGACCAGCGCCTGAGCATCGACCTTCACCGGCTTCATGTCCTTGTCGAGCAACGCGACGTGCATCTTGCCGTCCTTCACGGTCACTTCGCCGTGCATGGTTTCGTTGTCGCTGAATTCGACGATGCGGCCCTTGTTCGGGCCGAGTTCGATTCCTTCGTGGCCGAACGCGAGGCCGGCGGTGAGGGCGAGGAACATCAGGGTCAGTTTCGTTTTCATATCGTTGTTGGTTCTGGGATTGGTTTCTAACGGGCGGCCGGTGCGTCCAGCCGCAAAGCTTTCTCCGCCGCTCTTCTCCCGATCAGGAAGAAGACGGCGGGGGTGACGACGAGGTCGAGAAGGGTCGAGGAAACGAGGCCACCGACGATCGCGACGGCCACCGGATGGAGGATCTCCTTGCCCGGTTCGCCGGGCGCGAGGACCAGCGGGATCAAGGCGATGCCGGCGGCGAGCGCGGTCATCAGCACGGGGACGAGCCGCTCCTGGGTGCCACGGGTGATCAACGCGATACCGAAGACCTCACCCTCGTGCCGCATCAGGTGCAGGTAGTGGGAGATCATCATGATCCCGTTGCGCGCCGCGACTCCACCGACCGCGATGAAGCCGACCAGGGTGGCAATGCTGATGTTGTCGATCTCATGCCATGTGAAAGCGAGCGCACCGGCCAAGGCGAGCGGCAGGTTCAGCATCACCTGAAGGGCCAGCGAGAGGCTGCGGAAGTAACCTGTGAGAAGGACGCCGATCACCCCGATGACGATGCTAAAGAGGATCAAGATCCGCTTCGAGGCCTGCTGCCGCGCGAGGTATTCGCCCTCGAAGCGGAGCGTGTAGCCCTGCGGCAGCGTGACCTTTTGAGCGACTGCCTGTTGCCAGTTCAGCACGAGCGATTCGAGGTCGCGCGAGCCGGTGTTCGCGCCGATGACGATGCGGCGCTGGCCGTTCTCGCGGTTGATCACGTTCGGACCGTTGACCTCGTGGACATCGGCGACGAGCGACAGCGGGAGATGGCGGCCGTCGGGTGTTTGGACAAGCAGCTCGCCGATCTTCTCCGGCCAGGTCCGCCAGCTTTCGGGCAAGCGCAGGACGAGATCGACGGTGGCTTCGCCCTCACGCAGCTCGCCGAGCAGCGAGCCGCCTAACAGCAGTGAAACCTGCTGGTTGATTGCGCCCGGCGAAAGGCCTTCGACCCGGGCCCGCTCGCGGTTCACCTCGATGCGGATCTGCGGGATCGGCACCTGGGCTTCCAGGTTGACGTCGGTGAGCCCCGGGATGCCCTGGCCGGCTTCCTTCACCTGCGCGCCGAGGCGGCGCAGGGTGTCGAGGTCGGGGCCGTGGATCTTCACCGCGATCTTCGCCGAGACGCCGCTGAGCATGTGGGAAAGCCGGTGGCCGATCGGCTGGCCGACGTTGACGAAGGTCCCCGGGATGCCCTTCAGTTTCTCGCGGATCTCGGCAAAGACCTCCTCGCGATGGCGGCCGCCTTCGTGGAATTCGACGTCGAACTCGTTGACGGAAACCGGCATCACGTGGTCGTCGCGCTCGGCACGGCCGGCGCGGCGGCCGACGGATTTGACCTCGGGGATTTGCAAGAGCAGTTCGACGGCGGTCTTCCCGACTTGATTCGATTGTTTCAGCGAGGAGCCCGGCGCGCTGGCGAAGGAAATGGTGGCGCTGCCCTCATTGAAGGTCGGCAGGAACTCCTTGCCCATGCCCGGGTAGAGCATCCCGGCGGCGACGACCAGCATCACGACCACCCCGATCACCGCCAAGGGCGCGCCGAACGCGGCCCGCAGGAAGGTCGCGCGGGTAAAGGCCTTCAAGGCGCGGACCAGCGGACCGTCGCGGTGCTGCTTGCCCTCCTTCGGTTTCAGCAGCAGCGAACAAAGTACGGGAATCACCGTAAGTGAGACCACGAAGGAGGCGATCATGCTGACGATGGTCGCGATCGCGATGGGACGGAACAGGCGGCCTTCGAGGCCGGCCAGGCCGAGCAGCGGAACGAAGACCAGCACGATCAGGATGGTCGCGTAAAGAATGCTCGAGCGCACCTCGCTCGACGCCGCGGCGATGACCTCGAGCCGGGGCCTCGGTTCGGCCCGCGACGCGTTTTCGCGCAGGCGGCGGAAGACGTTCTCGACGTCGACGATGGCGTCGTCCACCACCATGCCGATGGCCACGGCGATGCCGCCGAGGGTCATGCTGTTCACGCCGGTGCCGAACCATTTGAAGGTCAGCAGGGTGATCGCGAACGACAGCGGGATCGCGGTCAGGGTGATGAGGGTGGTCCGCACGTTCAGCAAGAACAGGAAGAGGACGATGATGACCATGATCGCGCCGTCGAAGATGGCTTTCCCAAGATTGCCGATCGCATTTTCAATGAAATCCCCCTGCCGGAACAGGACCCCGACCTCGACGCCGGGCGGCAGGCTGGGTCGCAGCTCGTCGAGCGCTTTCTCGATCTGAGCCGAGAGCTTCAAGGTGTCGAAGCCGGGAGCCTTGTCGATGCTCAGCACCACGCCGGCGGATTCCAGCTCGTCACCTTCGAAGGCGATCGCCGCGTCGCCGCGCATGGTGGCGACGCCGAACTTCACCGTGGCGACATCGCCGATGGTGATGATCCGGTCGCCGGAGCGCTTCACCGCGGCGGCGGCGATGTCGGCGGGATCGGCGGTCATGGCGAGATTGCGCACCATGATTTCGCGCGGGCCGGACTGGAGGTAGCCGCTGGTGGCATTGCCGGCGGACAGGCTGACCGCTTGCTCAAGCTCTGCGAGCGTGACGCCCTCGGCTTGCAGCTTCAGCGGATCGGGCTCGACGTGGACTTGTTTCACGCCGCCGCCGATCGCGAGGACCTCGGCGACGCCGGGGATGCTCTGCAGGCGGCGGGCGATGGTCCATTCGGCGAAAGTGCGCAGGTCCATCGGGGCGATGGCTCCGTCCTTCGAGCGCAGCCCGACCAGCAGGATCTCACCCATCAACGAGGAGACCGGCGTCATCCCGGGCCGCGCGCCCTCGGGCAGCTTGACCGATTGCAGCCGTTCCTGAACGAGCTGGCGCGCCTTGTAGATGTCGGTGCCCCAGCCGAATTCGACGAAGACCAGCGACAGGCCGACGTCGGAGTTCGAGCGCAGCCGGTCGAGCCCGCCGACGCCTAACAGGGCGTTCTCGAGCGGCCGGGTGACCAGGGTTTCGACCTCCTCCGGCGCGAGTCCGGGCGACTCCGTCAGCACGGTGACGGTCGGCTTGGTCATGTCGGGGAGGACCTCGACCGGCAGCTCCGTCGCGGTGCGGAGTCCCATGAAAAGGACCAGCAGCGCGACGGCGATGACCAGCGCGCGGTTCTTCAGCGAGAAGCGAATCAAATGATTGAGCATGATCGTCAGGCTTTGGCGCGGCCGCGGAAGAAGAAGGGCAAGGCGAGCAGCAGCACGAAGAGCACGCCGCAGGTGATCGCCAGGAAGAGCGTGAGCGGGCTGGTGGCCCCGTGCCCGTGGTCGTGTCCGTCATCTCCGCCGCCGTTGGCAGCCGCCGCGACTTCCTCGGCGGACATCTCGGTGCCGTCCTCCTTGTGCGGATGACCGTGGGCGGCATCGAGCGCTTCCTTGAGCGAGGCGCTACCCTTGCCGGCGAAGGACAGGGCGTAGGCGCCGCGAGTCACCACCTCGTCGCCGGGAAAGAGCCCGGCAGTGATCTCGACGCGCTCGCCGCTGATCTCGCCGACGCTCACCTGGGTCCGGACGAAGGTGTTCTCGAGTTCGTAGTCCTTGATAAAGACGAACCGATTCGAGCGGTCGCCTTGCAGGGATTCCCGCGGCACGCTGAGCACCCCGTCGCGCTTCGAGGCGATCAGCGAAAGCTCGGCGCGCATCCCGGGGCGGAGCTTGTTACCGGGATTCGGCAACTCGAAGACGGCCTCGACACTGCCGGCCGCCGGGTCGGAGCCGACGCCCAGGCGAACGAAGGTTGCGACATGCTCGTCCGGCCCCAAGGCAGGCACCCGGATCTTCGCGGCGAGCCCTTCGGCAAGCAGCGACGCCTGGTGCTGCGGCACCTTCGCGTTCACCCAGACCGTCGAAAGATCGAGAATCTCCATCAGCTCCTTGTCCGGCTCGACCGGCGCGCCGAGGTGGGCTTCCGAGCGGATCACCAGGCCGTCGGCCGGGGCTTTCAGCTCGATCACCGGCGGTGGGTCGCCGGGCTGACGGCTTTCGACGCGGACGAGCAGCTCGCCCTTTTTGACGAAGTCGCCTTCGTGCTGGAGCACCTCGACGATCCTTCCGGCGACGCGGCTGGAAAGGACGGCGTGGCTTTCGCAGGTGTGCTCGATCTCGCCGAGGACGAAGACCGTGCGCTCAAAGGCGGCTTCCTCGGCGGCGGTCGTTTCGACGCCGAGGTTCTTCACGCCGGTCGCGTCGAGGACGACGGAGGTTTCGTTGCGGGCCGGCTTGTCGGCGGCCATGGCGGATGCGGTGAGCAGAGAAAGGAAAATGGCAAATTTCATGACGGTCACGGATTCAAGGTTGGCCGATGGCGGCTTCGTAGCGGACGCGGGCGAGGTGGAACCCGCGCAGGGCGTCGAGCCTCGCGGACGAGAGCTCCAGCCGCTTTTCACGGGAGCGGAAGACCGCCTGGAGTTCGCCTTGTCCCTTGCGGAAGGCGTCCTCGGCGGCGGCGGACTGCTGGTCGGCGAGCGGCATCAGGTTCTCACCCAGCTCGCCTAACAGCTTGGCCCATTCCTCCATCTCCGCACGGGCGGCTTCGGCCTCGAGGCGGATCGAGCGGCCGAGCGCGGTGGTCTCCAGCTCCTTGCGTTCCTTCCGGGCCTGCGCCTCCTCGATCGCCCCCTCGTTCTTGTTCCAAAGCGGCAGCGGGATTTTGAAGCGAAGTCCCACGAGTGCCTCCTTGTCGTAGCCTTCCGGCGCGTCCTCCGTGCGCTCCGCCGCGGCGAACAGGCCGGCCTCCACATCGTCGTAGCGCTTCGCCTGTTCCAAGGTCACGCCCTCGCCGGCGGCGCGGGCACCCAGCACGGCGGCTTGGAAATCCGGGCGGCGCGCGGGATCGACCCCGGCGTCGGGCAGCGCCGGTTCCGGCAGAGTCCCGCCGACATGCAACGGCTCACCCGGCCGGATGCCGAGCAGCGGTTTCAGCGTGCCGACCGCCGCGGTCTCGGCGGCATCGAGCTGGCGCATCCCGACCGCCAACCCGGCGGCTTCGAGTTTCGCCTGGCCGGCATCGAGCGCCGATCCCTCGCCCTTCTCCGCCGCGGCGGCGAGCACGCCGGCGAATTCGCCCGCCAGCCCGGCCTGCTCGCCGAGCAATTCGCGCCGCTGGCGGATCGCCAGCACATTCACCACCGCCTCGCGGGCCTCGGCGATGATCCGCCGCTCGACTTCCCGGACCTCGGCCTCGGACGCCTTGTATTCGGTGAGCGTGACCTGCTTCTCCAAAGCGAGGCGACCAGTGATCGGAAAGCGCTGGGTAAAGCCGATCTCGAACGAGCGCTCCCGCATCCGGGGATCGTGCTTGAAGCCGGCCTCGAGCTCCGGATTCGTCAGGCGGCCGGATTGGTTCATGCGGCCGAGCGCCTCGCGGATCCGCAGGCGGGCAGCGGCGAGGTCGGGATTTTGGGCGCGGACGCGGTCGCCGATGCTGGCGAGCGAGACCACCACGCCGGGCTCGGCGGCCAGCGGCAGGGTGGTCGAAACGAGCGCCAGCAAGGCGAACAAACGATGGGTGGACATGATTTCAGGAAAGGATGAGCCGGAGCCACCATGGGCACGGACACGGGCAAGGAACGGACGATTCTAACAGGGGAACCCCGCGGGCGGAACGGGCCCGGGCGGAGGAAACATCGCGCCGCGCGGGCAAGATGGAGCGCGATCAAAGGGCGCTCAGATCAACGGCGGCTTGTCCAAGTCGAACACCGGCCCGTCAGGCGGGACCAAGTTCAGCGACTGGAGCCCCACCAAAAACGAATCGGGCACCGGAAGCCGGCAGCCAGCGACCGTGTCCACGGCCAGTTGAAGAGGAACGCAGCAGGCGTGATGATTGTGATGTTCGCCCAACGGACAATCGTTTGGCGGCTCATCATGATCCGGCAGCTCGTGATCGTGCCCATGGCCATCGCACGGAGACCCGTGGCCGGAGGCATGATGGTGATCATGCTCGTGCGAATGGGTGAACTCGACGACACGCACTGACAGCCCGGCGAAAACACCGAGTACCATCAGCCACATCAAAAAGCCGCGCACGCCTTTGAAGAAACTCCAATCTCCCCCATCGGCAAGCGGAAAGTCTCCCCGCTCTTGGCACTTGGCACTTCTCCCTTGAAACTTCACCGTCCCCGCATGCCCATCGCCGAACCCGCCAAGGAGCTGCGCTTCACCCGCGCCGGCCAGGCCGCGGGGTTCTGGATCGCGGCGGCGGTCTGCATCATGGCGGGGCTCGTGTTTTTCCTGCTGACGCCCCACCGCGCCGAAAACCCGCAGCTCCCCCACCCCGCGTGGGGCTTCGTCCCGCTGGCCCTCGCCGCCGGCTTGATCCGCCTCGCCTGGCGCTGCACCCAGCACGCCTACATCCTGCTCAGCCCGATCGGCGTGGAAGTCTTCCCGCTGTTCCGCCCCGAGGCCACGATGCAGGTGATCCCCTGGCAGCAGATCGACTCCGCGGAGATCGACCACCGCCGCCTGACCCTCCACTTCACCGCCGAAAAATCCGCCGGCATCCAACTTTCGCTCTCGCCGATCGCCAAGGACCGCCGCGAACTTCTGGCCAAGGCAATCCGGGGGCGGTTCAAAAGCGCCGACCGCCCGACAGTCCCCGCCACATAACGCCGCAGCCCGCCGCGACCGGATGAACCCGTATCAAGCACCCCGCGAAAAGCCATCGGCCGCCCCCGCCATGGCCGCCTGTGCGGAAGTGCTGATTTCACTCGGTGCCACGCCGTGGGAGGCGAAGCCGTGGTTTACAGAATGCTCTGGCGGATGGGAGTGGAAGCAAGGCCCCCGCTCTACGCTGGGCATCTGCAGCGACTGCTGATTCAGGCAGTGCCCTCCGCCGCAATCTGGACCGCCTCCATGTATTTTTTGGCCTGGCGTCATTTCCAAGCATTCGCCCTGGCCGGAAGTTTTCTATTGATGACTCTCATCACGATTCCGACTTACGCATGGGTGGCAAGAAGGACCCGGAAGATCAAAAACCTTCCGGCCTGGCCAGAAGTCCAAGCGCTTGCCGCCGAGCGCATTGAAAGTTGACGAAACATCCGCCTCCGGTTGCCTTCCTATCTGCCATCCACCATCTCCCCGCATGCGCCCGCCATCCCGCCAGATCCTTTCCGTCGAAGAAGCCTTCGGGCGCAATAGCTGGCATTGCGAACTGGTCGAGGGCCGCGATGTCCTGCGCGCCGTCTTTTCCGGCCACCACACCCGGATCGAGATGGTGGTCCAGG
This sequence comes from Verrucomicrobiia bacterium Tous-C4TDCM, assembly GCA_002304315.1. Lineage (GTDB taxonomy): Bacteria > Verrucomicrobiota > Verrucomicrobiia > Verrucomicrobiales > Akkermansiaceae > Haloferula. Next base: position 15,989 of record NEUO01000033.1, read on the forward strand.
CCTACACCCCGATGAACGCACTCGCCGTGATGGGCGAAATCCCGCTGCCGCTCGACGAAGACCACCAGCCTTACCTGTTAGAGCTGCTGGCCCGCGCCAACAAATCGCTCAACCTCGGCGGCTTCGAGTTCGACCTCGACCGCCAGCGCCTGGTCTTCCGCGTCACCAACATCTTCGAGAAAGAGCTCTACGATGCCGACATCGTGTCCTCGATGGTCCACTGCGCGGTCGCCGAAACCGACCGCATCGCGCCGTACGCGATGACCGTCCTCCGCACCCCGGAAGACCTGCTCGAAGACCTCGACATCAAGCGCCTGCTCCAGCGCGAAGACCTCATTCCGCCCGTCCCCGGCGACGAAGAAGACGACTACCTTTGAAGTTCCAAGTGATCCCCCTCCGCCAAGGCTACGGGGGACAAGTAAGTTCCAAGTGCCAACCAAGACCCCTATGAAAGCCATCATTGCCCTCGCTCTGTTCGCCGCTCCTGCCATTGCCGCCGATCATCCTTCCGAGGCTTGGGAGCTGACGCTTGAGTCCGGCTACCTCTGGAATATCGGCAACAACACGGCCATCGATTACGAGATCGCGCCGACCCAGTTCACGCTACGCAGCCCGGTGTTACTGACCTGGTGGGAGGACGAAAGCGGCGCGCGCCTCGTCGTCCGCAGCCGGGCTTCGCTGCTGATGGAATCGATCGTCGAAGGACCAGAAGACTACTACATCGGGATCAACGGCGCGCCTTCGATCGAGTATTGGTTTCCCAACGAGAAGACCTCGCTGTTTTTCTCCATCGGCGGCGGCGTGGGCTGGACGAATTCGACCCGCGAGCCGGAAGGCCAGGGTCAGGACTTCACGTTGAACTGGTTCTCCCAGTTCGGCATCCGGCAGGAAATCGCGCCGAATCTCTCGGTGCTCGGCGGGGCGTATTTCATCCACCACTCGAACGGCGGCCAGACCTCGCCGAACCCGGGCATCGACGCGCTCGGCTTCACGATCGGGATGGGTTGGCAGTTCTAACAAGCGCCGCAGGCGGAGCGCTGGCTTCAGCCGGCTTGGACGGATTCGCAGGACTGGCGATGCCGGCTAAAGCCAGCGCTCCCTCAATCTTTACCAGCCACCCGTCCGCCCCCTTCAGCGGCAACCTCCTCAGGCCCAAACCCCCGGGTGCAAAAGCCGCCGAAAAAAGCCAGATTCCGCCCCCGTTTCCATGGTCCATGCGGCCCCGAAACACATCCCGTTACTCGAAACCCTCGCCCTTCATCTCCGGCCGGGTCATCCTTTTGCTGTCCGGAATCCCGGACCCTGAATCCCGCCGCGCATGAAAAAATCGACCCGCCGGGAGCGATCCGCCGCCCATCGTGCCAAGCACGACAAGGAACCACCACGTGAACGTCCCGAGACGCGCGCGCGGCGCACCCGCTCGGGCAATGCCCCGCTGGTCCGCAACCTGGTGATCATCGCGGGGCTGATCGTGGCCATCGCCTTCACGTCGAAAAAGTATCAGCGCACCCTCGCGGAACGGGAACAGGCACGACAGACCGCGGACGCGAGCCGGGCTCCGGCCCAAGCGGTGCCCGCGGAACCCCCGGCTGAAGAAATCGTCATCGCCGATCCAACCCCGGATCCCGAAACCGTACCGCTTCCCGAAGCGGAACCCCTCCCCGAGCCACCACCCGAGCCCGCGCCTCTAACACCCGCCCAATCGCTGATCCGCCTCCGCGCGGAGCTCGCCGCGGGCAAGCGCGACCCCATGCCGCTCGGCACCCTCCGCCGGGGCGATTCCGACTTCTTCCTCGTCACCACCCCGATGACCTGGGCGCAGGCCAACGGCTTCGCCGATGCCTACGGCGGCCATCTCCCGCTCGCTTCCCGGTCCGATGACCTCGGCTGGCTCGCCAGCCAGCTCGCGGCGGCCGCCACCTCGACCGACCCCGCTCGTTCGTCGCTCTGGATCGGTGGACTGACCCATGCCGACCAATGGCACTCGACCGACGGCTCGCCCATGGCTTCCGCTCCGGCCGGTGAAGGCGGCTTCGCGGCCATCCGCGCCGATGGCACCTTGCACGCCCGCGGCGACGCGGACCGCCATCCTTTCTATATCCAGTGGCAACGCGACGGTTCGAATCCCGCCAGCTTGCGCGCCGTGCTTGCCCGCACCAAGGCCTCGCTCGACGGCCCCGCGCCCTCTTATCCACCGGGCACCGTCAGCGATGGCGAACGGCGCCTGCTCATCGTCGCCCGCTCAACCAATGCCACGGACGCCCGCGAACTGGCCAGCACCGCCGGAGGTCACCTCATGGTCCCCGCGACCCCCGCCGAGGCCGACTGGATCGACCGCGAAACCGCGGCCGCCAAGTATCCCCAAGGCGTCTGGCTCGGGGCCACCTTGAACGATGCCGAATGGAAATGGGACACCGGTGAGGCCTGGGCCTTCGCCCGCTGGGACCCGGCGGCAGTTCTCGGCGAAGGCAGCGCTCTTCTCCTCGCTCCCGGTGCCGGTTGGCGCGCCGCCGATCCCGCCACGGAAGCCTCCGGCTTCATCATCGAGTGGAGCCGCGACTCCGCCACTCCCGCCCCGCCGCCCGCCGGCGAAAGTCACGACGACATCCTCGCCAAGTCCCGCGAGTTGCTCGCCGCCGCCGACAAACAACGCGCTGCGGAACTCGCAGAGAACGCGCGGAACTTCGTCTGGACCCTCGACATCTGGCTGCGCACCAACAACAAGGGCGACCTCGCCCGCTGGAAGCCGCGCGTCGAAGCCTTGAAAGCCCGCCTCAACGCCAACCGGGTTCCCGGCAAGTTGCCCGAAGCACCCGACTCGGAATTCTCCGACCGCATGCTCAAGATCGCCCGCGGCTGCCTCGAAAAACAGCGCACCCTCGACGCCGCCTTCGTGATCAAAGCCGGCCGCATCCGGGACGCCTACACCGCCCGCCTGCTCGAACTCGCCGCCGCCGAAGAACAGCGCGGTCAGCCCCTCCTCGCCCGCAAGCTGACCGCCACCGCCGACGCCGCCGGCGATCTCGAGGCATGGCTCGGGCTGGTCGGCGATTTTGCGATGTAGGAAGCTCCTTAGGGGCATCATTTCTGCTCCGGCAGATACTCCTGCAAAGCCAGGAAGGCCCCGATCAACCGGGGACTCGCCTCCCACGCATCGGACTCCCCGCTGATCCGGCGCCCCATCCGCCGCATCGTCTCGCCTGCGCCCCGCGCTTGCGGTCCATGCTGCCGCAGCCGGTCCTTCTTCCCCTCCGGCAGGTAGGTCCAGACAAACGACGGCCGCAGCGCGACACCGCGATCATCCCAATTTCGCACCTCGCCAAAACGCAGGTCCGCCAGCCACAACCCGTCGGCCGAACTCCGCGCGATCCACCAGCCTTCGGAAAACCACTGCACGGTCTTCACCTCGCTTGCGTCCGCATGCTTCGCGGCGATCTCCTCGCCTTTAGCGACCACGGTCCAGCGCACCGGGAGTTCCGCGGGATCAAAGATCGAACGATAGCCGATCCAGATCTCGCCCGGCCGGTCGATGAGCACGCGCCAGAACATGATGTTGAAAGGAGTCGGTGCCTCCATCCGCCGCTGCCAGGAAATCCCGCGGCGGACGAGGTCGGTCTCGACCGCTTTGCTGACCGAATGCTTTGCCCAAAAACTCAGCAGCACGTAAAACGAGCTGATCCCCAGACACCACGCCGCCGAGCGAACTCCCTTCCCCTTCTTCCACTCCTTCGGCTTCACGAAGAGCCCGATGATCACCGCGACCAGCAACGGGACGGTGAAGACGGGATCGATGATGAAGAGATTGTCCGTCGACAGCCGCGGCCCGGGAAAGGGATCGAACACGCCGGTGCCGTACACCGTGAAGACATCGATCAGCACATGGGTGCTCCACGCCAGGAAAACGAACAGCGCGGCGCGCTGTGGCGTGACTTTTTCCTTCTTCCAGCGCTTCGCCAGCGGCTTGGCCAGCCCCCAGGTCAGCAGGGCCATCAGCAGCAGCGAATGCGAGAAGCCCCGGTGCAGCCGCAGGTCCCACGCGGTCGGCAGCAGCCAGGTGAAAATGACATCGAGATCGGGCAGCGTGCCGAACAGCGCACCCCACGCGATCGCGCGCCGCCCGAGCTGGCGGCCGAGCACCAGTTCGCCGATCACCGCGCCGAGCGCCGCCTGGGTAAGGGAATCCACGGCGGGAGAAACCGCCGGGGCCGCCGAAATGCCAAGCCGGAATTTCCCGGACGGAGATTTTCCGCGCACGGAGGGCCGTCATCTGCTAGGAAAGACCGGATGATCGAGCACCGCTATCCGGAATTCTTCCCCGTGGCCCCCTTGCCACTGGGGGCGGATCTGGTAGCGGCCCTCGATTTCCGGCGGCTGCCGAAAGTCCTGCTCCACGAGCACCTCGACGGCGGCTTGCGCCCGGCCAGCATCATCGAGCTCGCGGCCGAGAAGGACTACGACGGCTTGCCAACCTCCGATCCCGACGACCTCGCCACCTGGTTTCACCGCGGTGCCCAGCGCGGGAACCTGCCGGAGTATCTGGAAGGCTTCGCCCACACCATCGCCGTGATGCAGACCCGCGATGCCCTCGGCCGCGTCGCCTGCGAGTTCCTGGAAGACATGGCACAGGACGGCGTGGTCTATGCCGAGGTCCGCTTCGCACCGGTCTTCCACACCGGCGGCGGACTGAGCCAGGACGAGGTGGTCGAGGCGGTGATTGATGGACTCGAAGAAGGGCGGCGAAAGTCCGGCGTCGAGTGGGGCCTGATCCTCTGCGCGATGCGCGACCGTTCCGATTCCCTCGAAGCCGCCGAGCTCGCGATCCGCTGGCGCGACCGCGGGGTGGTCGGCTTCGACCTCGCGGGCGGCGAATTCGGCCACCCGCCGAAGAAGCACATCGACGCCTTCCACGCGATCCAGCGCGCGAATTTCCACATCACCATCCACGCCGGCGAAGCCTTCGGGCCGGAGTCGATCTGGCAGGCGCTGCAATTCTGCGGCGCGCACCGGCTCGGCCACGGGACGCGGCTGCGCAATGACATCGAGGTGCTGCCGGACGGCTCGCTGAAACTCGGCCGGCTGGCCCAATACATCCTCGACCGTCGCGTGCCGCTGGAGATGTGCCTGTCCAGCAACGTCCACACCGGGGCCTGCGCGAGCTTCGCGGAGCATCCCTTCGCGATGTTCCAGCGCGCCGGTTTCCGCGTCTTCCTCAACACCGACGACCGGCTGATGAGCGACACCGAAATGTCGAAGGAGCTGGCCATCGCCGCCGCCACCTTCAACCTCAGCCTGGTGGAGATCGAGAAGATGACCATGGACGCGATGAAGAGCGCCTTCGCCCCGCACCAGGCACGGGTCGATCTGATCCAGCGCCGGCTGCTGCCGAACTACGCGATGCTCTTCGCCGAACTCACGGCCCAGTCCTTCGCCAACCAACTCCCGCGAAACCCATGACTCTCATGAACATCCCCGAACGCATCCTGATGGGCCCCGGCCCGAGCACCGTCCCGTCCCGCATCCTGCGCGCCATGGCGTCGCCCACGCTGGGTCACCTCGATCCCCGCTACATCGAGATCATGGACTCGACCTGCGTGAAGCTGCGCAAGGTCTTCGAAACCGAGAACGCGCTGACCTTCCCCGTCTCCGCCACCGGCATGGCCGGGATGGAATGCGTGGTGACGAACCTGATGGAGCCCGGCGACGAGGCGATCGTCTGCGTCAACGGCGTCTTCGGCACCCGCATGGTCGACGTGATGGAGCGGGCCGGCGTGACGGTGCACCGGCTCGATGTCCCGTGGGGTGAAATTTTTCCGCTCGAAATGCTGGCGGAGGCGGTCGAGCGGCACCCGAATGCCAAGGCCATGGGCATCGTGCATGCGGAGACCTCCACCGGCGCGCTGCAGCCCCTCGAAGGTCTGGCGGAGATCCTGCACGACGCCGGGATGCTGTTCATCGTCGATGCCGTCACCTCGCTGGCCGGGCATCCGTTGAAGGTCGATGCGTGGGGGATCGACGCGATCTACTCCGGCACGCAGAAGTGCCTGTCCTGTCCGCCGGGGCTGTCGCCCGTGTCCTTCTCGCCGCGGGCGGTGGAGGTCACCGAGAAGCGCAAGACCAAGGTGCAGAGCTGGTATTTCGACATCTCGATGCTCAAGGACTACTACAGGGGTAGTGGCAAGCGGGCCTATCACCACACCGCGCCGGTGAACATGATCTATGCCTTGCACGAGGCGCTGACGATCGTGCTGGAAGAAGGTCTCGAAGCCCGCCACGCGAGGCATGCAAGACTTCACCGGCGACTGCGGGCGGGGCTGGAGTCGATGGGGATCAGTTATGTGCCGAAACATTCCCTCCACACCTTGAACTGCATCCACATCCCCGAAGGGGCGGACGACGCCGCGGTACGGGCGAAGCTGCTGGAGGACTACAGCATCGAGATCGGCGCCGGCCTCGGCCCCTTCGCCGGCAAGGCCTGGCGGATCGGGTTGATGGGGCATTCCGCGAGCCAGGCGAATGTGGATCTCGTGCTGGCGGCGCTGGTGGATTGTTTGGAGTAGAAGGCGCTTAACGCGGCGCGCTGAAGTAGCATACCGTTGCTCGTTGTGATCGGGGGCGGGTCGCCACGCCGGGGTGCTCCGCAGCTGCCATCAGCAATCCGCCGCACCCCAACGCAACTTGCAAAGCAGTTCGGTTCGGCATGGCAAGTGTCCATCTGAGTGACAGGCCACGGGAAAGAAAATCGGCGGGGCGCTCTCCTGGGTAGTGCAACCCGGGGTTGCGATGGAAGGCATCATCCGGAGCCGGCGAAGCGCGCGGGGCGTTCGGCCCGCGTTGTATCCCCCGGTGCTCAGGCCGGTTTTTTCACCCCATGTGTCGCAAGCGCGCGGGTCAGCGTCGCGGTGTCGATCATCCCCGACTGATGCCAGCGCGGCACCTCCATCACCCGCTTGCCGGGCAGCTTGCCCATCCGCCGGCACAGCAGCAAGGCGGCGATCAGCGCCGTGTAAAGCTGGATGCCCACGCCTTCCGGGCTCTGCGCCAGCCAGTGCCACTGCGCCGGCCTGCCCGACACACACTTGAGCCAACGGAAGAACAGCTCGATCTCCCAGCGGCCGCGGTAGATCTCCGCCTGGACCCGCGGGAAGTCACTCGCGGCGCACAGCCCGCGCATCGAGTCGATGATCGGGTTGAACGGGGCGAAAAGGAACGAGCACAGATAGTCCTCCTCGGCGAGCAAGCGCTTTGGGCCGCCCTTGCGCACGGGGCGGCGGCCGATATTTGCGTCGCGCGGCGGCACTCCGCCGGGCAGCGACCGGAAGTCCCCGAGCAGCTTCTAGCTGCAGAGTTCCTTCTCGGTGAAATCCACTACCTCCGCGGTTGGGCGAACCATCGAGGTGATGAAAACAAAACTGCCGGGATCGTACAAGTGACACAAATGTCACACACCCCCCTTCAGAATCCATGCCGAACAGAACTGCTTGCAAAGTTGCGCTACTTCCGCCTTTCAGAGACCCTTCAGATACGCCGTCATGTCGGCAACGCCTTGCGGGGTGAGGTTGAGGAGCGAGGGCGCATACATCAGCGACTTCTCCATCCGCTTCAGGCTCGCGATGCGCGACTTGGCGATGGTCTGGGTCTGGCCGCCGATGCACTTCACGATGACCGGGTCGCCTTCGCTGAGGACCATGCCGACGATGGTGATGCCATCCTTGGTCTTGATCTCGCTGCCCTCGTAGCCGTGGGAAATATCGGCGGAAGGATTGAGGATCGCGTTGATGATCACCTCGGACGGCTGTTGTTTGCCGAAGCTGGTGAGGTCCGGGCCGTAGTCGGTGCCGGTGTCGCCGATCTTGTGGCACATGTAGCAGGCGGCGATGGCCGCCTTGCCGCGCGTCGCGTCGCCCTGGAGCTTGAGCACATCGGCGACCGGCGGAAGCTTCGGCGCGTTGGCGGGCTCGGCGGGCATTTCGACCGCGACGAGCTGGACCTTGGCCGGGTCCTGGCCCATCGCCTTGAGGATCCCATCGACGTCGTAGGACTTCCACAGGTTGCTCTTGCGATTGTTCACCCACCACTTGGCAAGATCCTTGTGGACGAAGCCATCGGTGTTCGCGAGCTGGATCATCGCGGTGGCGGCGGCCGGGCTCTTGGTGAAGCCGAGGGCGGTCAAGGTGAGCTTCGACTGCTCGGCGCTGACCTTGCTGGAAAGCGCGCGCGCTTTCTGGTCGGCGACGGCTTGCGGCGGGTGGAGACGCCAGGCGAGCCAGGCAAAGCCATCCGTCCAGGCCTCGGGCGCGGCGGTGACCTTGCTACGAAGCGCATCGTAGATCACGGCTTCCTTGCCGGTGCAGCCGAGACCGAAGGCCTCGAGGTAGGCGCGGTCCTTGCCGTCGAACTTTTCGGCGATGGTCACCAGGAAGGGCAGTGCCTTGTCGGCCGGCACTTCGCGCAGGCTGAGGGCGATCTCGCGACGGACCATCGGGGAAGGATCGGCGGCCATCTTGCCGACGAGCTTCACCACATCACCGCCTGCGGCGCGAATCGCGCGGGTGGCGACGAGCCGGGTGCGGGCTTCCGACGAGCCGAGCAGCTCCATGACGATCTGCTGGCCCTTGTCGCCCATCTGGGCGAGCAGCCACACCGCGCGTGCGGCGATGTGCGGGTTGGAATCCTTGAGCAGCGAGGCGACGGCGGGCACGGCCTTGTCTCCCCCGGCCTTCAGGCGGGTGAAGCCGCTGTTGCGGACGTTCACCGCCGGGCTTTTCAGCGCGAGGACCTGGCCGTCGGTGGTGGTGAGGTCGATCTTCGGCACCACGGATTTGAAACCCTTCGGTGCGATGCGGTAGATGGTACCGGAGCCACCCTTGTCACCGGTGCCGTGACCGCCGACCCGCGGGTCGAACCAGTCGGCGACATAGATCGCGCCATCCGGACCGACCGTGACATCGGCGGGACGGAAGCGGGTGTTGAGTTCCTTGTTGGCACCTCCGATGAAGTCGGAACCGGCAAATTTCTTCTCCTTGTTCGACGTCAGAAAATCGATGCGCTCGAGCTTGAAGCCCGCGCCGTCCGGAACAGGAAGATAGCCGAAGACCACGTTCTTGCCGGCCTCGCAGGCGAGCAGCAGACCCTGCCACTTGTCGCCCAGCGCGCCATTTTCATAATAGGCGACACCGGTCGGCGAACCCCCGCCGTAAACGTCGCCGGAGGGCATCGTGCCGGGGTCTTCCTGACGCCACTCGGCGGTCGGAGTGTCCTGGCCCGGGCGCTTGTCGGCGCCCCACGAGCGCTGGCCGTCGGCGGACGAGAAGCCGGCGTTGCCGCCCTCGATGATCTCGGCGACGCGGCAGGCCGGCGGGTCGTCGTTGTCGCTCTGGAACATGTCGCCGAACGAGGTCATGGCCTGCTCGTAGGAGTTGCGGTAATTGTGGCCGACGATCCGGGCGTTCGTGCCGTCGGGATTCATGCGGACGGAGAAACCGCCGACCCACACGTTGCCGTCATCGCTCGGCTGGCCGGCGGCAGCGCGGGTGTCGGAGTACCAGGTGCCGCCGCCGCTCTTGTAATAGCCGCTGCCGACGCGGAAAGTCTTGCCGGACTTGTCGGTGAAGATGCCGCCGCAGTTGCCGTTGTTGAAATTCCACTGGCCGTCGGGACCGGCGGTCACGCTATGCAGCGAGTGGTCATGCTGGCGGGCGTTGAAGCCGGTGAGCAGGACCTCGCGTTTGTCGATGGCGGGGTCGAACTTCCGGTCGCCGTTGATGTCGGTGTAAACGATCAGGTCGGGCGGCTGGGAGACGATCACCTTGTTGTCGAGCACCGCCACGCCGAGCGGCGACGTGAGGTTCGGGTCCTGGGTGAAGACCTCCGTCTTGTCGGCTTCGCCGTCGCCATCGCTGTCCTCGAGGATCACGACACGGTCACCTTCGGGGCGGGTGCCGCCGGCGTGGCGGTAGTTCACGCCTTCCGCGACGTAGAGCCGGCCCTGGGCGTCGAAGTCGATGTTGGTGGGATTGTAAAGCAGCGGCGTGGTCGCCCAGACGGTGATCGCGAGCTTGTCATCGGCGATCGTGAACAGGTCCTCGGGGACCAGCGTCTCGCCCGTGGTGTCCGCGCCGGCGGCGGGAGGCTTCTGCGTGAAGACCTGGAACTTCACCGCAGCGGTGGTTTTCTTGCCTTCCCGGACCGCACCGCCGTCGTCGATGCCAACCTTGGCGGTGAAGTTCTCCACACCGGTGGGGAGATCGAAGACGATCACTGACGCGCCGTGGGTGCCGATGCCTTTCTGGAAGGTCTGCTTGTCGATCGTCAGCGTGCCGCCCTCGATGTTCTTGCCTACCTTGGACTCGCCGAAACTCGCCTGTGCGGCGCGCCACTTGATCTCGGTGAGGTCTTTGACTTCGCCGCCCTTGAAGGTGATGCGGGGCTCGATCCAGTTGGCCCAGTCAAAGCTCATCTCTCCTTGGTCGGACACCACAAGGTAGAGTTCCTTGGCTCCGGCGATGGATGCCTTGATCTCATGAATCCGGGCGTTGCCCGGTGTCATCTCAGGGCTCTCGGCCACCGGCTTCACGGCCTGGGCGCGGGGTTGGCGGGCGTTTTTGCGGGCAGGCTGCTCGTTCTTGACCGTCTTGAAGCCGGCCTCGCGATCGGCCTGAACCGGTGCCGCCGGGATCTTCTTGAACTCACCGGGCTCGACCAGCTTGAGGCGGACGGTCTTGCCCTTGGCATCCAGGTTGGCGTTGAGATCGTCCTCGGTGAGCGGCTTGGATTTCACGCCGCTGGCCGGGACTTCCACGCCGGCGGTCCAGGTGATCGCGTTGAGCACGATGGTGCGGAAGCCGTCGACCGACCAATTGCGGTGGTAGTGGCCGCCGGTGAAGCCAACGCCGCGGCCGCCGTCGGGCCGCTCGATGCCCCACATCAGCGTCTGCTTTTTGCCGAGGCCATCGACGCCGTGCTGGTTCCAGAGGTTGATATACTGCTTCATCCGCTCCCGGTCCGGGACGGCGGTGACGAGATCGGCGACCTTGGCGCGGTCGGCCATGAATCGCATGTTGTAGTAGAATTCGTCGTAGGCCTCGACCAGCGAGCCGACGCCGCGCGAGACGGGGTGGTTCGGCAGCACTTCCAGCTCGGCGACCCAGTGCGGGTTCACCGAGAAGCCGTCTTCGAAAGCCCCGCCGATCCAAGGGCGGTAGTACTTGTCGCCTTGCTCCTTCGAGGGATGCACCGCGTAGTGCATGAACATGATGCCGGTGCCGGCCTTCGCCATCTGGTCGACCTTGTCCCAGCCCTTGCCGACGACGCTGGTGCCGTCGGCGTAAATGATCAGCGCCTTGGCGCCATCGAGGACCTTCTCATCGGACGGCCAGCCGTTATGAACCTCGGCCTGGATGTCGAGGCCGCTTTCGTTGAGCGCCTTGGCCAGCAGCATGCAGCCGGCGCGGAATTCGTGCTCGCCCGGACCGTGGCTGCGGCCGCCGGCGAGGAAGACGACCTTGTTGGCGGCGTGGGCCTGCGACATCAGAAGCGTGCAGGCAAAGAGAAGGCGGGCGAGGCCCGGAGCGGTTTTTCGGATCATGGCGGGATGGAGAAAGGAGAGGGCGATACGCTAGTTCGAGGCGGCTTCTTAGCGCGGTCCGGGCAAAACGGGAAGCCCGGGGAATGCGGAATTCCGGCATCCGCCAGGAGGCTGAAGCGCGGACGGCGGGGCGACCACGAGCATGGGATCCCCTTTTCAACGACGCCCCTGCATACGATATCGTGTCAACCGGGAGCATCCGGCTTGCGCCGCTGCGGCCACAGCAGCACGCCAAGCATGAAGGGCAGGCCTAAAAACAGAAAAAGGCCCGCCACGGCTGTCAGACCGACGAATATCCCCTCTACCAATCGCCGGAACTCCCTTTCATATAGGAAAGTGAGGATTCCAACGAACCCATAGACCGCCAATACAGCGATACCAACACCGGGGGAAACTCTCAGGCATGTCCTGATTCGCTCCGCTCGCGGGCGGCCCGCCGTGCGCCATCCCCTCAGAAGCCCCAAAAGGAAGAACGGGAGGAAAATCACTGCGTATTCCTGGTAGCCGAGGGAAGGGAGATCCATGATGATCGTAACGTTCTTCTGCCGTCCGCTTTCTCACTCCCTCGAGGAGTAGCTGCATTCGCTGGCCTGAGCCAACACCGGTATCGAAACAGAACCATTAACCGCGAAATTGCGCGAAAGGGGCGCGAAATTTGGAACAGCCGAAAGGCATTTCCGATTTCCTGGTTTTCAAATTTCGCGACCCTTTAGCGTTCTTTCGCGGTTAAAACACTCCAGTGCGGAAAGCCTCATCCTTCCGATTTTCTCATTCACGGCCTTCCAAAGTCCCGCCACCTTCGCCTCGTGCCCCTGCCGCTCCCGACTCCATGAAAGCCGCTTCCAAGAATGCCTTTGCCTTCGGGAGCACGAGCTTTTGCCTCGTGGACATCGAGACCACCGGTCTCTCGCCGCAGGGCCACGAGATCACGGAAATCGCGGCGATCCGGGTGGACGAGCGCTTCGGAATCGTGAGCGAGATGTCCCGCCTGGTCCGCACCACCCAACCGGTACCATGGCACATCACGCAACTGACCGGGATCTCCGATGCGCTGCTCCGCACGAAGGGCATCGAACTGCGGCGGGCGCTGGAAGAGACCTGGCAATTCGTCGAGGGCACGCCGTCCTTCGCCCACAATGCGCGCTTCGACCGCGGCTTCCTCGATGCCCACGCCGAGCGCTCCGCGATGCCGTTCCGCTTCCCGCTGGAGTGCTCGATCCCCGTCTTCAAGCGCCTGATCCCCGGCCGCAAAGGCTACGGCCTGCCGGTGCTGGCGGCGGCGTTGCGGGTCAAT
>NEUO01000034.1 GCA_002304315.1 Verrucomicrobiia bacterium Tous-C4TDCM
TCGCGCTCGGTCTTGCCGAGGATGCCGGAGGGTTTGAAGACGAGGATCAGGATGAGGATGACGAAGGCGACGGCTTCCGAGTAGCCGGACGGGATGCCGAAGTTCTGGCCGTAACCCTTCACCAGGGTTTCGGTGATGCCGATGATCAGTCCGCCGAGGGCGGCGCCGGGGATGTTGCCGATGCCGCCGAGCACCGCGGCGACGAAGGCCTTGAGGCCGGGCTGGATGCCCATGAAGGGCTCGATGCTCGGGTAGAGCGAGGCGTAGAGGATGCCGCCGGCCGCGGCGAGGGCGGACCCGAGGCCGAAGGTGAAGGAGATCACCACGCTGTTGTTCACGCCCATCAGGGTCGAGGCGGTGGGGTTGAGCGAAAGGGCGCGCATCGCGAGGCCCATCCGGGTTTTCATCACGACGATCCGCAGGCCGATCAGCAGGGTGATGGTGGTGGCGAGCACGATCACTTGGGCGACCGAGATGGTCAGGCCGCCGGTGCTGGCGATCGGGGTGCGGGGGATCAGCTCGGGGAAGGGGCGCTGGGTGGCACCGAAGAAGAGCTGGGCGGTGTATTCGATGAACAGCGAGACGCCGATGGCGGTGATCAGCACGTTCAGTCGCGGGCGGTTGCGCAGCGGGCGGTAGGCGAGCAGCTCGATGATGATGCCGAGCGCGCCACAGACCGCCATCGAGACGATCAGGATCAGGATCAGCGAAACCGGCCAGGGCATCGCCGTGAGCGCCGGGGCGAAGGCCTTGTGCAGGCCGAGCGCGGTGAATGCGCCCAGCATGAAGACATCGCCGTGGGCGAAGTTAATGAAGCGCAGCACCCCGTAAACCATCGTGTAGCCCAGCGCGATGAGGGCGTAGATGGAGCCTTGGAACAGGCCGTTGAGGAGTTGCTGAAGGAACTGCTCCAAGAGTTGCGGGCGGGGTTGGAGGTTGCCGGTCCGGGGGCGGATCAGGGGGCGATCGTCTCCGTGTAAACCACCTTGCCGTCCTTGATCGTGAGGATGACCGCCGGTTTGTTGGCATTGCGCTTTTCATCCAGCGTGATGCTGCCGGTGATGCCGGGGAAGTCCTTGGTGGCGGCGATCGCGTCGCGCAGGGCCTTGCCTTCGACGCTGCCGGCGCGCTTGATCGCGTCGAACAGGATCTTCGCGGAATCGTAGCCGAGGGCTGCCATCGCGTCAGGCTTGGCACCGTGCTTGGCCTCGTAGGCCTTCACGAAGGACTGGATGGCGGGGCTGGTGTCCTGGTTGGAGAAGTGGTTGGAGAAGAAGCAGCCTTCCATCGCCTTGCCGCCGACTTCGACCAGCGAGGGGGAGTCCCAGCCGTCGCCGCCGAGCAGCGGGACGGTGATGCCGAGCTCGCGGGCCTGGACGGCGATCAGTGCGACCTCGTTGTAGTAGCCGGAGGCGAAGATCGCGTCGGGCGCGCCGGCCTTGATCGCGGTGAGCTGGGCCTTGAAGTCCTTGTCGGCGGAGCCGTAGCTCTGCTCGGCCATGATGGTGCCACCGTTGGCGGTGAAGTGTTTCTTGAAGAACTCGGTCAGGCCGACGCTGTAGTCCTGCTTGGAGTCGGTCAGGATGGCGACCTTCTTCCAGCCCTTGGAAAGCGCGAACTTGGACATCACGGTGCCCTGGAAAGGATCGATGAAGCAGATGCGGAAGACGTGGTCGCCGGCCTCGGTCACCTTCGGGTTGGTCGAGGCGGGGGAAATCATCGGCACCCCGGCGGCCTGGGCGATCGGGGCCATTTCGAGCGAGCGGCCGGAAGCGACCTCGCCGAGCAGGGCGCTGACCTTGGATCGGGAAATCAGCTTTTTCGCCACGGTGCCGGCCTCGCCCTGCTTGGACTGGTCGTCCTCGGTGATCAGCTTGATCTGCTTGCCGAGGATGCCGCCGGCCGCGTTGATCTCGTCGACCGCCATCTGGGTGCCGTTGTGGGACGACTGGCCGAAGGTGGCGGTGCCGCCGGTCAGAGAGGCCACTTCGCCGATGTTGATGGTGCTATCGTCGCTCTTTTTGCAGGAAGCGAGGCCGAGGACGGCAGCGAGGGCGGGGAGGACGAAATGGCGGATTTTCATGGGAAAAAGACGGTTCGGATGACCGGAGCGAACGCTAGGAAGACGGCCGGGAGAGCGCAACCGTAAAGCAGGCGGCGTGCGGAGTGTCGCCTTGAAGGCGACATGACGATGGTCGGGCGTCCTCCGGATGCCTGTCTGCAGCGGCGCGGGCACTCCGGTGCTTCGAATGGCGGACAGAGCCGCGCCAGCCCGTCGTCACGACGCGTCCAACGCGCCACTCCAATTGCCGCCGTGCGGCTTGCGGGCCGGGCGGGGGGCTGGTAGGCTGCCCTCGTGATCCCCGAGGACTACGTCTTTCTCAATCCGCTGATCTTCCAGTGCGATCTGTTTTTGGCGGACAAGATCGAGCGGCAGCCGGAGCTGCTGGCGATCCCGCTGGCGAACATCGAGCGCTG
This sequence comes from Verrucomicrobiia bacterium Tous-C4TDCM, assembly GCA_002304315.1. Lineage (GTDB taxonomy): Bacteria > Verrucomicrobiota > Verrucomicrobiia > Verrucomicrobiales > Akkermansiaceae > Haloferula. The sequence goes on from NEUO01000034.1 coordinate 2,479, forward strand.
GATCGCGATGGACCGGCTTGGCGACGTCCGGCCCTTGCTCCAGTGGCGGGAGTTGATCGAGCGGGCGCAGGCGACGGGCGAGGGCTTCGCGGAGCTGCTGGCCCTCTCGCGCGACGATGGCGAATACGCCCGCTACTTGAAGAGCTGCTCGCCGTTTCCCGGGGTGCTGAGTGAAGAAGAACTCGATCAGTTCGCTTGCGCTTGGACACACTGAAGCGCCTGGACCGGGAGGATAGTGAGATTGCCGACGACCAGGCGGGGCGTGTGGCTAGTCGTTTGCCAGCGTCGTAGAGTGGATCGCTCCGATAGAAACCACAGGCTCGCCTTAGAGTTCCGCAAGCTTGCGCAAAGCTCGTTCGTATTCGCCTGGGGCATCCACAAACGTCGCACCACCAGGCCGCGTATGGACTTCCTATCGAGGATTGTCAGTAGCAAGAGATTCGACTCGGAGAATGTGATCAAGAAGCTTTCGCAGGTCAGAGACGAGATCCTCTTGGCGGAGAATTTCGCGGGCGAGTTCTTCACGCCGCTGCTCCAGTTTCTCTTTCGCGACGGTGGCGGCAGCCTTGGTAACTTTTGCAGCAGTCGCGGAGTTCCGGTGAGTGCATCGAATTGCGATGCGGGATTCCCCGAAGTTCGGCTCGAAGGCCAAGCTGCGTGCGAACTCCGTTACTGTTTCAGCGAAGTCCGGCTCTGATTCGCTTCCAAGTCCGCTACGGAAAGCAACTTCTTTAAGGAATGCCTCATCCTTGCGCAGCGTTTCGAGGGCCACTAACAGCTCGGACGGTTGAAGCCCGTCCGGTGCGGAGTATTCCATCACCACCTCGGCTTCCACGGGATCACCTTGACTGAATACGAAGTAAATCACAGCCGAGGCCATGAGGAGCCCCGAGAGGATGAAGGAGATGATCTTGAGTGGTTTCTCGGAGTCGCTCATGGGACCTTGATTATTGGGGTGCTCTGCCATCCACCGCCGCCACCATCGCCCCGAACACGTCTTCCGCGCAGGTCACCGGCACCGGCGATCCTAGCATCAGCGGCTGCTCGCCGACCTCGACGACATCCCGGCCGTGGGAACCTTTGACCAGGGTGGCGTCGAGCGGGATCACCTCTAACAAACCGCGCAGGCCGAGCTTCTTCTTGAGCAGGAATTTCCCGATCTCCCACTTCGGGAGCGAGATCGCTGGGTCGAGGAACAGCTCGGCGGGGTCGTAGCCGGGCTTGCGGTGGATGTCGACGCAGCGGGCGAAGTCGGGCGCTTTCGCGTCGTCCTCCCAGTAGTAGTAGGTGAACCAGGCGTCGGGTTCGGCGACCACGACGAAGTCGCCGCTGCGGTCGCCGTCGATCGACTCGCGGACCTCGGCGACGCCGTCGAGGGCTTCGAGGAACTCGCGGAGCTCGGGCGTCGGGCCGTGCTTTGTATAAACGTGGGCAACCTGGTGATCCGCCACCGCGAAGACTTCCGAGCCGCCGGCATCGAGCGTTTCGCGGCCAAGCTCGTCCTTGATCTGCAGCCAGCCCTTTTTGCGGAACAGGCGGTTGAGGTGGATCGGGCGGATGACTTTCGAAATGCCGTATTCCGAAACGACCATCACTTTGACGCCGCGGGATTCGAGGAAGTCGATCAGCTCGCCGGCGACCCGGTCGATGGCTTCCAACTCGGGCGCGATCTCCGGCGCGCCGGGGCCGAATTTTTGCAGGCAATAGTCGAGGTGCGGCAGATAAACCAGGCTGAGGGTCGGCGATTCATGCTCCTCGGTCCACCTCGCGGCCTTGGCGATCCATTCCGAGCAGGCGATCCCCGCGCCGGGGCCCCAGAAGGACGGGAAGGGGAAGGGGCCGAGGTCGGCCTTCACCTTTTCTCGCAGCTCCATCGGCTGGGTGTGGATGTCGAAGACCTTGCGTCCGTCGGCCGGGTAGAGCGGCCGCGGGGTCATCGTGAGGTCGGCGGTGGAATACATGTTGTACCACCAGAAAAGCTGGGCGCAGGTAAAGCCGGGATGGAGGCGGCGAAGGTGGTCCCAGATCTTTTCGCCGCGGACCAGGTGGTTGCTCTGCTTCCAGAAGCGGACTTCGGCGCTCTCGCGGTCGTACCAGCCGTTGGCGACGATCCCGTGCCGGCCGGGCGGGGTGCCGGTCAGCATCGACGACTGGGCGGTGCAGGTCACCGCGGGAAAGGCCGGCGGGAAAGACTGCATGCCGTGCTTCTGGGCGAAGGCCGCCAGCCGCGGGGTCGAAGGACCGAGCAGGGAAGGCGAAAGCCCGACCACGTTGATGACCGCCACGCGTTGCATGGGCGGAGCTTTCCAGCGGAGGCGGCGGCTGGCAACCCCGGGAAACGCGGGGATCACCGATGAAGGATGCGGGAGGGAGTTTCCGTTAGCTGGGTTGAACACCATGCGCTCTTTTTTCAGCCTCGCCCTCACGCTCATCCCCGCCTTCGCCGATCCGGCCCCGGCGGCGGGGAAATGGCAGCCGCTGTTCCGCGGGGTGGAGCACCGGCTGGACGTGACCGCCGAGCCGCGGCCGATGCGGGTCCATCAAGTGCGGATCGACACCCGGGCGGAGGGGGGCTCGTTCTTCACCACCCCGGCCAATGGCGATGCACCGGGCGAAGTGACCGGCCGGCGGACGGCGACCTTTCTCAAAGAGTTCGGGCTCGAGGTGGCGGTCAATGGCACCGGCTTCAAGCCGATCACGGGCGAGGGCAAGCCGGTCGATGTGCTGGGGCTCTCGGTTTCCGACGGGTCCGTGGTGAGCGAGGCCGACTTGAAAAGCGGCAACCCGGTGTTCCTCGTCACGGCGAAGAATCAGGCGCGGATCCTGAGGGCTCCCCTACGGAAAGAAGACTGGGCCGACGCGGACGACGCGCTCCAGGGCTGGTACGGTGCGAACGGGATGTTGGTCGATGACGGCGAGATCGTGACCACCACCCGGGACGTCCATCCGCGGACCGCGGTCGGGGTTTCGAAGGATGGGCGCCAGGTGTATCTGGTGGTGGTCGATGGCCGGCAGAAGGGCTTCAGCGAAGGCATCACGCTGGTCGAGCTCGCCAGCTGGATGAAGCAGCTCGGTTGCTGGGACGCGATCAACCTCGACGGTGGCGGATCTTCGACCTTGGTCGTGAAGAAGCCGGACGGGACGCCGCGGATCGTGAATTCCATCCCCGGCGGGGTGCAGCGGAGCGTGGCGAACCATCTGGGCGTCCACGCCGACCCGTTGCCGGCCTCCAATTGAGAGAGGTGGTGCCACGAAGGGAAGGGGATGTTCGGGATTCCTGCGCTTTCTGACCGTTTGACTCCTCCATTTGTGGCATGAGGCACCCGAAGCTTTCATTTCGTGCCAAAGTGGCCATCCTCCCCACACATGAAGCTTTTCGGCACCGACGGCATCCGCGGCAGAGCGAACGAATTCCCGATCACCCCCGAAGTGGCCCTCCGCGCCGGCAAGGCGGTGGCCCAGGTCCTGCGTTCATCAGGCCACAACCGCAACCGCGTGGTCATCGGCAAGGACACCCGGATTTCCGGCTACATGCTCGAAACCGCCCTGACCGCCGGCCTGGTTTCGATGGGCATGGACGTGCTGCTGCCCGGTCCGCTGCCGACGCCCGCGATCGCCCACCTCACCAAGTCGATGGGCGCCGCCGCCGGCATCATGCTCACCGCCTCCCACAATCCCTACGAGGACAACGGCCTGAAAATCTTCGGGCCCGACGGTTACAAGCTGTCCGACGCGCTGGAGGAAATCATCGAGCGCCACATTCTCGGCGACGAACCCGAGCCTCGCCCGATGTCGCCGGAGAAGATCGGCAAGGCCTACCGCATCGACGACGCCCGCGGCCGCTACATCGAGTTCGCCAAGCACACCGCCGACAACATCTCGCTCCACGGCCTGAAGATCGTAGTCGATTGCGGCCACGGCGCGGCCTACTTCATCGCTCCGCTCATCTTCAAGGAGCTCGGCGCGGAAGTCATCAAGCACGGCTGCGAGCCCGACGGCATCAACATCAACGACCAGTGCGGCGCGCTCTACCCGGAGACCGCCGGCAATCTGGTCCGCCAGCACGGCGCCGACCTCGGCATTTCCTTCGACGGCGATGCCGACCGCGTGATCTTCACCGACGCCACCGGCACCCCGGTTTCCGGCGACCGCATCCTCGCGCTCGCCGCCCTGTCGCTCCACGAGCAGGGAAAACTCCGCGGCAACCGGATGGCCTGCACCGTCATGAGCAACCTCGGCCTGCACGAAGCCATGCGCCGCGCCGGGATCGAGGTCATCACCACCGCCGTCGGCGACCGCAATGTCATCGAGGCCCTCCGCGAAAAGGGCGGCTCCTTCGGTGGCGAAAATTCCGGCCACCTGATCTTTGCCGACCACGCCACCACCGGCGACGGCATCCTCAGCGCGCTCCAGGTGCTGCGCGTCATGAAGGAAAAGAAAGCCACGCTGGCCGAACTCGCGGCCTGCATGCGCGAGTTCCCGCAGGAGCTGGTGAACCTCAAGGTCGCCGCCAAGCCGCCGCTCGGCGAGCTCGCCGGCCTTCAGAAACTGATGAAGGAAGCCGACGCGGCCTTCGGCGACGCCGGCCGCCAGCTCATCCGCTACTCCGGGACGGAGAACAAGATCCGCATCCTCGTCGAGCACCGGGATGCCGACACGGTGGACGAGTGGATCGGGAAATTCACGCAGGCGGTGAAGGAGGACATCGGGGTGGGGGCGTGACGTCATGGATGCGATTGCCGGGAGGTGACCGAGATGCTCGTCACCTAGTCAATCCGCCTCAACAATGTAGCGCTTGCTTATGATAGGAAAGCTCATCGCACTTTTTACTGGTAGCCCATTGGTTGCTGGCGACGTCGTCGTGACCAACGACGATGAACACGATCAGGTGTGTCAGCGAGGTGGCAATTTGATATCGCCTCATATGCAGCTTCTTGGGCGGAATCCCAAATTGTCGGCGAAGGCAAAAACGGAGCTTTCGAGGGGTATCGCTGATCTGGATGCCGTTACAGCCTACAATCCCAAGAACTGGGCGTCCTTTTGGATGAAAGGTAAGGGCTACCAAGCTCTTGGGGACCAGAAGGCCGCGAACGCCGAGTTCAAGGTATCCTTTGCAATTCAAAAAGAGAATCCAGATGTCGCTCGGGAATACGCTGCCTCATGTCTCCAATTGGGGGATGGGGAGGAAGCAATCAGCGCGACCCAACACGCGATCACGCTGACGCCGAGAGATGCGGGGCTTCATGCGAATCTCGCCTTGGCACTTTTGATCAGTGGGAAGCATGAAGAGGCGAGAACGGCGATTGTAGAGTCGCTGAACATGGCCCCTGCTGACCGCATTTCCCTAGCGGTTAAGAAGGTCATCGACGAAGCCGCTTCTGGTAAACGCAGACAACCCAAGACGATGGCCGATCTTGGCTCTTAGCAGCGCCTCCGTATCTCTCTGATTTCCGTGTATACCGTGGTTTGAATTCTTCCGTTGCCATGCCCCTCTTCACCACCCGCGCCATCGAGGACTTTCCGATCGGGAACAGCCTGCTCCGCGACCACCATGCCGCCCATTCGGTCGGGGGTCTCCGGATCCATCCCCATGCCTGGGTGACTCCGGAAGACCTTGCCCGGCTGTCCCCGGATGCCCATCGCACCCTCGTCGATGCGGTCAGCCGGCCGCTGGCGTGGCTGGGCGATGCGCCGGATCCCGACAACGCGCTGTTTGCCACGACGTCGTTCCTCATCGTCCATCCTTGGGACTTCCTGCGGGCGAATGAACTTCACGTCGGCGCTCTGACCGAAGCAAAGATCGAAGGCGACATCCACCCGAACGCCGTGATCGAAGGCATTGTCCACCTCGGTCCCGGGTCGCGGATTCTGCCGGGTGTTTACATCGAGGGCAATGTGGTCATTGGCGCGAACTGCAAGATCGGGCCGAACTGTTATCTCCGCGGCTCGACGTCCATCGGCGACAAGTGTCACGTCGGCAACGCGGTCGAGATCAAGAACTCGATCCTCCTTTCCGGCACCGCGGTCGGGCACCTCAGCTACGTCGGCGACTCGGTGATCGGCGAGAAGGTGAACTTCGGCGCGGGGACGATCACCTCCAACTTCCGCCACGACGGCCAGAACCACCGGACTTTGGTCGACGGGGTGCTGGTCGATACCGGGCGGAGGAAATTCGGCAGCATCATCGGCGATGGGGTTCACACCGGGATTCACACCTCCATCTACCCCGGGCGGAAGCTTTGGCCCGGAACGAGCACCCGGCCCGGGGAGATCGTGCAGCGGGATGTGCATTGAAGCGAAAGCGGATACGCCCTGTCTTTCAGAGGAAAGGATTCACCACCGGCACGCCGGCGTTGCGGAAATCGGCGAGGTTACGGGTCGCGACGGTCAGCCCGCGGGTGATCGCACTGGCTGCGATCATGCTGTCCTTCAGTGGCATCGCCATGCCCTTTGCCCTCAGCTTCGCCAGTAGTACCGCCCACGCCATGGCGGTTCCAGCGTCCCACGGCAGGCAGACCATCGAACCCACGCGCTGATTGAACCATACCTCCAAAGCCTGCCGCCGCTTGCCTGCCGCCAACAGCAGGATTCCCAGTCGGATCTCACCAAGGACCACCGGATCCAGCACCAGTTCGGCCTCGTGCTTTCTCAACCACGCGACCACACCCGGATCCGGTTGCGGCTTGGTGGCCTCCGAAATCACGTTCACATCCACCAGGAACTTCATCGAAAGTCCGGCTGGATGTCATCGGTGGTTTCGGCGGCCGGCTCGTCGTTCAAAAAGCCTTTCACCGGGCAGGCAAGCAGCCAATCCACCAGCCCTTCGTTCGGCGGATCCTCCACCCGGCGCAGGCGGTAGTCGCCGCGGTCGAGCCGCTCGACCTCGAAGGCTTGCCCTGCCTCCAAGCCGTCCAGTCGCCGGAGTTCCGCCGGCAAAACCAGTTGGCCCTTCGAGGAAATGGTGGTCTTCACGAGGGGTAAGCTATCGTCTTACTTTCTTGCGTCAAGCTCCCGCCCGCTTTTCTGGCTTTCCACTCGGCCGACTCGGGAAAAAGCTTTCCCGGCTTCAGAAGCCCCCAATCTCCCAATTTTCCCAATTTCCTAATCCCCAACATCCATGTGCGGCATCGTCGGATACATCGGTAAAGCCTCCGCCCCCAGCGTCCTCATCAGTGGCCTGCGCCGGCTCGAATACCGCGGCTATGATTCCGCGGGCATGGCCATTCTTGAAGACGGCAGCATCGTCGTCATCAAGGCCCCCGGGAAAGTCTCCGCGCTCAACGACAAGGCCCGTGCCGATTGGCCGGCCGAGCGCTTCGTGAAATCCTCCACCGGCATCGCCCACACCCGCTGGGCCACCCACGGGCCGCCGACCGAGGTCAACGCCCACCCCCACCTCGACCAGTCCGGCGACATCGCGTTGGTCCACAACGGCATCATCGAGAACTACCGCTCGCTGCGCACCCGGATGGAAGGCAAGGGCCACCATTTCTATTCCGAGACCGACACCGAGGTGCTCGCCCACCTGATCGGCGACCGCTATCAGGGCGATCTCTTCCAAGCCGTCTGTGACGCGCTCAGCCAGGTCGAAGGCACCTTCGGCATCGCCGTGATTTCCGCCAAGGAGCCGGGCAAGATCATCACCGCCCGCCGTGGCAGTCCGATCGTCATCGGCGTCGGCGAAGGGGAGACCATCGTCGCGTCGGATGCCTCCGCGATCATCGCCTATACCCGGCAGGTGATCTACCTCGAGGACAACGACATCGCTGTGGTCACTGCCGACCACGTCGATATTCGCGACCTCCATCAGGTCCCGGTGGCCCGCGAGGTCAGCGAGCTCGGTTTCGATGCCGCCGCGGCGGAGAAGGGCGGCTTCGCCCACTTCATGCTCAAGGAAATCCATGAGCAGCCCGACTCCCTGCGCAACGCGATCCGCGGCCGGCTCGATTTCAATCTCGGCTCCTCCGTGCTGTCGGGCATGGGCACTTCCCAGCGCGACCTCGCGGAAATCCAGCGCGTCGTGTTCGTCGGCTGCGGCACCTCTCTGCATGCCGGACTGGTCGGCGAATACGCCATCGAGGACATGGCCGACCTTCACGCCGAGGTCCAGCAGGCCGCGGAGTTCCGCTACCGGAATCCGATCATCGGCAGCCGCGATCTTGTGGTCGCGATTTCACAATCCGGCGAAACCGCGGATACCTTGGCTGCTGTTAGAGAGGCGAACCAAAAGGGCGCCTTCGTCATGGGTCTGTGCAATGTCGTCGGCTCGACCATCGCCCGCGAAACCGGCCGCGGGGTCTATCTCCACGCCGGACCGGAGATTTCCGTCGCCTCGACGAAGGCCTTCACCTGCCAGGTCGCCGTCATGCTGATGATGGCGCTCAAGCTCGGCCGTGGCCGCCGCTTCTCGCGCGACGAGGGGATGAAGTTCGCCCGCGCCATCGAGTCGATCCCGGAGCTGGTGCAGAAAGTCATCGAACGCAGCGACAGCATCGCCGCCATCGCCGCGAAGTATGCCAACAACGAACACGCCTTCTTCATTGGCCGTGGCCCGCTCTATCCGGTCGCTCTGGAAGGCGCGCTCAAACTCAAGGAAATCTCGTACATCCACGCTGAGGGCTACCACGCGGCGGAGCTCAAGCACGGGCCGATCGCTTTGCTGCAGGAAGGCACGCCGGTCATCGCGCTGGCCATCGACATCCCCGGCAAGGACAAGACGCTCGGCAACGTCGAAGAGTGCCGCGCCCGCGGGGCGAGGATTCTGGGCATCGTCACCGAAGGCGACCACGAGGCGATGGAAGCGATGGACGACGTGATCGAAGTCCCCGCCTGCCATCCGCTGGTCAGCACCATCCCGACGGTGGTCGCGCTGCAGTTGCTCGCCTACCACATCGCGAACGCGAGGGGTTGCGAAATCGACCAGCCGCGGAATCTGGCGAAGAGCGTGACGGTGGAGTGAATTGGAATGTAGCGGCGGGTCTATGACCGCCGGTGACTGTAAACGAAGCACGGGAAGATTCTTTCCAACCACAAGATGGAGCGGGCCTTGGCGTTGCTTCGTTTACAAAGTGCGGCGGTCATAGACGCGCCGCTACAGGTTGCCCCCGCGCTTCTATCGCATCGCCGCCGCCCGGCTTTCGATCAGGGTACAGCGAGCTGGTGACAGCGCCAGAGGGCGCGGGGGTGGTGGAAGAAGGACTTCCAAAGCGAGCCCTTGAGCGTGTTGGCCGGCACGCCGTCGCGGCGCAGGTAGCCGAACCATTCGCCGTGCTCCGGGTCGGCGAAGTGGCGGAAGCTCCACTCGCGGAGTTGTTCGTGCCAGATGAGATACTTCGGGTCGCCTGTCATCCGGTGGGCCATCAGGGTGGCGATCAGCGCCTCGTCGTGCGGCCACCAGAATTTCATGTCGTGCCAGTATTCCTGGACCGGTTTGCCGTGGACGTCGCGGAAGTAGAACAGGCCGCCGTGTTCGGAGTCCCAGCCGCGCTCCCACATCCAGTCGAGCATGTCGCAGCCGAGCTTCTGAAGGCGCGAATCCTTCCGGTGGGCGGCTTCCTCGAGGATGAACCAGGCGGCTTCGATCGCGTGGCCGGGGTTCAATTGGCGACCGTCGAAGTGATCGGAGATCGAGCCGTCGGGCGCGACCGCTTCCATCACGACCTTCAGTTCGGGCTTCACGAAGAGCCGCTCGATGTCATCGAGGCAGCGGTCGATCCAGCGGGTCAGCAGGCGGTCCTCGCCGAGGTGTTTGCGCAGTTCCTGGGCGGTGACCAGGGTGATCATCCGGGTGCCGATGCCTTCCATCGGCCGCGCGCCAGTGAACTTCGGCGGGATGCGGCCGGCGGTGAAATTCCAGTCGGTGAAGCGCTCGAACCAATGGCGCGCCTTGTCCGCCGAGCCGCCATCGTTCGCCGCCGCCGCATGGGCCGCGAAGGCGATGGCGGCAAAGCTTTCGCTGTAGGCGTAGCGGCGCTTGCGGAGCGGGGTGCCGTCCTGGGCGACGTGGAAGAACATCCGGCCGTCGGTGGGATCGATGCACTTTTCTTCGAGGAAACGCAGCCCGCTTTCCGCCCAGGCCAGCCACTCCGGGCGGCGTTCGTGCTCGAGGTACAGCGTGAGCAGCATCCAGCTCATCCGGCCTTGGGCCCACACCGACTTGTCGCTGTCGACGAGGGTTCCGTCGCGGTCGAAGCAGTGGAGGAAGCCGCCATGTTCTCGATCAATGGCTCGCGGGAACCAGAAGGGCAGGCAGTCGTTGAAGAGCTGCTCGTGATAGAAGGTGGCGAGGTTCATCGGGCGGCGAGTTGCGGAACCCGGGCTCCCCACGCGCTGAAGCCAATGGCATCAAGTTTCCCCAGCAAATCATCCACCTGCTGGTCCGTGGGGTTTCCCAAGGGCAGGCGGGCGGGGCCGACGGGGACGCCGAGGCGGGCCATGAGGGCTTTGGCAGTGCCGAGGAAGCCGGTGGCGGCGATGGCGTCGATCATGGCGATCGAGACGGATTGCAGGCGACGGGCTTCGGCGAGGTCGCCGCGGTGGAAGGCGGCGATGAGGTCGAAGTAGAGTTGGGGGCACCAGTTGTAGGTGGACCCGACGCCGCCGCGGGCACCGGTGGCGAGGGCGGCGACGAGCATTTCATCGACGCCCCACGGGAGGTCGAGTTTTTCACCGGCGACGTCGAGGCTGCAGCGGTACGAGACAAGATCGGGATTGGTGAACTTGATGCCGGCGAGATTCGGGATGCGCGACGGGGCTTCGGCGAGGAACTTCTCCATCGGGAAGGCGACGCCGGTGAGCACCGGGATGTCGTAGTAGTAGAACGGCGTCGCCGGGGCGGCGGCGGCGATGGCGGCGCAGGTGTCGATCAGGGCGGAGAGGCTGGCCGGCTTGAAGTAGGACGGGGCGAGCGCGCTGATGGCGGTGAAGCCGAGGTCCTGGGCGCGGCGGGCGAGGATCTTTGAGTCTTCGAGACAGTTGCTGCCGACATGACCGATCACCGACAGCCCGTGCGCCGGCGCGGCGGCGGCCCAGGCGTCGTAGAGGGCGAGGCGTTCGTCGCATGTTAGAGAGTGCGACTCGCCGGTGGAACCGGTGATGAAGACGGTGCGGATGCCGTTGGCGGCGAGGAAGGCGGCTTGGGTGGGCACGACTTCAGGGGCCGGCGAGCCATCCGCGTGGAAGGGCGAATGGGCGGCGGCGACGAGTTCGTGGAGGGGGAGAAGCGGGGTCATGGAATCAGTGGGAAATCGGAGCGGGTCCGCCTTCGGTGTGGCGTGGGCGGATCATCAGGACCAGCACGACGGAGAGGATGGCGGTGCTGGCGAAAATGCTGAAGATGGCGAAGATCGGCACGCCGCGATCGCGTAGCACGCCGAAGCCGTAGTCGGCGAAGCCACCGAAGCTGATGCTGACCATGTTCATCAGGCCGTAGCCGGTGGCCCGGAGTTCGGGCCGCGCGATCTGGCAGAGGATCGGCATGTTATTGGAATCGAAAAAGCCCCAGCCGAGGCCGAACAGCATGAGGAAGCCAATGGCGACCGAGAGGTGGCCGGTTTGCGGGGCGTAGCCGACACCGAACAGGGCGGGCACGATGAGCGCCATGCCGATGGCGCTGATGTAAATCCGGCCGCGCTGGGTTTTCCTCATCCAGCGGTCGGCGAGGTAGCCGCCGACCAGCGCGCCGAAGATCGCGGCGACCTGCCAGTAGAGCGTGGCGGAGACGCCGGCCTTGCCTTGGCCGATGTTGAACTCCGCCTTGAGAATGGCGGGCATCCAGTCGCGGACCACCCAGCCGGCGAGGGCGGGCAGGGTGAAGTAGAGGACCAGCAGGATGAAGGAGCGGTTGCCTAACAGCTCTTTCAAAGCGCCGAGCGGCGAGGTTTGCGGGACGAGTGCCTCGGCAGCGGAGCGCGGGGCGTTGCGCAGCAGGAAAAAGAGCGGCACGGCGTAGATCAAGCCGATGACGCCACAGGCATCGAAGGCCCAGCGCCAGCCGAGGTCCGGGTTGTCGGCGACGTAGCCGCTGAAGCCGCCGATGATGACGCCGACGTAGATGCCCATCTGGTGGAAGCCGACGGCTTTCGAGCGGGTGCTGCCGCGGTGGAAGTCGGCGATCAACGCGAGTGCGGCGGGGATGTAGAAGGCCTCGCTGACGCCCATGATTCCACGCGTCCAAAGCAACTGCTCGTAGGTGGTGACATGGCCGGTGGCCCAGGTGATGAAGGACCAGGCGAAGAGGCTGCCGGCGATGACGTGACGGCGGCTGAAGCGGTCGGCGATGTAGCCGCCGATGGGACTCAGGATGGCGTAGGTCCACTTGAAATACGCGAGGATCTTTCCCCAGTTCGCTTCCTGGTCGATGCCGGGGATTTCCTGCACCACGGAGAACTTCATCGCCGCCAGCATCTGGCGGTCGAGGTAGTTCAGCAGCGCGACCGGGACGAGCAGCGCGACGATGAGCCAGGCGCGGTGGGGAAGCTTGGAGTCGTTCACGGGTGCGTGGCGGGCGGGGTGAAGAGGAAGACTTGCGGGGTGCGCACGCCGGGTTTCACTTCGCCATTGAAGAGGACGAAGCCGTCCTGCCACGGGGCGGTCGGCAGGGTGACGGGCGCGGGAAGGTCGAGTTTGCCGGCGGTCGACCAGGCATCGCGGTCGAGGTCGTAGCGGAGGATTTCCTGGGTGAAGCCCTGATGCGCGGCGGGCGAGGGGAGCCCGGTTTGGAGGCCATCGTCACCGGACACGACGAACATCGAATGAGCGCGGACCGGGGCGGGCGAGGCGGCGGCGACCGCGGCGCGCGGCAGGTCGGCGAGGCGGGTCCATTTGCCGGCGGTGAACTTCCAGGCTTCGCGGAGATAGGTGCGGGCCGGCTTGCCGGCGGCATCGGGAGCCAGCGAGCAGCCGCCGGCGAGGATGAAGGCATCGCCGATCGCCGCAGCGGTGGCGAGCATTCGCCCAGCGGCGGGGAGCGGGGGCTGGGTTTGCCAGCCCTCGTCGCGTGCTGTTAGATCGAGCGTCCAGTGGCTGGCGGTGGCGCTGGTGGCGTCGGGCTTTTCGATGCCGCCGCAGAGGTGGATGCGCCGGCCGACCAGCGCGCCGGCCATCTGGGCGAGCGGGACGGGGAGGTCGGGCAGGGATTTGAAAGCGGGCTTGCCATCGGCCAGGGTGAGCAGGGTGACGCGGCGGGAGTGCTCGGTCGCGTCGCTGCCACCGATCAGGATCACGCCGTCGGGCAGGGTCAGCGAGAGGCCGTAGCCAATCGGCGATGGGAGCTTGCCGATTTCCTTCCAAACCGCGTTCGGAGTGGCCAGATCGAGGGCGAAAAGCCGGTCGTGCCAGACCTTCTTGCCACCGTCCCAAGGCATCGTGCCGTCCGGGAAATTCGCCCCGCCGCCGGCAATCAGGTGCTTGCGGTGGACTCCGGCGAAGGCACCGGCAAAGCCGACGGCATCGGGCACCGGAGGCATTGCCCGGACCATCGGAGAGTCCGCATGGAGCGGGCTGGCTGCGGCGAGGGCGGCGAGGGCGGCGGCGGCGACGAGCGGGCGGGAGAGGGTGGGTGACACTTGGTTCATTCCGACAGAAGCCTCCCTTGGGTGGCAAGCGGCATGTTGGTGGGCGGAAAAGGACCGCAGCGACAGCTTGCCAGGCTGGTCTTGCGAGCCAACCAGTCGCAAGGTGCTGCTAGATCTTCCGCGACCGGGGCGTGATCACGGAGTCATGAAAGCCCTGTTCCTGCGGGAACTTCCTCTCCTTTCTCAGTCGTTGACCATGGAATGGCTGGAAGATCTGCAAGCGTGATTTCGGAATTCAAGGAGGGCCCCCAGAGGGACCCCGTCGAATGTGATTTTGCGGGGACCGACCCCATCCATGACCCCATCCACGACCCCATCCACCGGCGTTTCGAGCGTGGTGCGGCGCTCCCACAGCTCGGGGAAGGGAGCGACGCCACCCATGGAGGACATGACGTCCACCCGCATGCCTGAGGCTTCGGGATGACGGCAGCGGAAGTGAACCGCGTGTCCGCGGAGGAGGTGGGCGATGTCGAAGTCCGGAACCGCAATCGTTTCGGCCTGGAGTTCGGTCAGCGCGGCCTTGAGGCGGTCGAGATTCTCGTCGCTTGCCAGGATGGCGAGATCGGTATCCCGGCTAAACTCGGCCGCGCCGTAAAACACGCAGGCCTGGCCGCCCATCAGCAGGCACTGGACGCGGTGCCCGCGCATCGAAGAAAGGACTTTGAGTATCGGGTTCGGGATCAAGGCTTCCTCCGAGGGTGATGTAGGTTTGCCAGAGCTTTTCGGACTCGGCCCAGCGTTGGGTGGGAGTGAGTCGATACCACTCCGCCCATTCGCTGCCGACGAGGTCTTCCGGTTGGACCATGTGAGGAGCCTAGCAGCCTAAAGCCGGCGTGTAAACCTCCGCGCCTTCCTCGCCGAACTCCTTGCTCTTCTCCTCGATCCCATGGTGCTGTATTCACGCCGTGTGCCGGTCATCGTGGTGCGACGTCAATCCTGCGAGACTGGAAGCGTCGCAAGCGGCTGCTAGATTTCCTGGGACGGGGGCGTTATGTGGATTCCATGAAAGCCCTGCTCCTGTCGCTGTTCCCCTGCCTCTTGCAGGCCGCCGAGCCGCGGGTCCTGTTCCTCGGCGACAGCATCACCTACGACGGGCGCTGGACCGTCGGCGTGGAATCGGCACTGCGGGGGACGCCGGAGTTTGAAAAGGCGGAGATCGTCAACGTCGGGCTGCCGAGCGAGACGGCGTCGGGTCTGTCGGAAGACGGTCATGCCGGCGGCAAGTTCCCGCGGCCTTGTGTCCATGAGCGGCTCGCGCGGGTGCTTGAGGGCTTCAAGCCGACGATGGTCTTTGCCTGCTACGGGATGAACGACGGCATCATGCAGCCGCCCGACCCGGTGCGGATGGAGGCGTATGAGAAGGGAATGACGAGGTTGAAGGACGAGGTCGAGAAGGCCGGGGCACGGATCGTTTTCATCACGCCGCCGCTCTACCAGGCGGACAAGCCGTCGGAGGATCCGAAGCACTATGACAAGGTGCTCGATGGCTTCGCGACCTGGCTGGTTTCAAAAAAGAAGGATGGCTGGGAAGTCGTGGACATCCGGCCGTCGCTTCGTGAGTCGGTCGCCAAGGCCAAGGCGGCGGACCCGGCCTTCGTGTTTGCCGGGGACGGCGTGCATCCGGGGGATGAGGGGCACCGATTCATGGCGCGTGCGGCCTGCGCCGGCTTGTGGCCGCTTTTGAAACTGCCGGGCGAGCCGGTGCCGGCGGAAGGGAAGGCGTTCGCCACGCTCAAGGAAGCGCAGGACTTGCTGAAACTCGCGTGGTTGACCGAAACAAGGCATCTCCGGCCGGGGATTCCTGCCGGGCAGAAGGTCGAAGTCGCGAAGGAGAAGGCGGCGGAGCTGTTAGAGAGCTGGCGGTCGGCGGCGGCGGTGAAGACCTCGGTGTGGAACGATCACGAGAGACTCGATTTCGTTCACGAGGGTCGCCCGGCCTTGCTCGTCCGCCCGAAGTCTGCCGCGCCGGGCAAGCCGTGGATCTGGCGGACGGAGTTCTTCGGCCACGAGCCGCAGGCGGACATCGCGCTGCTCAATAAGGGATTCCACGTCGCCTACCTCGACATGCAGAACCTCTACGGCGCGCCGGTGGCACTGGAGGCGATGGACCATTTCCATGCGCATCTGACCGAAGCGTATGGGCTTTCTAACAAAGTGGTGCTCGAGGGCTTCAGCCGGGGCGGGCTGTATGCCTTCAACTGGGGCGCGCGGCGGCCGGAGTTCACGGCGGGGATCTATGCCGATGCCCCGGTCTGCGATTTCAAAAGCTGGCCTGGCGCCAAGGGCAAGGGGCCGGGCTCGGCGGGGGACTGGCAGCGGCTGCTGAAGGCCTATGGTTTCAAGAACGAAGAGGATGCTCTGGCTTGGAAGCTGAACCCGGTGGACAACCTTGAACCTCTGGCGAAGGCCAAGGTGCCGGTGTTCGCGGTGATCGGTGCGGCGGACGAGGTGGTGCCGGTGGAGGAGAACATCGACTTGTTAGAGAAGCGGCTCAAAGAGCTCGGTGGGAGCATCGAGGTGATCCGCAAGCCCGGCGGGAAACATCACCCGCACAGCCTGAAGGATCCGGCGCCGATCGTCGATTTCGTGCTGAAGGCCGTGGCGCGCTGAGTCCGGACACGAAAACACCGCCCGGGGTCGCCTTCCCGAGCGGTGCTTTTTCTTTTCGGGCCGGAGCCTGCCGTGAGGCGGCTCCGGAGCTGTCCGGAAATCCTGCCCTCCGGGTGGTTCCTCAAGCGTCGTGGGGGGAGTACAACGCTGGATGAAGGTTCCCGGAGGGAGAGAGGTGGGGGAAAATCCGTGGCGGCGTGTGACGGCCGACGGGTGGAGATTGACCCGGTTCCGCGGGATCCGCCATTACGCCATCGCGGGTGGGAGACGCCGGGCTGCCGGGTGCTTTCGTTTCCCGCATTTTCAAGGTGCAGCCCGCGGAAATCCCGTGGGCGTCGTAGAAAGACGAATGACTCTACCCGGGATAGACGCGGTGGGTCCCGGTCGTAAAACCGGCCCTATCATGAAATTGCTCCAAACCGCCTTCTCCGCTTTTACCGCGCTTGTTTTGTCCGCCTCCGCCGAGCCCGAGGAGGGCTTCGTTTCGCTCTTCGACGGCAAAACCTTCGACGGCTGGAAGGTTGCGGAAGACAAAGGCGCATTCAAGATCGAGGACGGTGCCATCGTCGCGAAGGGGGAGCGCTC
Source organism: Verrucomicrobiia bacterium Tous-C4TDCM (assembly GCA_002304315.1). GTDB lineage: Bacteria > Verrucomicrobiota > Verrucomicrobiia > Verrucomicrobiales > Akkermansiaceae > Haloferula. Next base: position 19,248 of record NEUO01000034.1, read on the forward strand.
GCATTGCTTCTATGTCGGGAAGGTGAACGACGGGAAGTTCGAGAACTTCGAGCTGCGTGCCGACGTGATGACCAAGCCGAGTTCGAACGGCGGCATCTTCATCCATAGCGAGTGGCAGGACGAGGGCTGGCCGGCCAAGGGCTACGAGGTCCAGGTCAACAACACCCAGTCCGACTGGCGCAAGTCCGGCGGGCTCTACGCGGTGGTCGATAACAAGGAGCCGTTCGAGGACAACACCTGGATGAAGTATGTGATCCGCGTCGAAGGCGAAAAGATCACGGTCTCGGTGAACGGCAAGGAACTGGTGAACCACACTCCCGAGGCCGGCAAGAGCAAGCTGCAGAAGGGCGGCGGCGCGATCGCCCTGCAGGCGCACGATCCCAAGAGCACGATCCTCTACAAAAACCTCCGGATCAAGACGCTGAAGTGAGCTCCGGATCGAGGGCTTCGACCAGTTGGCAGGTTTGTTCCATCCATCCCGCCGGGTCGAAGCGCTTCGAAACCTCAACCGCCCGCGCTTTCAAAGCCGCGTCGTGGAGCAGGCGGTCGAGCATCGCCGCGATCCGCTTCGCCTTGAACTGGCGCGGATGCAGTCCGTCGCCGACGCCGAGTTCGCGGACGCGGCTGAGGTTGTCGAGCTGGTCATGGGCCATCGGCTGGACCAGTTGCGGGATGCCCGCCCGGAGCGCCTGGGCGCAGGTTCCGACGCCGCCGTGATAGACCAGCGCCGCGGCACGCGGCAGGACCTGGCTGAAGGGGATGTAGGAGAAGTGCCGCACGCTGTCGGGCAGATCGGCCGGGATGGTGTCGGCGAAGTGGCTCAGCAGAATGCCGCGTTTGCCTAACAGATGGAGCGCGCCCGCCGCCTCTCGGAAGAACGCGGTGCCCTGGGACATCGCACTGCCCGGCGTGAAGACGACCGGCGGATCACCCGCGTTGAGAAAGTCCTCGAGGTCGGCGGGCACTTCGCGCAGGCCGGATTCGTCAAACATGGGAAAGCCGGTGACATGGGTCTGCGCCGGCCAGTCCGGCTGCGGCGGGCCGAACCAATCGGGGAACAACGCGATGACCCGGTCGGGCGAATGCCAGTGGCTCAGCATCCCGCGCGCCGGTGGCAGGCCTTTGGACTGGCGGAAGCGGTTGAGGGCGGGGAGCACGTGGAAGTCGACCACCTTGCCCGCCGCCCACCATTGCAGCGACTTCATCCATCGCGGCGCACCCTGTGGCACCGGAGCGCCATGCAGCACCGGTTGGCGGTGCGAGCTGATGAAAAGCGATGGCGCGAGGTGAACGCTGGCGACGGGGATGCCGAGCAGTTCCTTGACCACCATCGCGCCCCAGCCGAGCGAGCTCGCGAGAACCACGGTTTGGCCCGGCAGGTGCAGTTCGCGCGCATGTTCGAGGATCGGCCCGTAGGACGGATCGACGGCGTTGCGGATGATCGAGGGCAGGGCCTTGGTCGGGTGCCAGAGATGGGGATCGGCCTGGACCCGCTCGAAATCGGCGATCGATCCCATCGGCCGGAATTCCAGCCCGGCGCGGCGCACCACATCTTCAAAGTAGGGGCTGGTGATGACGAACACCTCGTGCCCGCGGGCTTTCAAGGCACGGCCGATCCCGGCGAAGGGGTGAACATCCCCGGCACTGCCCATGGCGTAGATCAGGATTCGCATCGGAAAATTCGGAGCGGCAGGGGTGTGGATTCGTAACCCTGATCCGGGTGGAGGGCGATGTGACGTTAGGACAGGATGGGAGGGATGCACAAAATGAAAAGGGCGCCGGGGGACCGGTCTGTCATCGCTCTCAAATCCGCGTGACCCTTCTCGACAATTTGATGCCGCAGAGCAAATACGGCGGCGGATTTCGCGAAACCGCCGGTCTTATCTCCCTCGAATGAAACGCACGCTCTTACTCGCCGCCATGCTCCTCGCCGGTCCGGGCCTTGGCGCGGCGGCCACCAACACCGAGATCCGTCCGGGCCGACCTTGGCTGGACAGCAGCGGCGAGCTCATCAATGCGCACGGATTTTGCCTCCTGCATCATGAGGGGACCTACTACTGGTACGGGGCGCACAAGATCCCGGGAAAGACCGAGGAAGAAAAGAACGAGGCGGGAGTGCGGTGCTATGTGAGCAAGGACCTGCTGAACTGGCGGAATGCCGGGATGGTGCTCGATGTGTTTGCCCCGGGCATGCCCGTCGAGCTGCGGGACGCCTATATCCTGGATCGTCCGAAGGTCATCTACCAAGCCGCGACCAAGAAATTCGTGCTGTATTTCAAGCTCTACCCACCCAAGGAGCAGGGGGGCAAGACCGGCAAGGATTTCGCGTATGTCGGCGCGGCCACGGCGGCGATGCCCACCGGGCCGTTCGAGTATCAGGGGAGATTTCTCGGCGGGGACAGCGCCACCGGGTCGGGGGACTTCGCGATCTTCCAGGATGAAGACGGTGCCGCTTATCACATCGCGGTGCGCAAGCCGGACAAGGAGCGTTCCGACAAGCCGGTGGTTTGCGGGCGCTTGTCTGCGGACGGTTGGAAGCCCGGCGGGCCGTATGTGGGGATGGAGGGTGTGGAGAATGCGACGGAAGCCCCGGCCTTGTTCCGGCGCGACGGCAAGTATTACCTGCTGGGATCGGCCAGCACCGGCTGGGCGCCGAATCCGGCGCGGATGCTGGTGGCCGACCGCCTGACCGGTCCCTACCAGTCGCTTGGCAATCCCTGCCGCGGGACGAATCCTCATAATCGCCTGGGCCCCGAAAAGACCTTCGGGGGTCAAAGCACATTCGTCTTTCCGGTCCCGGGCGGGCGGGACGCGTGGATCGCCATGTTCGACATCAACAACCCGAAGGATCCCGTGAACTCGGGCTACATCTGGCTCCCGCTGGAGTTCGACGGAGAAGGCAAGCCCGCGATCAATTGGAGAAGCACGTGGGTGTTGGATGACTTGCTGAAGATCCGGAAATAGGAGAGCGGGGAGCCGAGAACGACCCACCGGGGCGGCAGACCCGTCCGCAATATCCTGGAGCTTTCTCAAGGCTTCTGTTGCGCTCCACCGCTGGTCCGGCTGAAGCTCCCGCGAAAGCCCATGGAAAAGCCCCGCACCTTGACCGACATCCGCATTGCCTTTCCTTGTCCGTCCTGTTCGGGCTTGGGGCGGACAGGTTCGACCGAATGCGCCTACTGCCAGGCGACGGGCTGGGAAATCCGCGATGCTTCCCGACTGAAGCCTCACGAACAGCAGCGCTTGCTGGCCAAGCTACCGAAGGCGACCGAGGGTTGAGGGCTGGCGATCTGGAGTGAATCGTTGGAGAGGCCAGCGCTTACCGGAGTCCGCTAAATCAACGGCGACCTTCCTATTGCCAAATTTGGAAGTTCGGACTAGATTCACGGCCCGCGACCGAAAAAAGCCCCTTGGTGTAATGGTAACACTACGGATTCTGATTCCGTCTTTCTAGGTTCGAGTCCTAGGGGGGCTGCTCTTTTCTACCGATGAACGGCGCTCGCGGCGTTCGGATGGTAGCCATTGGAACCCTGAATTCCGTGGACTTTTCCGAGTTTCTGAGCTTTCCTGCCGCCACTTGTTTTCCCCCCGAAACAATGAGCGTAGTCCTCCGAAACCCGCTTCCGCTATCCTCTTTGGATGGCAGGGCCGTCACGTTTTCCCGCAGCCGGCAAATCGGCGGGATGCTTGCCTTCTTCGCCATCACTCTGGCCACCACCGGGAACCTGCGAGCGGAAACAGCGGCGAGAGTCACGATCAACAGCAACTCCGGGACGCTAGGCAGTTCCAGCACCAACACGAGCGGTGCCTTTCAGGTGGCAAACTTGTCCACCGGCGGCGTGAAGATCACCTCGCTGACGATCGATACCGCCACCGCGATGCTCCCGGATATCGTGTTCGACCCCGCCGGGACCGCGGGGGACCCGGATGGCAAGGCGTTCCAACTCGACTCGTTCAGCGGCAGCGGCACTCCGGTTCACAGCTTCGAGTCGCCGCATGACGGGGTCGGCAGCGAGGACGGCTACGAGGTGCTCCGGGTCACCTGCGGCCCGTCGGTGGATTTCGGGCCGGGCGACTCGATGACCTTCTCCGCCGACATCGATCCCACCAGTGTGAAAGGAGCGGCCGGTCCGGGTCCCGAGCACTCGGCGAGCATCTCGGGGCTGGAGATGATCGGGGCCACGGTGACGGTGACCTTCAGCGACGGCACGGTGCGGACGGTTCGGACCGCAGGCGTCACGGGATCGTCGAACACCAACAAGATGTCGATGGCGCTGCTGGCATCGGACAATCTCGCCACACCGGGGATTTCGGTGCCGGGCAAGTCATCGCCTTTTACGACCTCGACCCAGCCGACGGTGCGGGTCAGCGGGCCTGCGGGTGCCTCGGGCAAGGTGTGGGTATTCAGCGCCGCGCTCTATCTCGCCGGGGTTCCGGGAGGTGGCTATGACATTGATCCCTACGAGGTGAACAAGGTCATCGCCTACGGATTCTCCGATGTGACGATCGGTGCCAGCGGCTTCGCGGATGTGCCGCTCTCTTTGGAATGGAGCGCCTCGACGGGTGGCATCCATTTCGTGTCGGCGGTTCTGCTCAATGGAAGCCTGCGGAGTTCGTCGTCGGACATTCTGGTCATCGACTATGATCCCGGTGGCGGGAGTTCGTTGGATGGAGTGAAGCCCACCGTGCCGCTCGACCTTGCGGCTACCGCGGTCAGTGCGGGAAGCGTGACGCTGGGGTGGTCGCCCGCGACCGATAACGTGGCAGTTACCGGTTACCGCGTCGTCAGGAACGGGACGCCGGTGGGGACGACCTCGCAACTCAGCTTCACTGACGGCGGTAGGACGCCCTCGACCGCCTACAATTATGCGGTCGAGGCTTATGATGCCGCCGGTAATGATTCGGATCCTTCGGTGCTGGCGGTGACCACGCCTGCCGACACGCAAGCACCGACGATACCCGGCGCGGTCTCAGGCTTGCCGGGCGATGGTTCGGCGGCGCTCTCCTGGACGGGTTCCACCGACAATGTCGCGGTGACTGGCTATCGCTTTTACCGAGCGAACACTCCGCTAACCACCGTCGCGACGCCGGGCTTCAGCGATGGCGGCTTGGTCAACGGGACTGCTTATCTTTACGCGGTGACCGCCATCGACGCTGCGGGCAACGAATCCGCGGCTACCAGTGTCACGGTGACACCGGAGGAAGGCGGGGTGGCAGGGGCGGCGGTGCTGCGGGTGAATGCCGGCAGTGGAGGGGCATTTGTGGATCCGCAGGGGAATGCATGGTCGGCGGACTTCGGATTCAACTCCGGGACAGCCTCCAGCTACACGAACGCGATCACGGGCACCGCCAATCCCCTGCTCTACCAGTCGCGCCGGACGGTCAGTAGCTCGGTGCCGCTTCTCTATGACTTTGATCTCGCGAACGGCAACTACCGGGTGGTGCTGCATTTTGTAGAAGTTTCCACCAGTTTTGGAGTGGGCAGCCGGGTGTTTGATTTGGTCGCCGAGGACATCCTGCGGGTGGATAACCTCGATATCTTCGGTCGTGTCGGCAGCTTTACCGCCTGCGTGGTTGAGTTCCCGGTGACCGTGAGCGACGGGCGCTTGAATCTCAGTTTCCCGAAGGTGGCCAGCAATCCGACGATCTCCGGAATCGAGGTGTTCCAAGTCCTGCCGCCGGTGGTCCCGCCGACCTTCGAACAGTGGCTCGCGGCGCGCGGACTGACGGGAATGACCGCGGTGGACTCCGACTTTGGCGGACTCGACAACCTCGCTGAATACGAACTCCAGCTCGACCCGAACGACGCTGCCGATGACGCGAGCTTCCGGTTGCATTGCGAAATGGTGCCGGGTGGATGTTTGGTCAAGCTGCCTCCGCTCAAGCCGCTCGGAAACTATCATCTGCACCGCGGAACGGATTTGGCGGGACTCGCGAACCCGGTGAACCGGATCGCGACGATCAGTCGTTCGGCGATTGAGGCAATGTCGCCCGATCAGCGGGCGGCATATGGCGTCAATGACACCGGGCCAGGTCCACGGGCATTTTACCAATTGCACTTTGAGCCGGTGGCCGATTAATACTTCGATATTTCCAGTGAAAATTGGGGATTTACTATCGAGTTCACCTTTGAAAAGGGAAGTGGGTCAAAGTATGGTCGGCGCAGCTTTGGCGATTATCTTTCAGAAATTGCTTGAGTCGTTTGCGGTGCTTTCTTAATTCACCGGCATGGCAGCCAAGAAAGCAGCAAACAAAAAGGGCAAACGTTACTCCGATGTGGAGAAGGCAGAGATCTTGAACTTCATTGCAGGACAGGGACGCGGCGGCGCGACCCGGGCAGCGAAGAAGTTCGGCATCAGCCCTCTTACCCTCTCCAACTGGAAGAAGGCTTCGGGTGGCAGCCCGAAGAAGGCAAAGACCGGCGGAATCAGCAAGGACGCTGTCTTGAAGTCGCTCTCGGGCAAGGGTTTCAAGATCGTCCGTTCGATGAACATGATCACGGGCGAGATCCTCGAAGACAAGGTCGACCCTAAGATCGAGAAGCTGAATCTCGACTTCGGTGGCCTTGGAACGCGGGCCAACGACGCCACGACTTATGTTACGAGCACGGGCTCGCAGGTATTGGTGACCATGACCCTTGATCGTCTCCTCGCGATCACCGGGACCAAGGCATAAATTCGCTACTGAGCTTTTTAGGGATCGGGGTGGAGGCGCTGCCTTCGCCCCGATTTCTGTTAAACGCCAGCCGCTGGATCAGGCTTCCGGAACTATCCGAGAGATATTATTCCGAGATCAGCGGCATTAGTATCGCATGACCCGCGAGAGGAAGCGCTGGCAGAGCGGTGAGGCGGGTGAGCCGAAGACAGAGGCGGGCGGGCCGCACTCCTCGATCCGGCCGCTGGCGATGAAGGCGACATGGTCAGCGACGGCGCGGGCGAAGCCCATCTCGTGGGTGCTGAGGATGATGTCCTGGCCGGCTTCGGCGAGTTCCTGGATGAGTTCCAGCACCTCGGCAGTCATCTCGGGATCGAGGGCGGAGGTCGGTTCGTCGAGGAACAGGATCTCCGGCGAGAAGGCGACGGCGCGGGCGATGCCGACGCGCTGCTGCTGGCCTCCCGAGAGCTGGGCGGGGAGCTTGTCGGCGTGCTCTAACAAGCCGAAGCGATCGAGTGCCTCGTCGGCCATCGAGCGGGCTTTCGCGGGGTCGTGGCGATGGACTTTTTCCAAGGGCAGCGTGATGTTCTTCCGCGCGCTGAGGTGGGGGAAGAGGTTGAACTGTTGGAAAAGGAAGCCGTTTTTCCGGCGGTAGGCCTGGAGGGCGGCGGGGTCGGCGAGAAGGTGGTGAGCGTTCACCTGGACCGTACCGCTATCCACGGTTTCGAGTCCGCCGAGCACGCGAAGCAGAGTGCTTTTTCCTCCCCCTGAGGGGCCGATCAGGACGAGGATCCGAGCGTCGGGCAAGGACAGCGTCAGGCCGTCGAGCGCACGGGTGGCGCCATAGATCCGGGTCGCGCCTTGGACTTCAAGTTTCATGGCGGAAGCGTTTCTCCAGCCAGTGCGCGAGCCACGCGACCGGCAAGGTGAGGGCGAGGTAGCCGAGGGCGAGCGGGATGTAGCCTTCGAGCCCGGCGTAGGAGCGGGAGATGAAATTCTTGGTGTTGTAGAAGTATTCGGAGACGCCGATCACACTGAGCAGGGAGGAATCTTTGATCAGCGAGACGAAGAGCCCGGCGATCGCCGGCAGCACGCGGCGCAGGGCCTGGGGGAAAATGACGTAACGGTAAACCTGGACCGGGCTGAAGCCGACCGCGCGGGCGGAATCCCACTGGGTTTTCGGGATGCTTTCCACCCCGCCGCGCAGGATCTCGCCGAGGTAGGCGCCTTGAAAAACGGAGAGCAGCAGGATGCCGATGACGACTTTGTCTTGGAAGCCGGCATCGGCCAGCGGGCGCGAGATCAGCGGGGCGAAAATGACGAAGTAGCCGAACAGCAGGTGGACCAGCAGTGGCGTGTCGCGGACGAACTCGAGGAAGGCGCGGCAGGTCCAGCGGACAACCGGCAGAGGGGAGCGCTGGCCGAGCAGGAACAGCAGGCCGAAGACGATGCTGCCGGCCAGCGCGGCGAACGAGATGCCGAGCGTCATCAGCCAGCCGTTGCACAGCGCCTCGCGGTAATCCCAGGCCTTGGACCAATCGGTCTGGTTGTCGAGTTGGCCGAGAACCAGAGTGCATAGCCAGCCGACGGCGGCCGCGAGCGCGACGGCGACCCCGAAGTTGGCGATGTGCTGGCGGCGGGTCATCCGGACTTCAGCGGATGATGAAGGGCACGCCCTGGCTTTCGAGGAACTTCTTCTCTTCCTTCAGAAATTGATCGCCGAGCTTCTCGAAGCCTTTCTCCGCGCGGAAGGCGGCGATGAATTCGTTCACCTGCTGGCGGAGGGCGTCGTTGCCCTTGGCGATGCCGAGCGCCCAGCTTTCCTCGACGAAAGGCTTGAGCAAGCCGCGGGTGGTGTCGGGGTTTTGCCGGGCGTATTGGTAAATACTGAGCTGGTCGTAGATGAAGGCATCGGCCCGGCCTTGGACGACTTCCTGGACGCATGCGGTCTGGTCTTCGAAGACCACCAGCTTGGCTGTGGGGAGTTGGCTGGTGATCCAGGTCTGGGCGGTGGTGGCGGTCTTGGCGGTGAGGCTGCGGCCGGGCTTCTTGAGGTCGTCGATGGACTGGATGTCGGAGTCCTTTCTCACCAGCACGGCGAGGCCGGTGAAAGCGTAGGGGTCGGAGAAATCGATGGTCTTGCGGCGCTCGTCGGTGGCAGTCATCGACGACAGGACGAGGTCGACGTTGCCGGTCTGCAGCGCGGGGATCAGGCCGGAAAACTCCATCGGCACGATCTGCAGCGGCCGGTTCAATTTTGCAGCGAGGGCCTCGGCGATCTTCACTCCGATTCCGTCGGGCTTGCCGGCGGTGTCTTGCATTTCGAAGGGCGGATAGCTGAGGTCCATGCCGATCCGCAACGGCGAGCCGGTGGCGGACGATGTGGATTTCTCGCGGCACGCCGTGGCGGAAAAGGCGAGGGCTGCGAGGAGAAGGAAGCGGCGGCGGTCGGCCATGATGGCGGAGGGTAGCGCAAGCACGGTGCCGCGAAAGCGGATTTCATGCCTTTGTGGTGGGCCGTTATGATGGGTAGGGACCGACCGCTGGGCGGACCCACTTTACCCTGCGGCGGCGGAGGTTGATGACGGGCGATTCCTTGGCGGGTCTTCCGGGTCCCACCCGCGGGGGCGAAGTGGGCGGGCCCGGCGGTCCAGCCCTACCGGGTCGTGGAGAGGCCTTGCGGCCACGATCCATGAATCAGCCCTCCCTTCCGCAGCACTGCTTGTACTTCTTGCCCGAGCCGCAGGGGCAGGGGGCGTTGCGGCCGAGCTGGTCGATGTCAAAGCTCGGCGGGCGGCGCTTGGGCAGGTTCAGCTTGATGGTGCCGGACTCGGCTTCCTCGACCAGCACGTTGCCGGAGCT
>NEUO01000035.1 GCA_002304315.1 Verrucomicrobiia bacterium Tous-C4TDCM
GCCTGCCAGCGCCACCTCGGCACCGGCCTCTACCGGACGAAGGGCTTCCTGTGGCTCGCCTCGCGTCCCGGCCATGTCTTGCTGTGGCAGCAATCCGGCAGCCAGATCACGCTGGAGCTGACCGGTTTCTGGCGTGCTGAAATGCTGCATAACCGCGATGGCAAGCTGCTGGCGGAAGAGGTCGCGCATTTGAAGACGATGCTGGAGAAGGAGCATCCGGTCTTCGGCGACCGCCACGTCGAGATCACGCTGATCGGCCTCAAGCCCGCGCGCGAGGCCTTCGCCGCCGCCCTGGAAGCGGCATTCTGCACCGACGCCGAAGTCGATGCCTGGCAACGTGGCGAAACCTTTCCCGATCCCTGGCCGACCGAGCTGCGCAGGGTGGATTGATCCGGGAAGAGGACGACAACGAAAGCGGCGAAACTCCGCGAAATGGAAGGCATGTTGAAGTCTGAATCGAAGATTCACACCAGCCTCTGTAATTTCGTCCCTTTCGTTGTTCCAAGCTCCGGACTCAGGTCCCGCAGAAGGTTTGGTAGCGTGGCGAGCCTGCGGGCGGTGGCGCGGTGAACTCGTCGTCGCCGGTTTCCGCGAAGGGTTGGGTGATCGCGGCGAGGAGCTTGTTGAATGCGGAAAGGTCGCCGTGTTGGGTCGCGGTGTTGAGGGCTTCTTCGACCTTATGATTTCGCGGGATGACGCGGGGATTGTGGCTTTGCATCCGATACAGGATTTCCGCCGGGCCGTCCGCCTGGCGACTCAGTCGAGCTTTCCATGCGGCGTGCCATGCGGCGAAGGCAGCATCCGGGAAAGCAGGCTGATCGAGGGCTGCTTCGGTGGAAAGGCTGCGGAAGGTGCCAGTGAAGTCCTGCTTGCTTTGATGCATCCAATCTAACAACTGCTGCACGAGGACGCGATCATCGGCTTCTTCGTTCGACAGCCCGAGCTTCGTGCGCATCCCGTCGAGCCAGTGGTTCTGGAAAATCCCCTCGAACTGGTGGAGGGCCTCGTTGGCGAGTTCGACGGCCTTCTTTCCATCTTCGTGGAGCAGGGGGATCATCGCCTCGGCCAGTCGTGCGAGATTCCAGCGGGCGATCGGGGGCTGCGCGGAGTAAGCGTAGCGGCCAGCGTGGTCGATAGAGCTGAAGACGGCCGTGGGGTCGTAGCGATCAAGGAAGGCGCAGGGACCGTAGTCGATGGTCTCGCCGGAAAGCGCCATGTTGTCGGTATTCATCACGCCGTGGATGAAACCGACCTGGAGCCATTTCGCGACCAGCGAGGCCTGCCGCTCCATCACCGCGTGGAAGAAGTCGAGGTGCGACGCTTCCTCGAAACCGGGGAAGTGGCGGCGGCGGGTGTGGTCGGCGAGGGCTTCCAAAGCGGCTCGATCCTCGTGGGCGGCGGCCCATTGGAAGGTGCCGACGCGGATGTGGCTGGCGGCCACGCGGGTGAGCACGGCTCCGGGGAGTTCCTCGTTGCGGAAGACGCTCTCGCCCGTGGTGGCGACCGCCAGGCTGCGGGTGGTCGGGATGCCCAGCGCGTGCATCGCCTCGCTGATCAGGTATTCGCGGAGCATCGGACCCAAGGCCGCGAGCCCGTCGCCGCCACGCGAGAAGGCGGTGCGTCCGGAGCCTTTGAGCTGGATGTCGAAGCGTCGGCCGTCGGGAGTGAGCTGCTCGCCTAACAGGATCGCGCGGCCATCGCCGAGCGTGGTGAAGTGGCCGAACTGGTGGCCGGCGTAGGCCTGGGCGATCGGGTTCGCGCCGGGCGGGAGGAGGTTTCCGGTGAAAAGGGCGGCTTGGTCCGGTTGCTGGAGGGTTTCCGGATTGAGACCCAACGAGACGGCCAGCGCGTCGTTGAAGACCACCAGGCCGGAGTTCTTCGCAGGGGCCGGCGCGGCTTTCCTGAAGAACAGACCCGGCAGCCGGGAATACGAATGGTCGAGATTCCACCCGGCGGCGGTGGGGGATTCCAAAGGATCGGCGCTCATGGGTGCAGGGGCTACATCGCACTTCCGACCGGGGGGTCAAGTGCCCGGTTCCAGCGAACGTGAGAAGGCGGATCGAGCCTCGATGAGCCCGGAGGCTGGGGAGCCGTGATCGGAGCCATGAAAAGAACCGGACGGAAAAAAGCGGCTCTCTTTCAAAAAAGATGTCAACCATCGCCATGGATCGGCAACGGAAGGCTGAAGATTCATGACAGACCCCTTCGATATCCTGGCGGCGGAGTATCGCCCGATGGTTCTGGCCTACCTGAGGGCCATGGTGAGAGATGCGCACCTTGCGGAAGATCTCGTCCAGGAGACCATGATCGCCGCGCACGAGTCCCTCGGCGGATTCGAGCCGGGAGGAAACTTCGGGAGATGGCTACGGGGGATCGCCCGCAACAAGGCGCTCATGCACTGGCGCTCCGAGAAGCGCCATCCCCTGCTGGTCGACAGCCGGGTTGTGGAGGGGATCGACGAGGTGTTTGACGGACTGGATCGCAACCCTGCGGAAATCGACTGGTGGGAATCGCGCAAGTTGGCCCTGCGTGACTGTGTCGCCCTCCTGAGCGGCCATTTGAAGGCCGCCGTCGACAGCGTCTATTTCGGCGGGAACTCGCTCGATGAATCCGCCGGACTCCTGAAATCCACCCCGGCGGCCGTCGGCCAGCGTCTGACCCGCGCACGCAACCAGATCCGGGAATGCATGGGCCGCAAACTCCAGCTTTCGAACGACCATGAATAAGAACTCCAACCCCGCGAACGAACGTATCATCGCCCCGGACTCCGGCGACGAGGAAGCACTTCGCGAATATGGCCGCCAACTGGCCATGGACAGCCTCATGGAACAGGTTCTCCTCGATGGGGCGGCGAAGGATAGCCCCGCAAACATCGTCCCGCTGGGGCAGCGGCGTTGGAGGCCGAGGGTCTGGATTCCAGCGGCGGCGGCTCTCGTCGCTCTTGCCGGTCTGTCACTCTGGAAACTCGGCGATCCACCAGTTAACCAGGCGACGCTTGACCCCCGCTGGGAGCTTCTCGCCGCCACCGGCGCGGACTACCGCATTCTCGATCCCAACCATGTCGAGCTCCGCAAGGGCGAGCTGCGTTTCACCTCGCTTCAGCCCGCCTCGCTGGTCGTTGACACACCCAATGGCAAATCCACGGCCCAAGGCACCGACTTTCTGATCGGGCACCATCTTGCCGAAAGCCCGCCTCCTTCCCCGGACAAACAAGACTCCATCTCGGTCGATCCAATGAAACAGACAACCAGCCTCACCCGGTTGCTCGTTCTCGCGGGCACCGTCATCCTCGCCACCGACCAGGGAAGCCTGGCGGCCGGACCCAACGAAGCCGTCGTCGCGGAAGCGGGAGACGCTCCGCAGAAGATTCTCGTGGATGCCAATTCATCCTTTGCCTTTGACCTTTATGCCCAGCTCTCGAAGGAGAATCCGGGCCAGAACCTCTTCTTCTCGCCCTATTGGATGAGCAACGCCCTGCTCATGGCCGCCGAGGGAGCGCGCGGAAAAACCGCCCGTGAAATGGGAACGGTGCTTGGCTTCCCTGAATCCCTGCTGCGCCAAGGTGACGACAGCCAGCTGATCCCATGGGAAATGGGCAAAATCCGTGTCGGCCAGTCGGAACTGAACCGCCTCATGAACAAGGGGAACGCCATCACTCCGGAACAGGCCAAACTGCGCGCAGGAGAAGCCACCCTCGCGGCCAAGCTCGCTGAAATGGAGAAGAAACTCGCGGGGATCGCCCTGAAAGGATCCAACCAAAACGAGCAGGATCAACGTGAACGCTTTGATCTCGTCTACGAGAAAAATGAGGTGGCTGAAAAGCTGGAGAAGCTTCGGGCCAAGATCGACACCTCCAAACTGCGGGTCGCCAATGCGATCTGGGGCGAGAAAACTTTCCCCTTCAACGAGGACTGGAAAGCCACGGTGACCGGATCCTACGGTGCCGGCGCGGTCCAGCAGGCTGACTTCGTTGCCAACGCCGAAAAGGAACGCCTCCGCATCAATCAGTGGGCCGAGGAACAAACCGAGGGGCTGATCAAGGATGCCTTTCCAGAAGGTTCACTGAATCCCATGACCCGCCTCGCCATCGTGAACGCCATCTACTTCAAGGGCGACTGGAAGGTGCCATTCAAGAAATCCGATACTTCTCCCCAACCATTCACCTTGGGGTCGGGCGAGACGGTTCAGACCGCCTTGATGAATAAAGAGGATGAGTCCGACGTGAAATACGCCGCGTTCCATGGCGACGGCCGTCTGTTTGCCACTCCGGAGATGCTGGAAGAATCCGAACTCGAGGAAGACGGCGGAACACTTTACCCGGGGAAGGACGGATTCTCCATGATTGAGATGCCGTATCGTGGCGACAAGCTCTCGATGGTGGTGATCGCACCCAATGACCCGGCGGGGCTGCCTTCCATTGAGGCGCTCTTGGATGCCGCCAACATGGCCGCATGGATGAAGTCCATGAAACAGCGCGAGACCATTGTGTTGATGCCCAAATTCAAGATGGAGACAAACTACGACAAACTCGGTGAGGCCAATGGCACCCTCGCAGCCATGGGGATGCCCACGGCGTTCGGCGGTGATGCCGACTTCTCAGGCATGGGTTCTAAGGAGCAGTTATTCATCGGCAGCGTGGTTCACAAGGCGTTCATCAACGTCAACGAAGAAGGCACCGAAGCTGCCGCCATCACCGGGTATCCACCGCCAGGAGCATCCATCCGCGCAAAAATACCATTCACCCCGACCTTTAGCGCGGACCGGCCTTTCATCTATCTGATTCGCGATCGCGAGAGCGGTGCCGTCCTATTCCTCGGACGCATGGTCAATCCATCTGGCCTCGCCAATTAAATTCCCTCTACAGAACAAAAACACAAAACAACAAAACGAACCACAGCAAAAATATGAAAATCATCGCACTGATCGTCACTCCACTTATCCTCCTTGCGTCAAGCTTTAGTCATGCCGCCAAGGCTCCTCTGCCAGACGAGAAACTCGTAGCTGAGGCCACCCATATCGTCAGGGGAAAAGTCCTCGAAGTGACCACCAAGGTCGAGAAATCCAAAATCGAAACCAGCCCCGGTGTCCACAAAGACACGATCTATACCATCACAGTTCAGGTGGAGGAGGTTTCCAAAGGTGCCGAGGCGAAGAAGGGCGGGAAGATCACAGTCTTCGCCTGGCAGCCGCACACCCGCGAGCCGAATCCTCCCGGCTCACAAGGCCACGAGCCCATCCCGAAAAAAGGGGAAACCGCGACGTTCTACCTGACCGGTGGCGGCAAGGAGCCCCTCAAGCCGATCACGCCAAACGGTGTAGTGATCTACCCCGTGGTGGTCGATTAAGTCGCGTAATGAACTTCACCTACCTAAGCCTTTCGCAGAAAACCATTTCAAGCGCTACAACCACCTCAAAATCACCCATGGCACGGCAGAAAACGGCGACACCACCATGCCGTTGCTGCCTGACCGACAAAACAGGGCGCCGCCGGCCAGTGCTGGTTTTTTTTGTAACCTCGCGCCCACGATCCGTCAGGGACCTGTGTGAATCCGCTAATTCGTCCTCTTTGCCTGTCGCAAAGAGGAATTCAACGGGAAAGGGCCGCAACCAGAACAAAACAATTCGAAAGAACCGAACACATGAAACACCTGAGCAAACTGATCCTGATTACCTTGCAACTGTCCCTCAGCGCCTTCGGTGCCCAAGGCGGCAACGAAGAACCGCGCACTCCTCGTAAGGACAAAGCCGCCCTTAGCATCACCGCCTTCACCTTGAAGAGCTCGGACGGCAAGTTGGAAATGAAAATGGACCGCCAGGGCCAGATTTTCGTCCACGGACAACACGTCGCGACCGCCAATGCCAAGGGCGAGGTCAACACCCCCGCAGGGAAGCTCATCATGCGGATCAATGAAAACGGTGGGTTGGAGCCCGACGTGATGGGAGCCCCTGTGAAAATCACCCGTGACGGAACCCTCACCGGCGCTGGCGAGGCCCACTCATGGGTGGAAGGCAAGTTCAAGGTCGGGGACAAGGGCCACCTGGAAATCACCCCAAAGGATTCTCCCTCCAAACAAGCCGCAACGCTCATGTTTGTCATGGCCTCGGTTCAGCGGGTGGTAGAACAACCCAAGTAGTCCTGTCTTGAGATTCGTAAGACCCCCTGTCTCTCCCGCCGTTCACCAGTGCAGCCGCCACAAAAGTCCACAACTATCGATCGGCGGCTGCACAACCCATGACTCACGTGATGAATCCCACTACCTGCGCCACCTGCCATGCTGCCATCCCGGCCCACGCGCCGGGTGGATTCTGCCCCGCCTGCCTGCTTCGCGACGCCGAGGAGCCGACCATCCCTGGCCACGGCGTGCCGCCACTGGAAGAAATCGCCGCCGCCTTTCCCCAGGTTTGAACACGAATTTTATGCTTTCACTACATTTGTAGTTGACGCCGGACATTACAGGTGTAGTGTCGCTGGGTATGGCACCTGACATTTCAGAATCCGAATGGTCCGTGATGGAAGTGCTTTGGGAATCTTCGCCGCAAACAGCGGCGGAGGTGACGAAGGCGCTGCGTCCGGCGACGAACTGGGCCGATAACACCGTGCGCACGCTGCTCACGCGGCTCGTGGAAAAGGGCGCGCTCGCGACCGGCGAGAGCGCGGCGGGGCCGCGCACGTTTCGCCCGGCGGTGGCGCGCGAGGTGTGTGTGAAGGCGGAGGGCGATTCGTTTCTCCAGCGCATCTTCGGCGGCGCGGCGAAGCCGCTGCTCGTTCATTTCGCGGAGAACTCAAAACTCACGCCGGAAGAAGTGAAGGAACTCAAGCGGCTGCTCGACCAGTCGGTGAACAAATAGCTCCGAACGATGATGAACACGCTGAACTCACTTTTTGAATGGATGTTCCTGGCCGGGCTGCGCGCGTCGCTGCTCGTGCTGGCGGTGCTCGCCGCGCAGTGGCTGCTGAAAAACCGGCTGCCGTCGCGCTGGCGATACGCGCTGTGGCTGCCGGTGCTCGTGGCGTTGCTCGTGCCAGCGCTGCCGCTGCTGCCATCGTGGATGAGCTGGCCGACCGCGCAGGCCGATGTTTCGGAACAAGCGGCATCGCCCGCGCCGGTGCGTCCGGCGCTGCCGGCGGAAGCCTCGCAGGAATTCGCACTGCCACCGTTGGGCCTGCGGGCGGATGGGTCCGCGCTACCGCCCAACTCCATCGCCGCGCCCGCTGCGGCCCCGGCGGCGGAGCCGGAGCCGGTGAACTGGCGCGCTTGGCTTATGGCCGCATGGTTCATCGGCGCTGGGGGCGTGAGTCTGTTTGTCGTCGTCTCATTCACGTTGACGATGCGGCGCATCCGGAGTGCGGCGCTTCCAGTGAAGGCTGAATCGCTCGCGCACATCGCGGAGACGGCGCAGGTGGTCGGACTGCGGAGGGTGCCGCGCGTTCTGCAATCCTCCGCCGTGGCGAGCCCGGCGGTGTGCGGGCTTTGGCGTCCGACGCTCCTGCTGAATGAGCGCTTCCCGCAGGACTTGTCCGCCGACGAGGCCGACATGGTGTTGCGCCACGAACTGACGCACATCCGCCGCGGCGACCTCGCACTCAATGCCCTGCTCTGCGCGCTGCTCGCGTTGCACTGGTGGAACCCGCTTCTGTGGCTGGCGTTTTTCCGCGTCCGCGCCGACCGCGAGGCTGCGTGCGATGCGCAGGTGCTCGAAGGCGCACCCGCCGCACGCCGCGCCGCCTACGGCCACACGCTGCTGAAAATGGAGACCAAATTTCCGCCCACCGGCCTGTGCCTCGGCTTCGTCGGCATCCTCCAGCGCGGTGGCACGCTGCGCGAACGCATCCACGCCATCATTTCTCAACCACAACTCAATCAAACTATGAAAACAACAATCACACTCACCATCGCCGTCCTCACCATCGTCGGCATCGCCAAAGCCGCTGAAAAAAACCGTGAAGCCAAGCCCGAATCAGTAGAGGGAAAAAAAGTCTCGCCTGCAGATGCGGACACTACAGCCATCGCTGCGGCGAACCTCGGAGAGGCGAAGAAAGTCACTGCTGCAGTCTTCAAGGAAGAGTATGAATGGGTTGGAAAAGCCCAAGACATGCACGAGGTTTCATACCTTGGCCAGCAAAACGGCAAGGCATTTATCCGCAAGCGCAGCATGCTCCATGCTGGCAGCTTTTTACCGGGCAAAGCGGGGTGGTCGGAACGTATTATCTACGTGCAGATTCAGGACCTTGACGCGGAGTTCCGCGCCACACTTCCGGCAGGGCTCATTGCTGGGAAGGCCCTTGCGCAACCGGAGGAACATCCTGAAGCAAACAAGGCCATCGGCAAGATCGTTCTCCAGAAAAACTATGGAGAGTTAAAGTTTCACTCACGGGATTTCGTGACGATGACCAAAAATGACCGAGTTCAGGGTCTGAATGGTCTCATGTTTTTAAACTGGTTCGGAGGTGCTCCCGACACCAGGGTGAGCGCTGAGGTGTTATGGTTCGAAAAGAAGGACGACTTGCTCAAATTCGACGCATCAAAACCGAAGGGGAATGATAGCAAGTTGGAGGAGATTAACGGCGTGAGAATTTGGAAAATGGGTGCGGACGGCTACAGTTGGACGGATGGCGAACATTTTCTGGTGAGTGTGGGTGGGCCTCCCAGTCCCCCCGAAGAAATGGTCAAGGATTTGTTGGCCATGATTGGAAGCAAGGTTACAGCGATTGAGAAGCAACCCGGGAACGAGAAAACACCCGGGGGACGGCAGGAAGAGGCGAGCCAACAAAAGGAGAACACCAATGTGTGGGCGCAAGCAGAGGCGAAGATTGAAGCGCATCTCAGGGGCATAGACCCCAAGATGCGTTACGAAGAGGTCAAGAGCGAGCGGTTGAGCAAGTATCTCCCGGAGTTTCGCGTATTCAGGGGGCTTGAACGGAACACGATCGGGCAGTCGTCGTTGTTTGTCGTAAACAAGAATGGTGAGATCAAAGATTTCGACAATGACGATAGGCAAGCCATTGCCGGGTTCATGCGTGCTCGAAAAATTCAAGTTAAGAATCAAGAGGACGCCATTGCGTTAGTCCAGTTCTTCGAGGAGTTGCAAGGTGACACTGGATATCATAACACATCCTGGAAATTTACAGGTGAGAAGAAGGAGGGAGGTTGGAAGGTGAAGATCACGTATGTCGGAGATCTGGATGCGAGTATCATCATGCCGCCGAATTACGAAATGGACATTGACGAACAGGGAAACTTCCTCGACCTGAGGGCGATAAGGAGATCTGGATATATTCCGACGGAGGAGTAGCCGAGCCGCAAAACAAGTCATCGACCTCGCCGGCGGCTCGCTGCGGCGGCGGTGAGCTTTTCGCAATCCGGTGCTTGCAAGGAAGATACCTCGCAAATTTTTTTAGTAACCTTGCGCTCCCGATTCGTCAGTAACCTGTGTATGCAAACCAATACCTGCCCCACTTGCCATGCTCCCATCCCGGCCAACGCGCCGGGCGGGTTCTGTCCCGCCTGCCTGCTTCGCGATGCCGAGGAGCCGCCAACCTCTGGCCACGGTGCGCCGCCACTGGAGGAAATCGCCGCTGCATTTCCTCAATTGGAGGTCATCGAACTCATCGGCATGGGCGGCATGGGCTTCGTCTATAAGGTCCGCCAGCCGAGTCTTGATCGCGTCGTCGCGCTGAAAATCCTATCGCCCGAGTTGGGCCGCGATCCCGCCTTTGCCGAACGATTTTCACGGGAAGCACGCACGCTCGGAAAACTCCACCACCCGAATATCGTCACCGTCTTCGAACACGGTGAAAGCGGCGGCTTTTTCTATCTCATCATGGAATACGTCGATGGAGTGAACCTCCGCCAGGCGATGCGTGCCGGACGTTTCACTCCCGAGCAGGCGCTGGCCATCGTGCCGGGCATCTGCGACGCGCTTCAGGCCGCCCACGCGCAGGGGATCTGGCATCGCGACATCAAGCCGGAGAATATTTTGTTAGATCGCGAGGGCGGGGTGAAGATCGCCGACTTCGGTATCGCCCGCATCGTTGGCGATCCGCAGCACGATTTCACCCTGACCCGCACCGGCAGCGCACTCGGCAGCGTCAGCTACATGGCTCCCGAGCAGCACGAGAAACCTCACGAGGTGGACCACCGCGCGGACATTTACAGCCTCGGCGTGGTGATCTATGAAATGCTCACCGGCGAGCTTCCACTGGGCCGTTTCCCGGCACCGAGCCAAAAGGCTGCGGTGGACGCGCGCATCGATGAGATCGTTTTCAAGACGTTGGAAAAGGAGCGCGAACTGAGACAACAAAGCGCCAACGAGGTGAAAACGGACGTTCACCGCATGATGACATCGCCCGCAGCACCTCCCGCACCCGCAGCGATGGCCATCCAACCATCAGGCCCCAGGACGGGAACCATCGGTTTCTGGCTGATGATCGGGGCAGTTGCGCTTCCCTTCATTCTTTCGGCGATTTCCAACCGCGCGGCGGAACTGGGCTTTTTGCTGAGTTTATTCCTGCTTTTGATCGCCTTCGTCCTTGGAGTGCTCGGTTGGAAACAAACGCTCGGCAAGGTAGCTGTGATCGGATCCGGCTTGGTATTGCTTGTGTATGGATTGTTCCTCCTCGCCTCAGTGCGGGTGGCCGCGCCTTCAATCTCCTCGGCCCTTCCCGCGCCCCAGGGCAAGCTACTCAGCATTGAGGAGGCGAAGGAGCGGTTCCCTGACGTCACCATCGGGGATGTTTTCCGCAAAGTGCAAGCCACAGCGAACGAATCCGACAGTGAGACATTCAAACAGCACACGGAGAACCTGGTGTTCTGTGAGGCTCCCTCTTACGACATCCCCGGCGATTTCAAGAAGATGGGGCAGTACGAAGGCTCCAGAACGGTGATTGATGAGATGGCCGTTTTCTCAGGGGATCTCGAATACCTGAAGGTCACCAACATCGTTGATTCACCGGACATTGCCATCGCCTACGCGGCCATCCGCAAGCATGACGGTTCACTCGAGCGCCATGCCGTGGAGTTTCTCAACATCAATGGAATTTGGGCGATAAGAAGAGTCTGGGATCCACCCTTCCGGGCATCCAAGCGCATCGAGTTCAAGCCGGAGAGCGGGGATGCCGCCGAAATCCTGTGGGCGCATTTCGGCTCAAGCATTTTATTCGCACCGGTAAAGGGCAGTCCCGGAGCCTTCGATGTTTTCGCATTTGCGAAGGATCCATACGAGGCCGAACGCGCAGTCGAGACCAAGTTGAACGATTTGTCCCGTTCGTTCGCAAAATTCGGATACCAAAGTGATTTGAAAGTCATTTCCCAGACGAAGAGGCCCGAGTTGCCCTACATGGGGGAAGATGCGAAGGATCTCTCCGCCCACTGACATGATGACGTCCGACTCCTCATTCCATCCCACCCGTTGGACTCTCGTGCTCCGCTCGCACGGCGAGGGCGAGGATGCGAAGGCGGCGCTCTCGGACCTCTGCGCGGCCTACTACGAGCCTGTCGTCGCTTTTCTCCGGCGCGAAGGGCGCAACGACGATGCGGCGCGCGAAATGGCCCACGCATTTTTCGAGGATGTGCTCGCGGGAGGCCTCGGCGCGCCGGATCCCGGGCGTGGAAGATTCCGCAGTTATTTGTTAGGCGCCTTAAAACATTTCCTCACCAAGCAGCGGGCGGCTGCCCTCGCCGGCAAACGCGGCGGCGGGGTGGAGCATGTTCCGATCGTCACCGAAAGCGACACAACACCCGGACTGCCGATGCCCGGTCTCGCAGACGACACTCTCGCTTTCGATCGCGAATGGGCCCTCGCACTGATCGCCCGGGCCCTTGCTACCCTGGAGTCCGAGCACTCGAGGAAAGCGGATACCTTCACCGTCCTGAAACCCTGGCTCAACGGCGGTGCCACCACGTCGCAAGCGGAAGCCGCGCTTTCACTCGGCCTGTCCGAGACCGCCGTGAAAGTCGCCATCCATCGGCTGCGCGCGCGTTTCCGCGAATTGATCCATGCTGAAATCGGTGCGACGGTGAATGATCCAGCGGATGTCGCCGATGAACTCCGTCATCTCATCGTTGTGGCAAGTGCAAATGATGCAGTCCTTCCATGAGCTTTCCCAGCGAGCCTCAATCTCAAAAGATAATTCTTGGCAATAGCCCGCATTCCAGATCGATTCTTCCAATGATTGCCGGATGCTATCGGGACGGATGGCAATGTGCAGTGGCTGGAGTCCGCACTTGCCAGCAGCGGCAAAGGCACAAGCGGTAAAAAGTCAGTCCTGCGCGCCCATGCCCAGCACATCTATTCCGCGCTGGAAGGAGCGATGGGGTAGCCTCACTCCGCAGAGACGAGCACTGGCTAAAAGACGTGTCCGCAAGACTGACTGCGGACATGGAGGAAAGCAGCTAATCTCGGTTTGATCGGTCTACCCCGTACCATTCTGACCCCAATCGCACATGGAAGGCGACGATACTGCCTCCAAAGCCTCTTGGCGGAACATCGGGGAAATCAATGTTGCGAAGGGAAGAATCAGTTGGGGAACAGTTCATTTCAAGCCATGCTCCGAACGTCGTCGGCTGACCTTCCGGCTGCCAGCCCAGCCCGGGGGCCGCAATCGATCCCACTGCCCGAGAACACGGACCGGTAAAGTGAGCCTTAAGCCCACAAGAGTAGGTGATCGATCCATGAAACTTTTCCATTTCGGGACCCGGAAATGCGGCTCGGTCCAAGGCCTAACAGGGCGCCGGGTTCGACAGAAAAGAGCGATCCACGCGAAGCAGTCGTTGCGAAAAGGTTGAGGATGCGGGCCACCCGGGCTGCTGGAAATGGGTTGCGCAAGGACCGTAAGCCCCTTCGCCGGGGGAGAGTCCACCAGTTCACCGACCGACGGTGCGGGAACTGGAACGCGCCGTCCGCGACGGAGGACGAACGCGCCTTGTGACGATCCTGTCACACGACTCCAGCCTTGTGCCGGATTTGCCGATTTATTTGAATCCAAGAGTAGAAACTCAGCGAACATTGTAAGATGAGTCGTCCTCCCCAGAATGAGCCATGAAAGCCATCCATTGCGTCCCGCCACTCGTTGCGCTGATCATCGCTGCGTCATGGCTTACCTCGTTGCGCAGATCCACCGACGCCGTATCGAAGGAGAATGCCGTGATGCGGGAGAGGCTCGCTAGCCCAGGAAAGTCTTCTTTTTCTCGAGAGAATCGTAACGATGCCAGGTCCAAGAGCGATAGGACGAGGGTAGCGGCGAATGCCAGGCCGAAGCGCGAGAGAAAAACACCGGACAATGTCGACAGCCCCTCGGGCGACTGGGTGGGTATCTCCCGGGATTGGTCAAGACTCGTTCTCTCGAACAATGATGAGCCGGCAACCAGATATCGATACACGGCGGCTTGGAAAAGGCTCGTAACGCTGGCATCCGAAATGAACGGGGACGAGCTCACGAGAGCTTACACGGAGATGGCTGGTCTCCCTGTTCATGCCCCATTTCGCAATGAGCTCGAATCGCTGATGCTGGATGAACTCGAAAACAAGAATCCGGAATTTGCGTTTAGCCAATACCTCGCAAGAAACCAGAACAGTGGAGCCGGCGGATTAGGAAGATTCGATGAATGGCTCGCGAGAGATCCCGCGGCGGCCACGAACTGGTATGAGAAACAGCTTGCCTCCGACGTCTTTGATAAGACCCTTGACGGAAAATCTCCCGCCAAGGTTCCGTTTGAATCTGCTTATATCATGTCCTTGATCAATTCGGATCCAGCCGCCGCTGAACAGATCATGAACAATCTTCCGCCGGATCTGCGCGGACGCTTCGGTGATTACGTGGATGTAGTTCCCAAGGAGAAAAGGCAGTCGCTGGTTGATTTGCTCCGCAAAACGATGCCGACGGAGGAGTATGTGGCCCTACTTAGAGAAACGAGTGTTTTTGAATATAATTTCAGGGGTGAATACGATAGCGATCCGGATAGTGCCAAAAGAATCCTGGACAGCTTTGCTGTCTCCCCGGCAGAACGCACCGCCCTTTTGGCCGATCAGTTCTCGGAGTTTGCGGAATATCGGGCCATGAGAGTCAGTGGCGGCGGTGACCCGCGTCGCAATGAATTCGATGAAAATCGCAAATGGGTTCAAGCGGTCGACCCTTCCTCCGCTGATCGAGCAACGGGAGTAGCCCTCCAAACTTTCCTCAAGAAGCTGAATGACCCCGAGTCTTATGATTTTGTCGAGAAGACCGCTCTTGATTACCTTGATTCAGGTGCGGGAGACGAACTCTTGATTCCATTGATCGAGGGCACCGCGAACGGTAGCAACACCTTTCCAAAAGACCGGGCGCGGGGGCTGGCAAACAAAATCACCGACGTCACGCTCCGCAACCAACTGCTGGAAAAACTGAATTGAGCCATGATTCGTTCTCTTTTGATTTCCGCTCTGATCCTCATCGCCGCAGCTCTTCTGGGATGGCGGGAAAAGCGGCAATACTCGAGCGAGGAAGCAACAACTGACAAACTCTCAGAAGAGGTCAGGGCAATCCCCGGCATGGATCCCGACTCACCCATCAACATCGAGCGGCGCAAGGCAGAAAGCGCGAGGGAGAAGAAAGTAAAAACCCTCGCGCGTGATTTTTTTGCGATCTATCTCGATGCCGCCCAGAGTCCCGACTCCGTATCCAGTGAAGAATTGGCGAGGCTGCAGGAGGAACTGAAAAGCCGCTTGGAGGCACTCGATCCTTCTGAGATCAAGCTGTTCATGGAAGAATGCGGCAACAATCCCGACCTGAATGCTCAGGCCAGGCAGGCACTCGATGTTTATGTCCAGAAGGTCTTCATTGTGAAATACCCGATCGAAATGGCCCGGATGATGAGTCAAGCGCCCAAGCAATTTGGCATCGGTGATGGAAAGAGTTACGACTCATTTTCCCATCTGATTTACTACTACAGCGGCGAACAACCCGACCTCCAAATCGTATTCGAATCCCTCTCTGAAGCACCGCCGGAATTTCAATCGAAGTACATCGGCCTAGCGACAAAATTCGGGACGGAAAGCCCGTCCCAACGAGCCGAGTTGCTCGAAGAGATGAGATACTTCGCGGTCACCCCCGAACAACAGGAACTCGTGAAGGGTCAGTTGGGCGAGCTTGCCTTCGGGCGTCCCGACGCAAAGGGTTCATTCATTGAACTGACCGATTGGATCGGATCTGCGAATCTGTCGAGTGACGAACTTGTCGCTGCCACCAAGGGCATGCAGGATAAGGTGCGAGTCGGCGAAACAGCCCAATGGCTCGACTGGCTTGCAAAAAGTGACGTGCCGGACGAGATCGCGAAAGAACGTGCTTTCGAACTCGCCACCCGGTGGACAGAGACAGACTACCAAGCCGTCGGCCAATGGCTCAACAAGTCCCCCGGCAGTCCCGAGAAAACCGCGGTCGCAAGCGCCTACGCCGCCAAGGTCTATCCCTACGATCCTGAGAACGCCATGAAATGGATCCAAACCCTCCCGCAGGGTCCCGACCGGATCAAGGCACTGGAGACCATCTATCAAGGTTTGCCGAAAGACAGCGATGAAGCGGAAGCCTTCGCGAGTGAGTTTGGCCGCGGGAAATGAACGATCCTTGTGAGTCCATGGCCTCTCGAGGTGTGGCACTGAAGGTGTCGCTTCCAGATCCACGCGGACATCGCCGCCGATCAGCGCACGATGCCCATATTTGTCGAGGCGGAAGGCGACAGCCCTGGAAGAGTTACCTCTGTGCCTGTGGAATAAATTCTGTAAAACCAAGCCATGAACGACCATAAGAATGAAAGCGCCCAATGGTCCCAGGAAAACGGTTACGAGTTCCACTCGGAATCGGAAGGGGTGATCTCCGAAGGCGCGCGCAGCCTCGATATCTTCAGAAGGGCGGAAGGTTTCCGGGATCACGTTCTCGGCGTCCATCGAAACAGGCCGTTTGAGATTCTCGACGTCATGGTCAGTGAGCACGGTGTAGATGGTTACTTTTTTGTCTGGAGGACGATCATCCTGATTCCCACCACCGGACTCGATCTCCCGAATTTCGACCTTATGCCGCGCCGTGAGACGGGAGGAGTGAATTTCCTGGGCATCAAGGGTCTGGATCTGAAGGTGAACCCACTCGCCCCGCCCGATGAGCGGCAAATGGTCGATGCGTTCAACAAGAACTACAGCCTCTTCGCCGGAGGTGCTTTTGAAGCCATGGAGGCATCGATCAAATCCGCCGATCATCTCGTTCCCAGCCTTTCGGACGTGGCTACGATCTGCAAACCCAGCGTCCTGCGCTTCCTCTCCACCACCGTCACCGGCTTCATCGAGGTGCAGGACGGATACCTGGCGATCCGCGCGCCGGAAACGCGGATCATCAGACCCGGTGTGAGTGACACGATCCTGAAGGGCAGGGAGCGCGAAAGCCTGCTGAACGTCGCCAATGATTTGCTCGATGTGTTGGCGAATGCCGCGAGTGAGGCACCTCTGCGCGCGCTGACGTTGGAAAACACATTCAATCCACGCCAATTGCTGGGCGGCATCATCGGAGCCGCCATCGGCTTCTTTCTCGGCTTCTTCCTCGGGTTTCCTCTGTTGTTTCTGATCGGCAAGAAGTTTTTTCTCCTGATCCCGGTGCTGGCGTTGGGCGGAGCCGCCCTGGGCAACTGGATCGGCAAGAGGCTGATGCGGTCCAAGTGACCCACTGCCCCGCCCCGTCCCCTCGCGACCCATTCAACGCGAACCGAATTCACTCATAAACCGAAACATCCCTGGTCCCAACATGCCAGCAACCATGGTGAGTAGGAACGAGGCGGCACGCTTCGTGAATTGGCGAAACACCAGCCACGGTTCGCTCAGCCCCTTTTCAGTCGCCCAGCCTGCCGAGCTCCGGCAGCGCGTTCGCTTCGGCTTCGGCAAGGAGACGGGCTTCGGCTTCGCGGGGGACTGACATCGTGAAGCGGGTGTCCTGGCCGGGGATCGAGGTGACCTCGATGGTTCCGCCATGCGCTTCGATCGCCCGCTTGACGATCGAAAGACCGAGCCCGGTGCCCTTGATCTCTTCCTGGGAGTGATGCTTCTCCACGCGGTAGAAGCGGCGGAAAATATGGGCGAGGTCGGCGCTCGGGATGCCGACGCCGTCATCGCTGACCCAGATCCGCGTGGCCTGATCGTCCCGGGCGCAGCCGATGGACACCGTGAGGCCGGGACGGGGGTTCTGTTTGAGGGCATTCTCGACGAGGTTGAACAGCACCTGCGTCCAGTAGAAGCGGTCGCCGGCGAGGGTCAGGTCGAGGTCCGGCATGTCGATCCGGATTTGCGCGTCCTGGTTGTGGATGACGGATTCGAGGCGCTCGAGCACGTCGTTGACGCAGGATCGCAGGCGGAACGGTTTGATCTTGAGCGATCCGGCCTCGCCGGACTCCAGACGGGAGATCACCAGCATGTCCTCGACAATTCGCGAAATGCGCTCGGTGTGCTTGCGCATCACTTTGAGGAAGCGGCGGCTGAGCTCCTTGTCGTCGAGCAGATCGTCGTCGATCAGGTTCTCCAGGTAGCCGTTGATGATGGCCAAGGGAGTGCGCAGTTCGTGCGAGGCGTTCGCGACGAAGTCCTTCCGGATCTGCTCGGTCTGATACTCCGGGGTCACGTCACGAATCACGACTCGGGTGGTGGGTTCTTCCGCGGGACTTTCGGAAAGGCGGGCGGCATCGATGACCCAGGCATTCATCCCGCGACGCTCCAGGTCGCCGAGCGGCGACGACTGCTGGGGCAGCACGGCGCGCGTCACGGTCGCCTCGCCGGTTTCCAAGCACCGCATGAGGGCGGCGGCGAGGCGCTGGTCGAGGAAGGCTTCGTGAATGGTGCGGCCGGTCAGGTCGCGGCCGCGGAAGAGGGTTCGTGCGGCCTTGTTGGCGAAGAGGACGCGCGCCCGGGCATCGACCAGCATGAAGGCGTCGCCCAGCGCGTCGAGGAGCTGGTCGCGCTCTTCCCGGGCATGACGCAGGTCGAGGTCCAGCTTCGTCCGCCAGGCGGTCACCTCCGCGGCGAACTCCTTGCGCGCCCTTCGCAGGCGCAAAGCCGTGACCGCGAGTGCCGCTAGGGCACAGAGCGCTGCAAATACGGATATGATGACGAAAGGCTCGGGCATCCTCAGTGGGACGACACGCAGTAGCCGATGCCACGGACTGTTTCAACCATCGCCGCATGTTCACCAAGTTTCTGGCGGAGCCGTTTCATGTGAGTGTCGAGAGTCCGGCTGTGGACCTCGTCACTGTAGCCCCAGACCGTGCGGAGCAAATCGTTGCGGTCTTGGGCCTTGCCGGCCCGCTCCGTGAGAAAGAGCAGCAGTTTGAACTCGGTGGAGGTGAGTTCCACCGTTGCGCCGTCCAGGTAAAATTTGAGCGCGTTCTTATCGAAGCGAAACGGGCCGTAGCTGAATTCCACGAGGCCTGGAGGGCCGTCGCTGCGCTTGAGCACGGCCTGCACCCGGAGCATCAGCTCTTTGGGCGAAAAGGGCTTGGTCAGATAGTCATCGGCACCGGCTTCCAGACCCTGGATGCGGTCCTCGGTTTGCGCCCGGGCAGTGAGCATGATGACCGGGATCCCGCTGCTGCGGGTGTCGCGGCGGAGGTCCTTGAAGACCCGATAGCCGTCCTTGCCTGGCAGCATCAAGTCGAGGATGACCAGGTCGGGGCGCAACTGGATGGCCATGTCGGCACCGGTGATGCCGTCGTGCGCCTTGAGCACCTCATAGCCCGCCCGCTCCAGATTGAAGCCCACGAGGTCCGCGATGTCGCGCTCGTCCTCGATGATCAGGATTTTCTGCATGCGAGCTGAGCTTTAGGGACACCCCGGGACCCCGGGAACGGAGCGCTTGTGACGAATTCGTCGCAGAGGGGAAGTGCCAAGTGCCAAGTGCCAAGTGCCAAGTGATCAGTGATCAGTGATCAGTGATCAGTGGGAAAAGTTCCGAGTTCCGAGTTCCGAGTGCTCGGTCGTTGGCGATGAGGTATAATCTCGAGCGCCGACTCACCGGCGCTCCGTGAGGATTGATCAAGAATCGGCAATTGGCAATCCGCCACCGTCCCTGTCTTTCACTGATCACTGATCACTCGGCACTTCCCCGCCTTTCCCTGATCACTGCCCACTTGGCACTTCTCCGTGCGTCGCGTGCCACTCTTTGTAAACGACGGGCGAGATCTCCGAGGGCTTGATCTCGGAGCGCCCGCCCCAGAAGACGTTGGTGTAGGAGACCGGAATGCCGACGGATTCGAGGTGGCGGTCGATGGCGGCCTTGTGCTCGAGCACGCGGGGCTTTTCGGTGCCGTGGACGACGCCCATGACATTGACGTCACCGAACTGCGGACCGCCTTCGCGCCAGTAGCAGTGGGTCATGCAGAAGTGGCGGCCGACCTCGGCACCGGCCTCAATCTCGCGGCCCTTCGGCACGGCCCAATGGAAGAGTCCGTTGAAACGGGTGACCCTCTCGCCGGTGGCGGACGGCTTGACGTGCTCGAGGAAAGTCGAGAAACGGCCGATGACTTTCTTTTCGTTGAGCCCCTCGGCGATCTCGCAGAAGCGCTCCAGGCTCATGCCGAGGGCGGCGGCGCGGTCGTCCCAGGGGTTGGCGCGGATTTCATCCCGGGTCAGCTCCTCCTTGAGCGAAAGCAGAACCTGCCATTCTTCCGGAGAAAGTTCGACGGTCGCGGTGGTCATCATGACGGCGGGCTCGTCGGACTTGTCGCCCGGTTCCAGCGCGCGGCGGCGGATGTGGCCGACGCCAAGGGCGAAAACCCCGTTGGCGGGCATCAGCAGGTATTCGGTGGCTCCGGTCAGGCGGAGCAGGGCGGTGGCGTGTTCGTCGAGTGACTCGCCGACCGGCACTTTCAAAGTGGTCCACAGCCGGTAGCCGGAGCCGGAGACTTCGGTATCGGTTGAGCGGATCACCACGTGGCCGGAGAAGGGGTCCTCCTTCGACATGAAATCGAAGGCTGTGTTGAGCTTTTCTTCCGGGACTTTCCAAGCCACCAGCGCGCCGTGGGCGAGCTTGGTGGAAAGGAGGGTCTGGCGGACCCGGCGGATGATCCCGGCCTCCACCATCGCGCGGATCCGCTCCAGGACGGTCTCCAGCGGAACCCCGCTCTGTTCGGCGATTGCATGAAATGGCTGGCGCTGGAAGCCGGCGACCAAATCCTCGGAAACAGCCAGGATTGTCGCGTTGGTGGGGTCGGTGTGTTCGACGGGGACGGTCTGCATGGCGGTGAAAGTAGAGCCCGGAATACGGACCCGCCACGCGGAATTTGCGGAAAACCGACCGGTTTGTGGCAGCGGTTCTTCCCGGCGCTTGATGTTTCAATTCAACTCCCGCTATCCAACGCGTGCTCATTGGTTTCCAGCGCCAGATCCTCTTCGTGGCGCTTGAGCGCCTCCGGGGTGTAAATCTTCTGCCGGATGTCCTCGAACAAGGCATAGACGCAAGGCACCAGCAGCATGGTGTTGAAGAGGTTGATCAACCCGCCGAAAGCGAGGCTGACGGCCATCGGGACCAGGAATTTCGCCTGCACGCTGGTCTCGGTAATCATCGGCAACAGGCCGATGAAGCTGGTGACCGAAGTCAGGAAAATCGGCGTGAATCGCGCCCGCCCGCCGCGCAGCACCGCCTCGTGCACGGTGTGCCCCTCGCGGCGGTAGCGGTTCATGAACTCGACCAGCACCAGGCTCTCGTTGATCACCACCCCGGCCAGCGCGATCACGCCGATGATGCTCATCACGCTGAAATTCATCCCGAACAGGATGTGCCCCAGCACCGCGCCGATCATCCCGAACGGGATCACGCTCATGACGATCAGCGGCTGCACGTAGCTCCGCAGCGGCAGCGCCAGGACCATGAAGATCCCGCACAGCGCCAGCACGAAGCCCTTCGAAAGATCCGACACGCTTTCCCGCTGGTCCTTCTGCTCGCCTTGGAAGCCCCACATGACCGACGGGAACTTCTGGTTCATTCGCGGGAAGACATCGGCCTTCATCCACTCCACCACCTCGTTGGCGTTGGCGTTCGGATTGGTGCGGTCGATGTCGGCGGTGACATTGATCGAGCGAAAGCGGTTCGCCCGGCGGATCACCGCATAGCCGCGGCCTTCCTCGGCCGCCGCCACCTCGCTGAAAGGGATCTCCCCGCCCTCCTTCGAGCGGATCTTCATGTCGGCGAGATTTTGCAAACTACGACGTTCCTCGTAGGGATAGCGGACATAGACGCGGACCTCGTCGCGGCCGCGCTGGAGGCGCTGGACTTCCTCGCCGAAGAAGGCCTGGCGGACCTGCCGCGCGATGGTGTCGAGCCGCAGCCCGAGCGCCTCGCCCTCCGGCGTCACCGCCAGCTTCACCTCGCGCTTGCCTTCGAGATTGCTGTCGCCGATGTCGATGACGCCCTCCTGGGTCGCCAGCTCGGCCTTCATGAATTCCGCCGCGGCATCCAGCTCGTCCATGTCCGGCCCGGTGAGTTCCAAGTCCACCGCGTTGCCGCCGGCTGACGTTTGAAGCTGGAAGGAAAGCTCCACCGCGCCGGGAATCGGCCCGACCCGTTTGCGCCAGTTGGCGATGATCGCGTCGGCGAGCAAATCCGGACGGTTGCGGGATTCCGCGCTCTGGAGCTCGACGGTCACCTCGCCGACGTTCACGCCCTTTCCCCCGCCCATGCTAAGGCCCGGCGTGTAGGGCTGCGAGCCGACACTGGCGAGCAGGTGCTTGATGATCGGCTGACCCTCCTCGTCCTGGATCTCTTTCTGGATCTCGAGCGCCGCCTCCTCGATCTTCCGCACGGCGGCTTCGGTCGTCTCCACCGGCACGCCGTTGGGCAGGGTCAGCTTGGCGCTGATGATCTCCGCCTCGACCCGCGGGAAGAACTCGAATTTCACGAGACGGCCGCTTGCAAGCAGACCGAGCACGATCAGCAGCACCGTCGCGAAGGCCGCCACCGTGGCGTGCCGCCAACGGATCAGATGGACTAACAGCGGGCCGTAAACCCCTTTCACAAAGCGGTCGAGCGAGCCGGCGACCTTCTGCTGGAGGCGCAGGAAGCGGCTCGGGTGGTTCGGGTCAATCGGCTTGAGGTGCGATAGGTGGGCGGGCAGGATCAGGTTGGTCTCGATCAGCGAGACGATCAGCACCGGGATCACGATCCACGGGATCTGCCGCCAGATGTTCCCGCTCACTCCTTGCACGCCGAACATCGGCATGAAGGCGATCATCGTGGTGAACACGCCGAAGGCCGCGACGCTCATCACCTCCCAGGTCCCGCGCGGCGCGGCGAGGTGGGCGGGCTCGCCGGCCTCGATCCGTTCGTTCACCCGCTCGCCGACCACGATCGCATCGTCGGTCACGATCCCGAGCACGAGGATGAAAGCGAACAACGAGATCATGTTGATCGAGATATCGCCCTGCGGCAACGCGATCAGGGCGCCGGCGAAGGCGATCGGAATCCCCAGCGCGACGTGGAAGGCCAGCGCCGGCCGGAGGAACAGCGCGAGAGCAATGTAAACGAGGATGAAGCCCTGAAAGCCGTCGCCTAACAGGAGCTTGATACGACCCTCCAACAGGACCGACTCGTCGTTCCAGATCTCGAGGTTCACACCCTTCGGCACGTGGGCAGCCTTCTCGGCGACAAACTCGCGGACCAATCCCGCGACCCGCAGCGTGTCCTCCTCGCCGGTGCGGAAGATGTTCAGCACGATCGCCGGATGGCCGTCGTAGCGGGAGTAAAGGTCCTCCTCCTTGAAGCCGTCGACCACCTTGGCGACATCGGACAGTTTCACCACGCTGCCATCCGGGCGGGTTAGCACGGTGATGGCCTCGATCTCCGGCGCCTCGTAGCGGCGGTTCTGCGCGCGGATCAGGATCTCCCCCGCGGCGGTGCGGACCGAGCCGCCGGGAAGGTCGATGGAGGTCGAGCGGACGGCGTTGGCAACCTGCTCGAAAGTGAGGCCGAACTCCTTCAGCGTGTTTTCCGAGACCTCGATCGAGATCTCATGGTCGCGGATCCCGGTGATCTCGATCTGGCTGATGCGGGCCTCGCCGAGTACGGCATTGGCCACCCCGCGTTTGATCTTTTCCCAGGCGGTTGTCGGGGCCTTGCCAGTGAAAGCTAACAGGTCGTCGCGGAGGTCGTCCGCCAGTGCCCGCAAGGTCCGCTCGTCGGTGTCCGCCGTGACCGCCACGCTCATCACCTGGTTGCGGATCAGCACGTCGGAAATGATCGGCTTCTCGACGCTCTCGGCGAAATTCTG
Organism: Verrucomicrobiia bacterium Tous-C4TDCM; assembly: GCA_002304315.1. Classification (GTDB taxonomy): domain Bacteria; phylum Verrucomicrobiota; class Verrucomicrobiia; order Verrucomicrobiales; family Akkermansiaceae; genus Haloferula. The sequence continues at coordinate 23,265 of NEUO01000035.1, forward strand.
GATCGCATCGACGCGGCTCTTCACGTCGCCAAGCACCTTGCGGACATCCTTGCCCGACGTCACCTGCACCGTGACGAAGCCGATCCCTTCGGCGCAGTTGGAGGTCAGCCGCTCGATGCCATCGAGGTCCTGGATCGCTTCCTCGATCGGGACGCAGACGCCCTTCTCGACTTCTTCCGGCGTGGCGTTCGGGTAGGGCGTCTGGACGGTGATGAAGTTCGACGCGATCTCCGGGAAGATCTCCTTCTTGAGTTTGATCCACGTGTAGATGCCGCCGATGAGCAGCGCCAGCATCAGGAAGTTCGCCGCGACCTTGTTGCGCGCCCAGAAGAAGATCAGGCCTTTCATGGGGCTTCGGGCGCGGCGTTGACTTCTTTGCCGTCGCGGCTGACGACCTTGACTTCCATGCCCTCGATCACCGCGGTCAGCGCGGTGACGCAGAGCTGCTCCCCGTCCTCGATGCCCTCGGAAACTAGAACGTCTTCTTTCTCGGTGCGCAAGACTTTCACCGGCCGGGTGGTGACCATGTGGCCGTCGCTGACCACCAGCACTCGGTCGCTTTTCGCGAAAGCCCGCCGCGGCACCCGGACCAGCCCGGGGATGCTGCGGCCGCCGATCTCGGTGTGGACGAACTGCCCGGGCAAGGGGGCATCGGCCGCGCTGCCGTCGATCCGCGCGACCACGATGATCGAGCGGTTCTCGCGCTGGATCTCGCCTTCGGTGCGGTCGACCACCGCCTGCCAGCTCCGGCCCTGGCCGCCGGTCTCACGCAGGGTGATCGCCTGGCCGGCGAGGTCGAAGAACGCCGCGTCCTGGCGCGGCACCGGCAGCCGGACTTCGAGCGTGCCGGTGGCGTAGAACTCGGCGAGCCCGTTGCCTTTGGATACGTGGGTGCCGAGGTCGACCAGCTTTTTCCGGACTCGGCCGTCGTACGGCGCGCGGAGCTTGGTGCGTTCGAGATCGCGCATCGACTTGTCGACCGCCGCCTGCGTCGCCTCGACCCGCGCTCGGCCGGCGGCGAGCTGGGGAATGCGGAGCACCAGGTCGCCCGGCTTCTGGCCCGGCGTCGCGATCCGTTCCCAGTCGCGCTCCGCCTGCTCGGCCTTCATTTCCTCCTGCACGACTAACAGCTTGGCATCCGCCAGCGCGGCCTCGGCCTGGGCCAGCGCGGCCTTGTAGTCGGAGGGGTCGATCTCTAACAGGACATCCCCCGCCTTGAAATTCCCGCCCGCCTCGAACTCCGGCGACACCGCGATCACGGTGCCCTCCACCTCCGCGGCGGCGCGGGTCACGGTGGCCGGCTCAACGGTGCCTTGGGCGGGAATCGCCACTTTCAGATCGAGCTTCCGAGCGGTGATGGTTTCCACCTCCTGAAACGGCTTCGGCGGATTGGAAGGCAGCGGTGTCTTCTTCAGCTTCGCAAGCAACCCGAAGGCGGCGAATCCGCCGATCAGGATGACAGCGGCGATGAGGATGCGGAAAGTCCGGTTCATGCGGAAAGGTCAGGGTCCGTGCAGGACGACATCGCCGCCCAGCGCGAGGTGGAGGTTGACGCGATTGTCGAGCAGCAGGCGGCGGACCGAGACCAGCGATGATGAGGCCTCGATCTCCCGGTTCTGCGCGGCGAGGAACGTGAGCACACCGCCGGTGCCGTTGCGGAATTCCTCGCCGGCACGGGCGGAGGCGTCCTTCGAGAGTTCGACCGCGCGGGCGATCTCCGATTCCTGGCGGCGCAGGTAAATTTCGGTGACCAGCGATTGCTCGACCTCGCCGAAGGCATCGAGCACCACGCGCTGCAAGTTCGCCACGGCTTCGCGTTCGGCGGCATCGGCCTTCTGGATGCCGCCCTGGATCCGCCCGCCTTGGAAAATCGGCTGCGTCAGGCTGCCACCGAGCGCCCACACGCCGCTCGAGCTGCTGAGAATTTTCTCCAACTGGTCGGTGGTGGTGCCGAGGCTGCCGGTGAGGTTGATGCTCGGGTAGCGCGCTTTCACCGCCTGGTCCGAACGGCGGCCGGCGGCGGCGAGGCGGCGTTCCGATTGCAGGATGTCGGGACGCCGCAGGAGAAGCTCGGAGGGCAGTCCGGCGGGCGGGGCGGGAGGCAGTTTCGGCAAGCGCGCGGCACCGGACACGGCACCCGATGGATAGCGGCCTAACAGCAACTCGAGTTGCCTCAATGCCCGCTCGCGTTCGCCACGGCGTCGTTCGAGGTCGGCCTTGGCGGTGGCGAGTTCGGTTTCACTCAAGCGCACCTGCGCAGCCGATCCGCCGTCTTCGGCGATGGCGCGTTCGAAGCGTTCGCGCACCAGCGTCGACGACTCCTCGCGCGACTTCACCGCCTGTTCGGCCAGCGCGACCTGCTCGTTCGACTCCGCCACCGCAAGCCACGCCTTGCTGACCTGCGCGGCGAGCGACGATCGCAGCACGCGGTCGGCTTGAGCCTGCGCTTCGGCATCCGCGATCGCGGCCTCGGCCCCGTCCTTGACCTTGCCCCACAGATCGACTTCCCATGCCGCCTGGAGCGAAACGCCGAAGCTGTTGTCGGTGGAAGTCTGGCCCAAAAAGTTCTGCTTTTGCCGACCCGCCTGGCTTCCGGCACCGATGCTCGGAAAGCGCTCCGCCCCCGCCACTTTCGCGAGCGCAGCGGCCTGATCGACCCGCGCGGCGGAGGCCCGCAAACTGGGATTCGCGCGCTGGGCCTCGCCGACCAACGAAACCAACGGCGAGCCTCCGATGCTTCGCACCCAGTGGTGGTCGACCCCGGCCTTCGCCTCGCGGGTCGCCGACCAAGCACCGGGAGCGCTCCCTGCCTCGCCGCTGCGGGATGCGGGCGATTGCAAGGCGCAGCCACCTAATAGAACTGCCGCCAGGGCGCTCTTACAGAACGAATGCATCGAGGAACCTGTTAGAACGGGAATTCCACTTGGGGCCCCCTCGGCTTTTCTCCTTCGTGAGGATCATCCGCACCCTGCCGCATGCCGGCTGCCGTGAAGCGGATGAAGCGGGACAAGGTCTGCTCCAGCGTCGGGCTGCCCGAGTCCCCGCCCGAGAAGCGCTGGAGCGTGTCGGCATGCGCCATCGTGTGGATCATCGCGCCGGCCATCAGGTGGATGCGCCACCAGACATCATCCGCGGCGAGCCCTGGCATTGCTTTCGCGAATGCCTTCTGGAAGCGATTGAGCATGTTGACGAACACGGTCTCCACCACCGGCGGCAGGTTGCAGCCTTCCTGACCGAACATCCGGCCCATCAGCTTGAAAAACAGCTTCTCCGTAAGCTCCGAACGGCGGACTTGGGTGGTAAAGGGTCGCACGAAGGCTTCGAGCACCTCTTCCACCGGCACCGGCTTGCCGCCGATCTTCCGCTCCAGCGCATCGAGCCGGGCCAGCCGTTCCTCGTTCACCGGGTTGATGTAGCGGGCCAGCACGATCGCCACGAGCCCTTCGCGGCTGCCGAAATGGTAGTTCACCGCCGCCACATTCGCCCCGGCCTTGGTGGTGATGTCCCTCACGGAGACCCGGTCAAATCCCTCGTCCGCGAACAATTCCTCCGCGGCTTCGATCAATCGCTGCTTGGTGGCTACCTTGGAATCTCCTGCGACCGCACTCATTTCGTCCGAAGCTGGTATTGCCCCCTCCAGCTGTCAAACGATTGATTTAATTCTGCTTCCTGCCGCCCCTCCCACCTCCCTGAGCACCGATGGCCGGATCACAACCCGCCCGCGAATCAGCACGACTCTCCGGTGATCCGAACGGAGTAGGCAGAACCAAGGAACTTCTCCCCAAGGGTCGTCAAACGCCTAACAGATTCAGGAGTCAAGCCCCCCCCACCCCGGGAGCCGCAAGCTTCCGGATCCTCCTTCGATTCCATTTGCCGTGGTTGAAATGTGATCTTGCACGAACCTAAAAACGTCTCTCGAACGCCCTCCTGCTCATCGAGACCGTACTATTTCTACCCGAACACGCCGGTGTGAAGCTGTCGGAAGTTGAAAAGCCGCTCGTCCTTCGATTCTCCGGCAAGCCCTCGCATCGGCCGCGCGCCGTCCTTGCGCTTCGGCCCGAAACGGTCCCGGAACGCGGCGAACATCTCCTCTACGAAGGCTTTCCCTCCGATCACCGCTCCGTCGCTGAAATAGCGGACCTTGCAGCGCAAGTAGTCCGCCTCCGAGAGCTTCCCGCCTCGCGCCAGCACCTCAAGCGCCTTCTCCCTCGGGATCCTGTCGCGGTAAGCTGCGGCCATTTCGCCCTTCGCGGTTTCTTCCTTCTGTCGGGACTCATTCCCGGGGATCCCGAACAGGTGGCAGCGCCAGAGGCGCAGGGCTTCCCTCTGCTTCAACTCGCTGTCAGCCGCCGGTCGCGTGCCACCGTGAGGGTTCAGCGAAGCGAGAAACCCTACCGCTTCCCGCGCTTCTGTTCCGCCCGCCACCGCTTCGGCATAGCCGCACCAGCGGTAGTCCTTCGGATCGTCGCAGATCTTCGCGCGGACCGGATTGAGATCGATGTAAGCCGCCATCGCCCGCAGCGCCTGGCCTTTCCCTTCCACCAGTACCGAGCGAAAGCGGTCCTCCCACAGCGTCCCGCGCCGGGCATGGCGGCCGTTGAACCACTGGGTGAAGCGCTGCTTGAGCACCTTCATGAACGCGCTGATGTCCCACATCCGGCCGAACCATCGCTCTCGCAGCTCTTCGGCCGCTGAGGAGTTCCCCTGCTTGCGGTGCAGTTCGAGTTGCCACTCGAGTTCATTCGCAAGCTTGTCACCGAGGCACGCGCGAACCTTGCCTACAAGCCCCGCGTCATCCGGCAGCGCCGCCGCGTCCGGTCGCTGCGGCACTTCCACCAGAATGTGGAAGTGATTGGACATGATGCAGTAGGAAATCACCCGCAGCCCGCCGAAGCGTTCGTAGGTCCGCATATATTCCACCATCTTGCCTTTCTCCTCCTCCCCGAGGACGAACTGCCGGTCCACCACCCGCGAAACGCAGTGGTAGTAAGCAACCGGAAGGAAAGCAGGGGCTTTGAGGCGTCGCAGTCGCATGGTCGGAGGCTGGAAGAGTAGCAGATTCGATGCAAGCTTTTTTTACTTAGGGACGGACCTTTTTTCAGACCTTTGGAAGACAGTGCTGTCCAGATCGAGGCTGAAGCCTTCGGGAGGCGCGGGCCAGGAGAGTGCGAGAAGCCATTTCCAAAGTGGCCGCCAGAACTCTTCAATGTGGCTTTGGCGAAAGCGCAG
>NEUO01000036.1 GCA_002304315.1 Verrucomicrobiia bacterium Tous-C4TDCM
CGGCCGCAATTTCCTGGTGAAGATCAACGCCAACATCGGCAACTCCGCCGTCGCGTCGTCGATCGAGGAGGAAGTCGAAAAGATGCGCTGGGCCACCAAGTGGGGCGCCGACACCGTGATGGATCTGTCCACCGGCAAGAACATCCACGCCACCCGCGAGTGGATCCTCCGCAACTCGCCGGTCCCCATCGGCACCGTGCCGATCTATCAGGCGCTCGAAAAAGTGAACGGCAAGGCCGAGGACCTCACCTGGGAACTCTACCGCGACACCCTCATCGAGCAGGCCGAACAAGGCGTCGACTACTTCACCATCCACGCCGGCGTCCTGCTGCGCTTCGTCCCGATGACCGCCAGCCGGATGACCGGCATCGTCAGCCGCGGCGGCTCGATCATGGCCAAGTGGTGCCTCGCCCACCACAAGGAGAACTTCCTCTACACCCACTGGGACGAGATCTGCGACATCTGCGCCGCCTACGACGTCTCCTTCTCGATCGGCGACGGCCTGCGCCCCGGCTCGATCGCCGATGCGAACGACAAGGCCCAGTTCGGCGAACTCGAAGTCCAGGGTGAACTCACCACCCGCGCCTGGGCCAAGGGCTGCCAGGTCATGAACGAAGGCCCGGGCCACGTCCCGATGCACATGATCGAGGAAAACATGGCCAAGCAACTCGAGTGGTGCCACGAGGCGCCCTTCTACACCCTCGGGCCCTTGACCACCGACATCGCCCCCGGCTACGACCACATCACCAGCGGCATCGGTGCCGCGATGATCGGCTGGTACGGCTGCGCCATGCTCTGCTACGTCACCCCGAAGGAACACCTCGGCCTCCCGAACAAGCAGGACGTCAAGGTCGGCGTCATCACCTACAAGCTCGCCGCCCACGCCGCCGACATCGCGAAGGGCCATCCCGGTGCCCAGTACCGCGACAACGCCCTCAGCAAGGCCCGCTTCGAGTTCCGCTGGGAGGACCAGTTCAACCTCGGCCTCGATCCCCTCACCGCCCGCGAGTTCCACGATGAGACCCTGCCGCAGGACGGTGCGAAGACCGCCCACTTCTGCTCCATGTGCGGCCCGCATTTCTGCTCGATGAAGATCAGCGAGGACGTCCGCCAATACGCCGCCGAGCAAGGCATCGCGGAAGAAGAAGCCATCGCCAAGGGGATGGAGGAGAAGAGCAAGGAGTTCGTGGAGAAGGGGGCGGAGGTTTACACGCCGGTATGAAAGCTGGCCCGGTGAAAGAATTTGTTGGGAGGCACCCGGTGGCTTATCCAAAGACCAAAGGCAATAGGTCGTATAGAACCTATAAGACCTATTGCCTTTCGCCTCCCTCCGACTGCCTTTCGCCTTCCCCTCCCATGTCCGAAAACTCCCCCGGCTTCCTCCCCAAGGGCGGAAACTACCAGGAACTCCTCTCTTACCGGAAGGCCGAGATCATTTTCGACCTCACCCACCGCTTCTGCGACCGCTTCCTGAAACAGGGCGACCGCACCATCGACCAAATGGTCCAGGCCGCCCGCTCGGGAAAGCAGAACATCGCCGAAGGCAGCAAGGCTTCCCTCACCTCCACCGAGATGGAGCTGAAGCTGACCAACGTCGCCCGCGCGAGTTTGGAAGAGCTGCTGCTTGACTACCAGGACTACCTCCGGGTCCGCGACCACGCGGTCTGGGGCAAGGAATCGAAGGAAGCGCTCTACGTCCGCGGCCTCGGCAAGCTCCCCGACGAAAGCTACGAGACCTATCGCGGCTTCATGGACACCCGGCCGCCGGAAGTCATCGCGAACATCGCCCTTTGCCTGCTCCACCAGGCGAACTACCTGCTGGATCGGCAGATCCGGAGCCTGGAAAAGAACTTCCTGCAAAAGGGTGGCCTCCGCGAGCGGATGACCCGGGCGCGGCTGGAGCACCGCGACCGGAAGAGGGAAGAATAGGTCTCATAGGTCCTATACGACTTATACGACCTATTGCCTTCGTCTTGAAGTATCCCTGAAACGAGGCAACTTCCCAGCACCCCGGCTCGCCAGCCCATGATCCGCCGCACCGTCGCCCTTCTCCTGCTCTCCGCCGCGCCGCTCGCCGCGAACGTCATTTTCGCGGACAACTTCAACGGCAGCGGCGGTTTGAACAATGTCGCACCGGACACCCGCCCCGGCACCCAGACCTGGGTGGCATCCCCACAGTTCTCCGCCAATGGCGCCATCAGCGGCGACACGGGCGGCAGTGCGACGCTTGCCTTCACCCCGGTCCAAGGCCGGCTATACACGCTGGACGCCCGGTTCACTGCCACAGCCGCCGCCGGAAGCAACGAGTGGCTCGCCCTCGGATTCGCCAAGGGACAGAGCACAATCGCCGGGGGGAACGAACGCTTCATCGGCCCCACGGTCACCGGCAAGTCGTGGATGTTCCTGCGGGGTTCCGCGACGCCCGCGGTTTCCACGAACTCAGCACTCCTGGGCAACAACTCCGCCGTCGGCACCGCCAGCACGGTGAACTGGACGAACTGGACCGGCGGCACCGGCGGGACCATTGAACTGCGGATCATGCTCGATACCACCGGCGGCACGGGCACTTGGAAATCCACATGGTATGCCAAGCGGCCCGCCGACGCGACCTCCACCACGGTGCGCCCCGCCACCGCATTGCTCGACGAGAACATCGACTCGGTCGGCTTTGCCCGCTCGAACACCGCGGTCACCGGCACCCTGCTCTCCCTTTCACTGAGCCAGAGCCCGTCCGACGATCCCGCACCGGTCGCAGAGCCCCTGGTTTCCTTCATCCCGGTGACCGATGGCAATCCCGCCACCGACGAGAACGGCTATGCCGGCTCGGCCATCAACTCGGTGGCCTTTGCCCAGAACAACCTGATCACCGTCGGCAACCGGCAGATCATCGCCTATTACCGCCGCCACTCGAGCGACGCCGCCCACCCGGCGAACAACACCATCGTCGTCGGCCGCCGCAATGTCGGGGAATCCCAGTGGCAGTTCTTCTCCACCAGCTTCGTGTCGTTCAACATCAACGACACCCACAACGTCATCAGTTGCGCCATCGACGGCAACGGATTCCTGCACATGAGCTGGGGGATGCACGGCAATGCCCTGCTCTATGCCAAAAGCACGGCATCGGTGCTGGGGACAGAGCCGGTGGTGATGACCAGCCTCGGCACCGCCGGGATGACCGGCCAGGAGAACGGGGTCACCTATCCGAAATTCCAAACGCTCCCAAACGGCGATGTCCTGTTCCTCTTCCGCGAGGGAGGTTCGGGCACCGGCGACTGGTTCATCAACCGCTACCGCATCGCCACCAGCACCTGGGCGCCGGTCCACGCCGATGCCGGCGGTATCCATCAGCCGTTTATGCTCGGCCGCGGCCACATCCCGGACAACTGCTTCTATCCCGACCGCCTCACGCTCGGTCCCGATGGCATGGTCCACCTCGCCGGCGTCTTCCGTTACAACTCGGACTCACCCGCGGGGCAATCCGGCTACCAGACCAATCACCGCTATGTCTATCTGCGCTCGCCGGACGGCGGGACGAGCTGGCAACGCTCTAACGGAACTGCGATCTCCGTGCCGGTCGTCGAGAATGCCAGCTTCAAGAACCTCGGCGCGAACCACGTCCCGGAGATCGTCAAGGACCTCGCCGAAGGCCACAGCATCATGAACGAGTCCGGCATGACGACCGACAGCACCGGCCGGCCGATCATAGCGAACTGGTGGGCGGATGACGCGGCAGCCGGCGACCACACCCGACAGTATCATATCTTTTTCCACGATGGCAGCGCCTGGCATCAGCGCACCGTTTCCGCCCGCAACATCGATAGTCCGGCCACCCGCTACTCCGAAGCCCAGCTCGGCTCCAGCTGGGTCGGTCGGCCGGTGGTGCTGAACGATGCCCAGGACCGGATCCTCGTGCTCTACAATGACAACCGCTTCAACGGCATCACCGTGGTCTTCTCCGAGCCGCTCGCGCAGGACCCCGGCCGCAACCGGTGGTCGCGGATGAACCTGACCACCGAGAACCTCGGCTTCTGGGAAGTGACTTACGACGAACCCCGATGGAAGCAGGACGGGGTGCTGCAGATGCTCTATCAGAAACTTCCGGGCATGGGGATGAGTTATACCGCGTTGAACAATGCCACACCCGTCGAGGTGATGGAATGGGACGCCCGCGCCTACTTTGACAGCCCGCTCCATTGGGTTGTGGACACCCGGACCACGCCGGGCCAGGCAAAGATTTCCGCCATCACCCGCGTGGGCTTTCGCCATGACCTGAGAACCTCCACCAATCTCGATTTCAGCGCACCGCCCGCCGCCAGCCGTCCCGGCGACGGAGCCTGGCAGGACTTCGGAACCTGGCCAATGAACGAAGCCCGCCGTTTCTGGCGGATGGAAAGCACCGAAGAGGCGACAAACGACCTCTAGTCCGGGACAACCTTCTTGCGATCCTTTCCTTCACCGCCCCATGCCCTTCCCCATCCGCAGCCCCCACCGCACCGTCTCCGGCATCGTCCTCGTCGCCCGGCTTCCGATGGACATCGAAGAAGGCCGCAAGCCCTAAGCCCGCATGGACTTCTTCAAGCGACACCCGTTCCCCGTCGTGGCAACCCTCGACCGGGTGGTCGCCGTATCATTTGCCTATCCGGAGGAAGTCCTGCGGCCGCTGGTCCCGGCCGGCCTCGAAATCGACGGCTATGAAGGACTCGGCTTCGTCACGGTCGCCCTCGTGTGGACCCGGCACCTCCGCCCGGCCGGCTTCCCCGCCGCGCTGGGCCAGGATTTCTTTCTCGCCGGCTACCGCATCTTCACCCGGCTCCGCGACGCGTCGGGCCGACGGCTCCGCGGGCTGAAAATCATTGGCAGCGAGACCGACAAGAAGGGTATGGTCCGGCTCGGCAACCTGATGACCGGCTACGAATACCGCCATGTGAAGGTCGACATCGACACCCGCGGTACCACCACCCGCATCCAGACCACTCGGGCGGATGGCAGCACTTCGCTGGATCTCACTTTCGATGACCGAGGCGGCGACATCGGCCTCCCTGCTGGCTCGCCCTTCCCCGACTGGCGCACCGCGCGGCGCTTCGCCGGACCGATGCCCTTCACCTTCAGCCCCCGGGCCGACGGCTCCTTCGTGGTCATCGAGGGAACCCGCGACGACTGGACGCCACGGCCGGTAGAGTTGAAATCGTGGCAGGTCGCGCTCTTCGACGAGCCGCCCTTGAAAGGCATCGCGCCCCTCGCGGCGAACGCCTTCACGGTGGACCAGATCCCCTACCGCTGGGAGCGCGGACGCATCGTCAAACCGGGAGGTCCGGCATGAACCCGCGCGGACCTCGGCAGGGGATGATCAACATCCTGCGCTTCAACCGGAACCTCTACCTCGCCGCCGCGGTCGTGTTCCTCGCCGCACTGGCCGGACTCGTCCGGTTTGATCCGCCCCTCCTCAAACTCGCCTGCGCCGCGGCCCTCGCCGGCTCGGGCTACTTTCTCTTTATCTCACTCGGAGTCGCCCACCTGATCTACGACCGCTCGGATCTCTATCGCTTCCATTGGCTTGACCGCGCGCTCGGCGACGCGGTGATCAATAGCGTCGTCTTCTGCCACTCCGGCCTCGATGAGGTTTCGGAGGGTCTCAAAGCGAAGCTCCAGCCCGCCGCGTGGGTGACGCTCGACCACTTCGACGCCGCCCAAATGACCGAGCCGTCGATCCAGCGGGCGCGCCAACTCTATCCACCCGCCGCCGGCACCATCGCCGCCGCCTTCGACCGCTGGCCGGTGGAATCCGGCTGCGCCGACGTCGTGTTCGGCCTCCTGGCCATTCACGAATTCCGCACGGAAGACGAGCGGACCGCCTGGTTCCATGAAGCCCGCCGCTGCCTGAAACCGGGCGGCCGCGTCGTCCTCGCCGAGCACCTCCGTGATCCCGCCAATTTCATCGCCTTCGGCCCCGGCTTCCTGCACTTCCACTCCGCCGCAAGCTGGCGCCGCTGCTGGGAAGCAGCCGCCTTTCGTGCGGTCGATGAATTCCCCGTCACTCCCTGGATCCGCTTCTTCATCCTCGATCCCTCATGACCGATCTCCTCGCGATCCTCCTCCGCATCGCCGGGGTCGGGCTGATCCTGCTCGCCGCCCTCCACCTCCCGATCGGCCGGCGACTCGGCTGGAAGGAAGACTGCAAGCAGCTCACCCCGGCCAACGAAGCGATCTTCCACGTCCACACTTTCTTCATCTGCCTGGTCCTCGTGATCATGGGCCTGCCTTGCCTGTTAGATCCGGCGATCTTCCTCATTCCGACCCGGGCCGGAGCCTGGATCGCGTGGTCCTTCGCCGCTTTCTGGGCCTGCCGGCTCTATTTCCAGTGGTTCGTTTACCCCGCCGCCCTGTGGCGCGATAAGTCGCTCGAAACGGCATTGCATGCCTGTTTCACCGTGATCTGGTTCGCCTTGACCGCCCTCTTCGCGGCCTGCGCTGCGCTTCAAGCGGGCTGGCTTCACTGAAGCGACGGGCGCGTCGCGCTGTACCACCCGATCCCCAGAAACGCAGTGTTCAGCAACAGCATCCCCGGTGCCGAAATCAGCAGGTCGGGAGCCCGGGCGATCTCCAGCGAATTCATCGCCACGATCGCCGCCGTCTGCACCGCAGCGCAAGCCCGCGGCAGGCGATGGGTGATGGCCCAGATTCCCAGCAAGATCTCCAGCACCCCGACGCCGAGCGTGGCTACCGCCGCGACGTGGTCGCCCAACACCCGCGCCACGATCAAGCGGTGCCGGGGAATGCCATCGAGCAACTTGCTGTAGAGCCCGTGAAAGATCCACACGGATCCGACCAGGATCCGCAGGGCAAGGTGAAGGCGCCGGGTGGAGGCGGGGCTCATCTGGATCGAAGCTCTCCGGCCCTCCTTCAAATCCCCACCTTCTTGACGAAGCAGGCTTTCAACCAGATCGCGAGGCCGTCCATCTTGCAGGAGATCTCGTGATCGCCATCGACCAGACGGATCGCGTTCGACTTGGTGCCGATCTTCAGCGTCTGCGACGAGCCCTTCAGCTTGAGGTCCTTGATCATCGCGACGATGTCCCCGTTCGCCAGCACGTGGCCGTAGGCGTCCTTCACGACCTGGTCGCCCGCCGCTTCCTCCGCCTCGGCGGCAAGCGGCCACTCGTGGCCGCAGGTCAGGCATTCGTGGTGGTCGGCATGGATCGCCACTTCGGTCATCTCGCACATCGGACAGGTCACATCGCTCATAAGGTTTCCTTCTCGGGGGACCGACCCTTGCATCCCGGTGCGACGAATGCCAGAAATCCCGCAACCGACCGACCATGAAGCCCCGATCCACCACCGCCGCGCTCCTTCTCGGACTCCTGTCCCTCGCTGCTCCCGCTGCCGACGCACCCTTCGACGCCCTTTGCGCCAAGGCCCGCGACCTCGCCGCCAAGCCCTACTCGCCACGCCCCGGCAAGCTCGACGACTTCTGGGCGAACCTGACCTACGACCAGCACCGCGACATCCGTTTCAAGATGGAATCCGGACTGTGGTGGGACCAGGGGCCCTTCTCGATCGACTTTTTCCACCCCGGCTGGACCGCGAAGAAAACCGTCTCGCTCTTTGAAGTCGCCGGTGAAAGTGACAAGCCGCTCGCCTTCGACACCGCCCTCTTCGATTACGGCAAGCAGAAGATCCCGGCCGGCACCCCGCCGCCTCCGGGCTACGCCGGCTGGCGGGCGCGGACCCACTTGAACTCCGCCGACTACATGGACGAGTTCCTCGTCTTCCTCGGCGCGAGCTATTTCCGCTCCATCCCCGCCGGTGCGCCGTACGGTCTTTCCGCGCGGGCGCTGTCGATCAACAGCGGCCTGCCCGGCGTGCCGGAGGAGTTCCCGGACTTCACCGAGTTCCACCTCGAGAAGCCGGCCAAGGACGCCAAGTCGCTGGTCGCACACGCCCTGTTAGAAGGCGAGAGCGTTGCCGGTGCCTACAAGTTCACCGTCACTCCCGGCGTCGAGACCGTGATGGACGTCGAGGCCGAGATCACCCTGCGCCGCCCGGTCCAACAGCTCGGGCTCGCGCCCTTTTCCAGCATGTTCTGGTTTGGCGAGAACACCCACCCGCGGCCTTACGATTTCCGGCCGGAGGTGCACGACAGCGACGGCTTCCTGATGGAACTCGGCAGCGGAAATCTCCACTACCGCCCGCTCGAACACACCAAGGACCAGTTCCGCCACTGCGTCTTCGCGATGGAAAGCCCGCGCTCGTGGTCGCTCGTCCAGCGCGACCGATCCTTCGCTTCCTATCAGGATGTCGAGGCCGGCTACCACAACCGCCCGAGCGTGACCGTCGAGCCGGTCTCCGGTTTCATCAACGGCCGGCTCCACCTGATCGAGATGCCGACCATCGACGAGACCAACGACAACGTCATCCTGGTCTGGGAGCCGATGCCGCTGCTCGAGATCGCCAAGCCCTTCCGCTTCCACTACCGTCTCAAATGGCTGCGCGATCCCGCGCCGTCGGGCCTTTTCACGGTGAAGGCGACCCGCGCCGGCAACCCGGTCCAGAAGCCCGACGAGGTTCTGATGACCATCGACTTCGCCAAGCCGCTGAACCCGGAGAAGAAAGTCGGCGATCCGAAGTGGGACGACATTTCCAAGTTCAAGCCGGTGGTCACCGTCAACCAACCGGGCGTGAAGCTGATCCACGTCGACCTCACCGACATCAGCATGCCAAACGTCGACGACCTTCCGGCCGGCATGGGCCGCAGCAAGGAACTCCACATGCCGCAAGTGCTGCGCGCGTTCTTCGTGCTCGATCCCGGCAAGGAGATCCACGACCTCGACATGACCTGCGAGCTCCAGGACGAGACCGGCAAGGCGGTCTCCGAGCGCTGGGTCTACCTATGGAAGCGGACGCATTGAATGCATATCCGCCACTCCTTGGGGGAAACACCGGCAGAAATCCTCGTCGGGCGGGGCTTCGATCACGAGGTCCTCACCGGAATGCGGGTGCTTCATCCGCAGCACTTTCGCCTGCAAAAGCATCCGCGTGCCGGTGCCGAGGATCTCCCCCAGCTCGTGGCTTCGCTCCCGACCGGCATAGCGGAAATCCCCGACGATCGGCAGACCGGCTTCTAACAAGTGTCGGCGTATCTGGTGGAAGCGTCCGGTTTCCGGCGTCGCCCTGAGCAAGGAAAGGCTCAGTGATGAATCTCCGGAAAAGGACCCGGACGGAGTGTGCCGCAGTCGCTCGAAGCGCGTGAGCGCATGAACCTCCGGCTCCTCGGGATTCTTCCGCAACGGGATCTCGCAGCACCACCGCTCGGCCGCCTCCCCGCAGACCACCGCGAGGTAGCTCTTCTCCACCCGCCGCCGCTCGAAGGCCTGCTGCGCGAGCGTCGAGGTTTCGCGGTCGAGTGCAAACAACAGCACGCCGGAAGTCGGACGATCCAGCCGGTGGATCGGATAAACCGGCCGCCCTAACAGATCGCGCAGGCGTTTCATTGCGATCCATTCCGGCCCCTCCGGATCGCGCCCCGGATGCACGATCATCCCGGCCGGCTTGTCGATCGCCACCAGGCGTTCGTCTTGATACAGGATGCGGAGCGGGATCATGGGACGGCTCATTCACCGCTCAAGGCACGTCCACGACAAGACGAATAAACCGCCGGGTGGCGTCCTCCCCGATGGGCACCGCGTCACGAACCACCCGCGTCCGGAGCCCGCCGGCCACGGTGTCGCTCACCGGCACGGCATTCGCGGCCGACCATCTTGAGAGGTCCGGCGAGGTCAGCACCTGATAACTCGCGCCGCTCGGCGCAGGATCGGGATGGGTGTAGGTGAGCGAAAGATAGCGCCTGCCCCCGGCCGCATGGATTCCCGTGACCACCCGTCCGCCGTATCCGCGGGCGGCCAGCGGAAGACCGAGGCTGAACTTCATCATGTTCCAGACTCCGTCGCCCATCGGATCTTCACCCGGAGCCCCGGCTCCGCTGCCGTCCGGCGCCAGGTTGTTCGCGGCCAGCCATTCGGCGTAGGTCTGCCCGGAAGAAACGAGGAACTCGTGCGCACCGAGGTCATAGGGTTGCACGCGGGAAGCCCGGGTGATGTCCGTTGGAGGGGCCTCCGTTTCAATACCGGCATCCTTCGCCGGCGCGGTGGCCTTCAGCGAGTAGTCGAAGACCGCGGGGTTCGCGAAATAGGAAGAGTCGGCCGTCGTCGTTTGGTGGAAATCGACGGTCGAACTGCCGGCGATCGCATCCACCGGCTTCGCGCTGATGTTGTTCCGAACGAGATTCCCGGAGGACAGCGCGGGGCGGGTCTTGTGGGCCGCGATCTTGATCCACGGCCGGGTCGATCCGCCTGCGGGGTCGAACGGATTCTCGACCACCGTGTTGTTGACCACCTTGCAATTGATCGCCCCATACAACGCGATGCCGTGGCTCGTCTTGCTGGCAATGAGATTGTTCTCGATCACCCAACCCTCGTAATACCCGTCGAAGCAGCCGATGCCCTGGGGATTGGAAGGGAACGGTTGCCCGGGATCGGTCCGGCTGATGAAGGTGTTGCCGCGCAAGGTGACCCGGTAAACGGTGGTTCCTCCGACCGCCGTGGAGCCGTCCACCGGGGCCGACCAGCTCTGGAAGAAATCATCATGATTGTGGCTGCTGTCCGACACGTAGGCGTCGCTCACCGTGTTGGACTCGAACACGCAATCGTCCGCGAGCGACTGGATGCCGTCATGGGAAAATGCCTTGATCAGATTGCCGGAGACCAGGGTGAAGGCGGCCGTCTTGCGGGTCGTGATGCCGAAGCTCGTGGTCTCCACCTGATTGTTCGACAACGTGGTGCTGGGTGCGGCGGTCCGGATGCCCCGCATGGTGAGGTCTTTCCAGTTGTCCACGGTCCAGCCTCGGGTCGAAAGGGCGGACCGGACCGTGCAGTCGCGCAGGGTGATGAGACTGGCGGACGATTCGATCTCGACCACGGTCGCGTCGTAACCCGACCCCGGGACCTCGTGACCCGGGCAGATGTCGAGCCCCTCGATCACCCAGCGCGCACCCGACTTCACCACCAGGTTCCTCAACTTCGGACTCGCTCCGGTGTCTGGTCGGATCGTGACGTCGCCCGCATTCGTCCCCGTCACCGTCGGCGCGCCGTGATAGCCGCTGCGAAGCACGATCTCGTCCCCTGCGGCGAAGGTCTTGTTCGCCGCGAAAACGGCTTCCAGAGTGCTCCATGGCTGCGTTGCCGTGCCAGGATTCGCCATGCTCCCCGCCGCCGGATCGACATGGTAAACTGCACCTGCTACCGAAGCGCAGGCCATCCCCCACACCGCGAGGCTGGCACGAAGACGGATCGTGGCGATTGCGGGCTGACGGGTCAAATCGGGTGGAGGTGAACGGCGGGAGTCTACCCGCGCTTCGCGATTCGTCCAAGTCCGTTAAATCGGCGCCTGGGAATCAGATCGGAGCTTTGACAGGTCTCACCCGCCAGTCACGTTGCCTGACGTCCGCGATGAAGCCCATGACCCGACGCCGCTGCCTCCAGCGAATTGCCTCCGCACTTCCGGCGGCCGTTCTGGCGCCGCTGCTCCCCTACCCGGCTCGCGCCGCTGAAACACCCGCGCCTTCGAATGCCGAATCCACCCTCATCGCCAGGATCGCGAAGAAGTTCATAACCGAGCACGAGGTCCCCGGCCTCTCCGTCGCCTTCTCCCACCGCGGCAAACCCGTCTTCCAGGCCGCCTTCGGCATGGCCGATGAAGGGGCCGGCGAAGCGATGACCACCGACCACCTGTTCCGCATCGCCAGCATCTCCAAGCCGATCACCTCCGTCGGCATCTTCCTGCTGGTCGAGAAGGGCAAGCTGAAGCTCGACGACAAGGTCCACGGTCCGGCGGGGCTGCTGGGCATCGGCGGCAGTCCCAAGCTCGCGAACATCACCGTCCATCACCTTCTCACCCACACCAGCGGCGGCTGGCAGAACGATCGCGACGACCCGATGTTCCGCCACCCGGAAATGGACCACGCGGAACTCATCGCCCGCACCCTCCGCGACCAGCCGCTCAAGCACGCCCCGGGCGAGAACTACGCCTACTCGAACTTCGGCTACTGCCTGCTCGGCCGCGTGATCGAGAAGGTCTCCGGCCAGCCCTACGCCGACTTCATGCAGAAATCCGTGCTCGCCCCCTGCGGCATCGAGCGGATGAAGATCGCCGGCAACACCCTCGCCGACCGGATCGCCGGCGAAGTCGTCTACCACGGCCGCAACGGCGAAGATCCCTACCGCATGAACGTCCGCCGCATGGATGCCCATGGCGGCTGGTTGGCCACCCCCGCCGACCTCGTGAAATTCCTCGTCCGCTGTGACGGCTCAGCCCAACCTTCCGACCTCCTGAAAAAGCCCTCCTTCAAAACCATGATGACCCCCACCCAGGCGAACCCCGGCTACGCCAGCGGCTGGGCCGTCAACGCCGCCCCGAACCGCTGGCACAGCGGCAGCCTTCCCGGCACCTCCACCATCGCCGTCCAAACCTCCAGCGGTCTCTGCTGGGCCGGCTTCACCAACTCCCGCAGCAAAGACCTCGCCAACGCCCTCGACCGGCTCATGTGGGATATCGCCAAGTCCGTCCCCGCCTGGAACGCATAATCTGGATCTACCATCTTCCATCTTCCATCTTCCATCTTCCCCATGCTCCTCCGCCCCATCCTCCTCGCCCTTCTAACCGCCTCCGCCCTCGCCGCACCAAAAGCCGATCCCGCCCCGAAACGCCACGACCTCAAGGCCCGCGCCAGCAAGATCGACCGCCAGGCGAAAGAGCACCCGGAGATCGGCTTCGTCTTCGGCAGCGATGCCAAGCCGCAGGACCTCCAGCACGCCAGCGTCGATACCCGCGTCCCGTCCACCGGCAAGCTGGTGATCTGGCTGATGGGCCATAACCAAGGCCTTTTCGAACGCGTCTCCAGCTACGGTCACCACGCCATTCAGGTCCACTACGCCAATGGCTGGTTCGGCAAGCTCTACGGCGGCCCGCCGCCGGAGGACGATCTCTTCCTGTCGAAAGTCCGCCTCGAAGCCGCGACTGGCGCCGACCTCAGCAAGGCGGTCAGCATCCCGAAGCCGGACAGCATCATGGGCCGCTCGCTGGAGTTCGTGAAGTGGCTCGACCGCGAGCACCCGCAGGGCAACTGGAAGCAATTCATCGCCCCGGGCGGCCGCGATCTGATCTGGGACAAGGTCATCCTCACTGGCATCTCCCACGGCTCCACCACCGCCGCCCGCATGGCCAAGCACGTGAAAGTCGACCGCGTCGTGATGTTCTCCGGCCCGCGCGACCAGTTCGATGCCTGGCAAGCACTCCCCTCCGCGACCCCCGGCAACCGCTACTTCGGCTTCACCCACATCCTCGACGACGGATGGAAGGGCGACCACTACCCGCGCTCCTGGCAGCTCCTCAAGCTGCAGGAACACGGCCCGCTGGTCGACGTCGACAAGACCGCCCCGCCCTACGGCAACAGCCGCCGCCTGATCACGGATGCCGACGTGAAGAAGGACGCCAACCGCGCCCACAACTGCGTCGTCCCCGGCGGCGGGTCGCCCAAGGACAAGTCCGGCAAGCTCCTCTACGAGGACGTCTGGCGCTACCTCTTCACCCATCCCGTCGATCAGACCGGCAAGCCCGTCCCCGCCGACCCGAAGGTCCGGATGGACCAAAGGAAGAAGTGAGGAGACCGTATTGGACGGAGACCGAGACGAGAGGGGGCCCCAAGCGCATGAGACTCCATGAGCGCGAAGCGTAAGCCGGGCAAACCCGGAAAAAGTTCCCAAAAAGGGAACTCCGGGCTTGCACCGCCTGCGGTCCCGCCTCAGTCTGGCATGAGGATTATCGCGGTTCGAACGCTGCGGGAATTCTGGGAAAGCCACGCCGATGCCGAACAACCGCTCAAAGCCTGGTTCAAGGAAGCCACGGACACGCGTTGGAACGAACCAAACGAAATCAAGCAGCGCTTCCCTTCCGCCGACATCCTGCCGGAGAACCGGGTGGTCTTCAACATCAAGGGCAACACCTACCGTCTGATCGTGAAAATCCACTACAACACAGGCATCGTCTTCATCCGATTCGTAGGAACACACGCGGAGTATGACAAGATCGACGCCGCATCCATCTGACTGCCGTGAAACCGAAAATCATCAAAACCGAGGAGGCTTACGAAGAAGCGCTTGGCTTCGTCGAATCGTTGATGGACGCCAAACCGGGGTCCCGGCAGGAGGAGGAACTCGAACTTTGGGCCTTACTCGTCGAGCAGTATGAGAAGGAGCAGCATCCCATTGAAGCTCCCGATCCCATCGAGGCGATCCGCTTCCGAATGGACCAGCTCGGACTCGACCGCAAGGATATGGAACCCTTCATCGGTTCCAAGAGCAAGGTGTCGGAAGTCCTCAACCGGAAACGTCCGCTCAGCCTGCCCATGATCCGTTCCCTCCATCATCGCCTCGGCATTCCCGCCGACGTTCTGGTGCGTGAAGTTTCCTTGGCGACGGTGAAGAAGCCGCCTGCGACCCGCGGCAAGCGCCCCTTGAAACGAAAGGCCGCTACCGCCTGATGCCTACGCCCACCGAAATGTGATTTTGCGGGGACTGCCCCGAGTGGCTGATTGGAGTGGACATCTCTGCCCGTAGATCTGAAGAGAGGACATGATGACAAGGAAGTATTGCTTTCGAATTGGAATCCTCGTGATTGCTTCTTTGTTCATCTTGCGCTCTTCCATGATCGCAATACCGCTAGCTTATCCGAACTTGGTTTGTTATGACGAGGAATTCAACGCAATCAATTTGGATGAGGAAACCTCCGGCCAATTGATCGCGAGCGCAAAATCCTGCCAGTCGGAATTTCCCTACAATCCGCTGCAGTTCGGTGATTACCTGGGAGTATTCTTCTTCGACAAGAGCATTGATCCATCCATTTCAATAGTGGATCTGAGGCGTGACGGAGCTGGTTACCGGGTCGCTTTTTATGGATATAAAAGCGGCTATTACGCAATATTCCATTTGAGTGAAGATTTTGAAGTGATAGTAGCGAGTGCTGATTTCAAGACCTAGCTGTAATCTACTATTTCGCCGCAGGTGCAAACAAACGGGAGTAGTGCCCGCAAAATCATATGTCAGCGTCCATCTTCCGGATCACCCTCGCCGGCACCCCGGCGACCACCACCCCATCCGGCACATCCCTCGTCACCACCGCACCTGCCGCGACGACCACGTCGTTCCCGATCGTGACCCCCGGGTTGATCACCGCGTGGCCGCCGATCCACACGTTGTCGCCGATCGTCACCGGCTTCGCGAACTCATAGCCGGCGACCCGCGTCGCGGCGTCGAGCGGATGCGTCGCGGTGAAGATCGAGACCCGCGGCGCGATCATGCAATTGTTGCCGATCCGCACCTCGCTGCAGTCGAGGATGATCAGGTCGTAGTTCGCATAGAAGTTGTCGCCGACGTGGATGTTGTAGCCGTAGTCGCAGCGGAACGACGGCTCGATGAAGGCGTTCGCCCCGCAGGAGCCGAGCAGCATCCGCAGGATCGCCTCGCGCTCCGGCATCTGATCCTCGGTCGTCGCGTTGAACTCCCGGCACCGCCGCTTCGCCGACTGGCGCTCGCCGAACAACTCGGCGCCAAAGGCCTGATAGAGTTCCCCCGCGAGCATCTTGTCCTTCTCCGACCGCACTTCCATGCGCAAACTCTACCCGCCCGCAAGCCACCGCTCCAGCCCCGGACGTGGTGATTTCAAAAAGACTGGAGCAAGAGGCCGCGACCTCGTTATCTCTCCGCGTCGCTTCCCCCGTCATGCCATCCCTCTCCTCCGCCGCTTTCCGCATCTCGCTGCTCTGCCTCACCGCCGCCCTCGGGTCCTGCGGACTTTTCCACAAAGGTCCGCCGCCCAAGGCCACCCATGTGATGTACGAGTGGGACGACGACCGCGGCCCCGGCGAAGTATCGGTGGAAATCGACCTCTCCTCCCAGACCGCCACCTACCAGCGCGGCGGCCGGCCGATCGGCTGGTCCTTCGTCTCCACCGGCAAGGAAGGTCACGACACTTCGCCCGGCAGCTACAAGATCACCGAGAAGATGGAGGTGAAATTCTCCAACCGCTACGGCTGGATCACCGACGAGGCCGGCAACGTCACCAACGGCGACGCCAAGCCGACCACCCCGGTGCCGCCGGGTCAGATCTACCACCCCGCGCCGATGCGCTACTGGATGCGGATCACACACTATGGCATCGGCCTTCATCAGGGCGAAATCCCCCGCCCCGGCGAAGCGGCGTCGCACGGCTGCATCCGCTTGCCGAAAGAGTTTGTTCCGAAGCTTTATGAGGTCACCAAGGTCGGCACCCCGGTGAAGGTCATCCGGACCGGCGCGCCGCAGAAGAAACTGCCTTGATTCCCCAAGCTTGTGGCTAGGACGGAATCGGGCAGTCTGATTGGAGTAATTCCATCACCAGAATGAATCTCCGCACGTTCCTCCTGCTGCTCCTTGCCTTCGTGCTTCCCCTTTCCGCGGCGGACGAAAGGCCTGCCGCCATCGCCGTGCAACCGCTGGGCCCGGTCAAAGCGGAGCGCCTGGCAATCGTGAAGCAAGGCCTCGAGCAGGCCTTCGGCGTGGCGGTCGAAGTGCGGAAGTCCATCCCCTTGCCTAAATCCGCTTGGTATGCGCCGCGGTCCCGCTATCGCGCCGATACCCTGCTCGACCACCTCCACGAAACCGCCGGCCCCAAGCCGCCCGTCGTCATCGGCATCACCGAGAAGGATATCTCCGCCACCAAGGGCGAGCATGTCGACTGGGGTATCTTCGGCCTCGGCGAACTCGACGGCCGGACCTGTATCGTTTCCACCTTCCGCCTGGGAGCCCGCGGTGCCGATGAAAAGAAACTCCGCGAGCGGCTGCGGAAAGTCGCGATCCACGAAGTTGGCCACGTCACCGGCCTGCCGCATTGCCCGAAGGCCGGCTGCGTGATGCAGGACGCGGAAGCCAGCATCGACACCGTCGACCGCGAAACCGGAGCCTTCTGCGCGGAGTGCAAGGCAACGAGCCTCAAGTGGATCGAGGAGAAGGCGCAGTGATCCGCCTATTCCTCCAGCGACTTCAGCTCGATGTTCCGGAACCACACCCCCTGCCCGGGTGAGGAAGAGAAGCTCATGACTCTCTGACAAGGTTGCGCTCCCCCTCATCCGTCACCACCGGGAAGGCTTCGAGCGCGAATTGGAGCCGGGACATTCCTTTCCGGACCGCAGGATTGATAGTGACCGGAAGCCCCCTCACTCCGTGGTTAATAGCAGTCCCAGCATCAGGAAAACCGCAACGGCAATGAACCCATAGCCCCGGCGGTACAAAGCTCGCCCCACTTCCGGCAATGCAGCGCTGCCGAACGTGAAGAAGCGCCGCTGCCGATAAAGGGGAAGTTTGCCGCGGAAGACCAGGGCCACCCCGCTTGCTGCAAACACGAGTGCCACGCCAAGGCAGCCCATGCGCGCCACGGCGGACTAGCTCGTGAAAAAGCCGAAGACCAGCGCGCTCAGAAGGGATATCACGGCGACTCCTAGAAACCATCCGTGCTCCATGAAGGTGATCCACCTCTTGCTTTGACGCTGGTATTCCATGGCTTCGAGAACTTGGCCATTTCAGCGGAACAACGGAAGATCAATCTCCATCGCCACGATGGCCTGCCCCTGCGGCGTTAAACCTGACTCCGCCAATCGCGCTTCTCGATCCTTCACGGCTCGAAGCAGCGGAGGTCGACCCCGGCGGCCATCACGAGGCCATCGAAAAGCGACACGCGGCGGTAGGTCCATTGTTGGACGCTGATCCGCCAGCCGAGCTTGGCGGAGTGGGGTTGGCCGTGCCGGGTTTGTTAGGCGGAAACGGGGAGCGATCCGGGGATGGCGGCGGCCATGGGGGCAATGACGGCAATGACGGAGTTCGCGGGCAAGGATCGGCGGCGTCTCATCGGGAGGCGGGCTGATGGGGCTTGTCGGCGAGTTCGAGGGTCGTGGCGTTGAAGAACTCGATGCACTTGGCGAGCTTGGGCATGGATTCGAACCAATCGTGCGAATACTCGAGGCCGATCATGGCGGGCTTGATGCCGTGGCGGTGGAGTTCCTCGAAGAACTCGCGGGATTTCCCGCTGCCGCTGCCCCAGGGAACGTCGTGGCCCTGCGGGGTGAGTTCGTTGAGGTCGTGCATCTGGACGGTGAGGATGCGGTCCTTCAGGATGCGGACGGCCTCGATGGGATCGATGCCGAGGCGCAGCCAGTAGCCGAGGTCGGGCGCGGCACCGATGCGCTTGCTGCGGCCTTCGCAAAGGGCGAGCACCATTTCGGGACGCCAGGTGTCAGGTGAAATGTTAGGTCCGTGATTGTGGATGCCGATATTGATGCCGTATTCGTTGGCGAGCTTGTCGAGCAGATCGAGTTGAGCGGGCTTGGGTTCGCAGATGAAAGTCTCGACGCCCATTTTGTTGCCGAACTCGAAGAGCTTGCGGCAGGCTGCTTCGTCGGTCGGGATGGTCTGGGCGTAGTAAACGGGCATGCGCACTCCGGCGGATTCCATTTTCATGCGGATCTGGAGCAGTTGGTCGTCGGAGAGGTTCTGGTCGAAGTTCTTCGGGATCTCCTTGCTGACCTGCTGCATGAAACTGAGTCCGCCGATGCAGTGAAGCCCGAGTTCGGCGGTCTTTTCGATGGCCTCGAAAAAGGTGAACTTGTGGAAGGTGTAAGCCTCGATGCCGACGCGCCAGCCGAGCTTTTCCTGGGCGCGGACGGCAGGTGTAAGGAAGGCGCTGGGCGTGGTGGGCGCTGACAAATCGCCGAGGACGAACTGGGCGCCGTCGAGATAGAAGCGCAGCATCTTCGGGTCCTCAAAGACATGCGGGCTATGGGCGAGAGCGGAGTAGAAGACGCGGCCTTTGCCGTAGTTGCGGATCCAGGCGAGGGCGTAGTCGTGGTCGGTGCGGAGACACTTGTCCTTGTCATCCGGCAGGTAGGTGGAGAGGTCGGTCTTTTCGGTGTCGATCTTCAACAGGACGCGGACGTTCTTCCGCGAGTAGGGATCGTGGAAGCGGAAGATCTCGTCGGTCCATGGATAGGAGTTACCACCGAAGGCACCCAGCAGCGGGTGCTTGGAATCGTCGAGCGCCATGACGACGGGCTCCTGGAGGTAGCCGCCGCGATGCCTTGCACCGCGGGCCCCGAGCATGTGGCCGAACTCCGGCCAGTCTTCCAAGGGCGGCCACTGCCACTTGGTGAAGGCGACGGAAGTGCCATGCACGCCCATCAGGCCGCCGCCGGCGGTGACGAATTCGAGGAGGTTCTTGCGGCGCTCGGGCTCGGCGACGGTGTTGCCGATGTTGTTGTTGAGGAAGACGGCGTCGAATTGGCGCAGCGAGTCGCGATCGAAAACGGCGGGGTCTTCGGTGATGGTGGCTTCGAAGGCTCCGGTCTTCTTCCCGAATTGTTTGAAGGCTTCGCTGCCGGCGAGGATGGAGGCGCGGTGGCCGTTGTATTCGACGTTGCGGTTGAAGATCAGCAGGCGGCGCGGCTTTTCCGGCTTGGCGGTGGCGTGGGCGGGCGTCGCCTTTTCGATGCGCTCCCACTGTGCGGCGTCCGGGACGAGGGATTCATCGGCGCGGACGGGGGCCAGCAGCAACGGGATGGTGCCGGCCAGGATTCGGTGGAAGTGCATGAGGCGTGTTAGAGGGTCGTGTGAAAGAAAGCGGTCTATTCGGCTTCGACCCTCAGTCGGATGAAGCCTTTCCAGGCGGTCTGCGGGGAATCGGGGATGGCGTAGCTGGCCCACTCGAAGCCGTCGGGCGCGGGGGCGACACCGGACGGGTTGGGGACCGGGACGGGGGCGATGATCCAGTCTGTTAGATCGGCGGAGGCGACGGGTTGGTAGGTGAGGTCGCCGCTGAGGTAGGTGCCGGAGGTCGCGGTGCCGCCGCTGCGGCGGAGGAAGGAGATGCGGAGGCGCGGGCCGGGCGGCGGGAGTTGCGGCGAGGTGATGACCGGGAACGCGGCGGCGCGGTCGGTGGGATCGGTGCCGCCGAGGGCGTACTCGAGGAGGTTGGCGACGCCGTCGCGGTCGGCATCCGCGCCGTGGCCGGAGATGGACGGGTCGAGCAGCTCGGCCGCGGTGAAGTGTTCGGCAAGGTAGCCGGCGAAGGTCGGTGCGGGATCGGTGACGACCAAGGTCCGGAGCACCGGGACGGCGGCGGGCCGCAGGGCGTCGCCGGCTTGGCTGGCGGTGATGACGGCGCTGCCGGGGCCGACGAGGGTGACCGTGTTGCCGCTGATGGTGGCGACTTCGTGATCGGAGCTGGCAAAGCTCACCGGCAGCCCGTTGCTGGACGTGGCAACGAGGGCGAAGGCGGGATCGGCGGTGGTCTTGGCGGGAAGTCCGGCGAAACCGATGGTGGCAGGAGCCACGGCCGGGGCGGCGGGCTCGGCGGAATCGATCTGCTGGAGATAGACGATGAGTTGCGACTTCTGCGCCGGGTTCAAGGCGGACGAGACATCGTGCTGCGGACCGGTGGCGAGGACGGCGGCGAGGTCGGGCGCGGAGCCGTCGTGGAAGTAGGGCGCGGTCGCCCAGACGCCGCGGAGGGTCGGGGTATCGATGCCCGCGAGGGTGGAGCCGAGACGACCGCCGGACGATGGCTTGAGCGTGCCGACATCGTGCAACAGGCCGGACGGGCTGTCGGTGAAGTGGGTGCCGCTGTGGCAGCTCGCGCAGTTGAGCGATTGATAGAGGGCGCGGCCGGCGAAGGCGTCGGGCGTGAGCGATCCGTCGGACTGGCGGTGCGGGCTTTCCGGAATGGTGGCAAGCGAGGCAACGTAGGCGGCGAGCGTGTCGAGGTCGCTGCTGAGGCCGGCCTTCGGGTCGCCGAGCGGTTGGGCGCGGGTGCCGGCGGAGAAGTCGGAATTTTCCATCAGGCCGAGCCCCGCGCCGATGCCACGGATCTGGCCTTCGAAGTCGTGGACCTCGTCGAAGTTCGCCGACCAGTGGAGCCGGCCGTGGGCGGTGCCGGCGCGGCCGCGGAGGTCGATGGTGTTGCGGAGGCCTTCGCCGAAGCCGGTGAAGTCCCAGGTGCGGCCGTCGTGCGAGCCGTCGAGGTGGCAGGAGGCGCAGCTCATGTAGCCTTCCTCGTTGAGGCGGGCGGAAGTGGCGTCGTAGAAGAGTCGCTTGCCGTGCAAGACCTCGGGCGCGAGCGGCTCCGTGGCGACGAGGCCGGCGGCGGGCGCGAGTGCCGGGGCGGCGGTGCCGGTGGCGTTGACCAGCTCCGCGACGTCGAAACCGGAGATGCTGCGGTCGAGGTAGTTCAGCACGAAGAGCCGCTGGTTCGCGGCATCGAAAAGGACCCCGGTGGGCGCGCGGCCGACGGCGAGCTGGGTGACGGAGGCGCGGGTGAAGGTGTCGATGACTTCGACCTGGTTGTTACCCGGCTGGGTGACGAAGGCGAGGTCGCCGAGGGTCGAGAAATCGGCGGCGTGGGAGCGGTCGCGGTTGTCGTAGTCGGCGCGCTCGGCGGTAAGGTCGGTGTTGAGGGCGAGGTCGATGACCGAGGTGATCGAGCGGACCGACTGGTCGTGGGTGAGTGGGTTGCCGTCGAGCAAGGTGCCGCGGAGAATGTTATCTTTCTTCGACGGCAGCCAGGCGCGGGTGCCGTCGGGCGAGATGGTGATGGATGAGAGATAGTTGGGAATGCCGCGCGAGCCCGAGGAAGAGTCCGGTCCGGGATCGGCGGAGAGGTCGATGGTGCGGGTCAGGGTGAAGGTGGCGGTGTCGATTTCGTGGACCTTTCCTCCGGAGTCGGGCGACAGGAAGCGGGTCGCGAAGAGCCGGGTGCCGCTGGCATCCAGGGCGAGGCCGCGGGGCGTCGGCGTCACGCCGTCCGGGCCGGCTGTTAGATCGAGGCTGGCGGTGATAGCGCCGGTGGTGGCATCGAGGCGGACGATGCGGCCGAGCGCTTCGAGCGCCAGATAAGCGTGGTTCCCGGCGGGTGCGAAGACCAGTCCGTAGGGCTGCGAGCCGCGTGGCAAAGGAATCGTGGCGGGCAGGCTGCCGTCGGGTTGGAGGACGGTGAGGGTCGCGGAGCCGTGGTTGACGATCCAGAGTTTACCATCCGGGGCGACGGCGAGATTCTCCGGTTGGTCGCCGGTCGGGAACTCGCCGATCTTTGCGAGGGTGGCGGCGTCGAGACGGGTGACCGAGTCGGCATCGGGGTTGACCGCCCAGAGGTGGGTCCGTGCGGCATCAAGCGCGAGCGGTCCGCTGCGGGCCGGCGGGCGGGCGGTGAGCGGGCGGTGGACGATGTGGGTGAAGCTGACGCTGGTGGGCGGCGCGAATTGCCCAGGAAGAAGCAGCGAGTCGAGGTTCGGTCCGCTGGAGCCGGCATCGCAAACGAGCTCCACCGTGTGAGGACCGGCCGCGAGGGTTCGGGAGGCCGCGCTTTGCAGGGACCAGACGGACCAGGCGGTGGTGGGGGCGAAGGGCAGCGTTTCCGGCGCGCCGCCATCGACCACGAGATTCAGTGGTCGGTTGCTGGCGCCGCCGTTGGCATAGCGGAACGTGAGCGGCAGCGTGGCGGCCTCGGCGAGAGTGAAGGTCCAGCGGATCATAACGCCGGGGCCCTGGGCCTCGTAGTTCGCATAGCCGGAGCCGGTGAAGCCGGGGTTGGCGGACTCCGGCAGGATGTTGCCGACGAGTTCCGCGTCTTCGTCTTCGGCGGGATCGAGGAAGGAAAGGTCGAGGCGGTCGATGTTTCCGCCCTGCGAGCCGTTGGTGGCGCGCAGGACGATGGTGCTGGTGCCGGCGGGCAGGAAGAAGGGTGCGGGCGTGTTTTGATTGAGATAAGTGGTCCAGGCACCGGTCGGCGCGAAGGTCAGCGGTACCGGGGTGCCGTCGTTGACCACGAGATGAAGCGGCCTGGCGGTGGTGCCGCCGTTGGCGTAGCGGAACCTGAGCTGGACGTGGGACGCCTGGGCGAGGGTGACGTTCCATGTCACGGCGACGGTGCTGCCTTGGCCGCCGGGAAAGTCCGCGAAGCCGCTGCCGGAGAAGCCGGGATTGGTGCTGCTGGTGACCGCGCCGCCGGTGAGCGTGGCGCTTTCCGCCTCGAAGCGGAGGGTCAGCGGCGCGGTGGGCGTGACATCGAGCCTCACCGGGTAGCGGCCGGGAGCGGCGTAGGTGTGGCTGACGGATGAGCCGCTGGCACCGGTGCCGTCGCCGAAGGACCATTGGTAGAGGTTTCCCGGGACCGGGGTGTTGGAGAGGGCGAAGGCGCTGCTTTCGCCGAGCTCGGTCGGCGGCACGGGGGCGAGCCCCTCCGCACCCGGAAAGCCGGTGACCGAGCCCGCGCCGGTGCGGAAGGTCGAGCGGAACGGGGTGGCGATGGGATTTCCGACGAGGTCCTTCACGCCGCCGGCGGGGAGCACGATCTCGTAGTTCGTGTGCGGCAGCAGCGGCGCGTCGGAGCCGAAGGAAAGGACGGTGTGGGTGGTCGACCAGGTGCCGGCGAGGGCGCTGCCGCCGACGGGACGGACGATGAACGACGAGGGATCGACGGTGGCGAGCTCGGGCCATTCCGAGAGCGAGAGGCTGACCGTGCCGGTGAGCGGCTGGCCGGTGGCACCGTCGGCGGGATAGACCTTGAGAACGGCGGGCGGAACGGTGTCCGGTGCGGTGTCGTGCACGACGATCAGGCCTCCGACGTAGTGGCCGTCGACGAGCTGGTCGTCGGCGACGGCGAGCAGGTTGCCGATCGGGCAGGAGAACTGGTCGTCCCAACGCGTGTCGCGACCGATGAAGCGGCCTTCGAGGACCGGTGACGCCGGATTGGTGATGTCGTACTTGTAGATGCCATGGGTCCCTCCGCGGAGCCCACCGAAGAACAGCTTGTGGTTGGCGAAACTGGCGTATTCGCCGGACGGCGTGGAGACCGAGCCGACGAGCTGGATGTCGGAGGGATCCGTGGTGACGTCGTAGCTGCGGAAGGGCGTGATCAGGTGGGCGTTGCCGTTGTAAAAACCGCCGATGTAGGACGACCCCGACGGAATGACGGAGTCGAGCAGGCGGGGCAGCAGCGGATTGGAGATATCGACGGTCGCGATGCCGGCGAAGGACTTGGGCGTGGTGACGACCAACGTGGAACCGAGGGGATACAGCGGGCCGGCGGGGACATTGCCGAGACTGGCGCGCGGGACGGTGGCGATGTGGACGGGGGCGGCGGGATTGGAGACGTCGATGACGTAGAGGCCGAAGGTGGTGGCACCGGCGTAGAGGTGGTTGCCCTGCCAGGCGACGCCCCAGATGCCGCCGGTGACGTCACCGTAGTTGATGTTAGGAAGTTGAAGCTGGCTGACGAATGCCGGTGCCGTGGTGTTGGTGACATTCCAGATGTCGATCCCCTTTCCCGAAATGGTGGCCATGTAGGCGGTGCCGTCGGGCTTCCGGGCGTAGGTGACCTGGTGGGACTCCGCCTCGCCGGAGCGGAAGTTGCTCAGCATCTCGGCGCGCTTCACCGGGGCATAGGGATTGGCGATGTCCCAGACCTCGTGGACCGCGTTCCCGGCGAAGATGACGTAGCCATTATAGACCGAGGGCTGGTTGAGGTGCAGGGAACTCAACTGCGGGCTGATGGCGGTGAACTGCTCGGCAGGCGGGTAGGCGAGGTTCGGAATCACGCCGTCCACCGCAAGGACCGGCGTCATGGAAAGCGCGGCAGCGAAGCAGAGGCAGAAACGATGGCTTGGGTTTGCAATCATCGGATAGGTTTGGATTTCCGCACCGGGACTAGGATCCGGGGCCGGGGATTTCGCGGTTATGCTCGCTGATCAAACGGATGATGTCGATATCGCCGAAGCGCGGCTCACCAAGCCCCTGCGGATCCCAGGAGCCGAAGCTCCAGAGGAAGGCGCGCTGGACGGGATGGCGCTGGCGGGTGTCGGCGAGGTAGAGGCAGAGGGCGCGGTGGTAGCCGGCGCGGAGCGACTTGAGGGAGGGGTCGGACCATGGGTCGGCCTCGGTCGCGCTGGGGCTGCCGAGGTAGGGAGCGCGGGCGGCGTCGGCCGCGGTGGTGGCGGGGATGCGGGGTTTCCAGTCGCTCTCCGAAAGCCCGCCGCCACCGATGCCGACTTCGACGAAGTGGAGCGGCTTGGCCGACGGGAGAGAGCAGCCGAGGCCGTTGAACTCACCCGCGAAGAGGCCGACGGCGAGATCGAAGTCCTCGGTCCTCGGCGGCATGCTGACGCGTTGGTACATCGAGACGCCGATGAAGTCACAGGCGTCCCACAGTTTCGTCAGCGCCGCGGAATCGGTCTCGGCGGGGTTTGCGCGTCCGGCGACGCCCTGGTAGTTGAAGCTGAGGCCGAAGCGGGCCTTGGAAAGTTTGCCGCGGGAGCGGAGGCGCTCGATCAGGGTGCGCCAGGAGTCGGGGTGCTTGAAGACGGTGGTGCCCATCTCGCCTTGCAGCGAAAGTTCGACCGGCCAGTCGGCGGGGACCGTGGCCTCGAGGCTCTCGACGGTGGGCAACAGCACGCTTTCCTCGTAGGTCGCGCCGGAGAGCGCTTGCAGGGGATCGAAGTCGAAGTGGTTGCGCCATTCCTGGATCTCGCCGTGGGCGTTGAGGTGGAGCAGGACGGAGATGGCGAGCTTCTTCTCCACGGCCTTGGCGAAGCAGGCGGTGTAGTAGGATTTCAGCTCGCGGGTGATGGCGGGGTCGGAGGGGTAGAAGGCGTTGCCGCCTGCGGCGGGGTCGCGGTTCTCGCGGTAGAGGCCGATTGCCTGGACGCGATGGTCGGGATCGAGCCGGGCCTGGAGCGCGATGCAGAACTGCACGTGGCGATGTCCCTGGGCGGCGGCCTTTTCGACGACGGCAGCAGCGTCCTTCATCTGCCATTTGTGGAAGAGGGCGACCATCGGATCGAGCGTGGTCGCGGCGGCGAGCGGCGGGATGCCGGCAGCCAGCAGGATCGGGAGGATGAGGATGAAGCGGAGAGTCATGGGAAACCAAGCAGCGGGCGCAAAGGGGGCGGCTCCGGGGTTCCGGAGCCGCCCTTGGGTGGGCTTCGACGGCGACTGGAACCTCGTCAGTGTTACGGGGTGGTGGTCACGTTGAGGCGGATGAAGTTCCGCGGCAGGGTGGTCGGCAGGTCGTAGGAGATGGTGGTGCCGTCGTTGACGTAGTCGATGCCGGCCGGGACTTCGGTCCAAGGAGTGACGCCGAGGTCGACCGATTCCTCGATCTTGTAGCTCAGGGTGGCGTCCAGCGGCAGGCGCTTGGAGTAGGACAGCAGGTTTCCGGCGAAGGTGCCGGGCATGCCGTTCGGGACGGTCGGGTCGAGGCCTGCGATGGCGTACTCGAGGAGATTGCTGACGCCGTCGCCATCGGGGTCTGCGGCCTGTCCCAGTTGGGCGGGAGCGACGGTGCCGTTGGCGAAGGTTCCTGTGATCCAGAGGAAGTAGGCGCTCGGGACGACGGTCAGCGCGCCGGTTCCTTCGCTGAAGCTCCAGGTGTGGCCGGAGGCGTCGACCTTGTTCCAGACGTTGTCGAGGTCGCTGTCGTCGAAGCCGACCACGCTGAAGCTGGCACCGAAGGCGGCATTGACCGAGGCGAGATCGACCAGGGTCCACGAGTTGCCGGTGGCGACCGCGGTGGTGTTGAGGTCGATGACGAAGGCGCCATTGAGGGCGACCGGGTTCAGAGCCGGGGTGATGGTGTCAGGCGTGGCGTCGAAGACCTTGTTGGCGTTGCCGTTGGTGGTGGGCTTGAAGGTGAGCTGGCCGGTGGCGGCCAAGCTCAGCGAGCCTTCATTGACGGTGGTGCTGCCGAGGTAGGTGTTGGCAGCGCTGAGGGTCAGCAAGCCGCCGCCGTTTTTGACAAGACCGGATGGGCTGAATATCGCACCTCCCTGAGTGACCGGTCCGGCCAGTTCGGCCGAATCGCCACCGGCACCGACGGGGACGGTGACGGTCCGGGTGCCGCCGTTGTTGTTGAGACCGAGCGAGCTCAAGACACGCACCAGGTTGTTCGCGGTGGTGGAGCCGAGGACGAGGCCGCCGCCGAAGGCGTTGCCACTGCCATTGAAGTCGAAGAAGGAAGCACCGGCGGTGGCGGGATTATCGAGATCGACGTCGAGCTGGCCGCCGCGGGCGGCGAAGCCGCCGCTGCCGGAGACGATGGCGTTGCCGGTACCCACGGTGCGGGTGATGGTGCCGGAGCCTTGGACGACCGCTCCGTTGGCCATCGTCAGGACGCCGGAGGTGCCGAGGAAGTTTCCGGCGTTGCCGACATCGAGCACGCCGCCGTTGATCGTCGTGGTGCCGGTGTAGCCTGTGGTGTCGCCCGCGATGGTGAAGGTCGTGGTTCCATTCTTAACCAAGCCGCCGGCGCCCGAGAGCGCGCCGATGGTTCCGGACGACGAGGTGGTGAGGATGCCGCCACCGAGGAGGACGTTGCCGCCGGTGCTGCCGCCGCCGCCGAGAGTGCCGATCGTCTGGTTGAAGCCGTTGAGGTCAAGGTTCACGCCCGCGACATCGATGAGGGTGACCGCGGCGGTCGAGTTGAAGGCGGCGGCGGTGCCGGCGCGGAGGGTGCCGGCGTTGACGCTGGTGCTGCCGTTGAAGGTGCCGGCGCCGATCACGAGGGTGCCTGCGCCTTCCTTGGTCAAGCCGAAGCCGGGACCGGCGATGCTGCCGACGGCGAGGGTGCCTGCGTTGACGGTGACGGTCGGTGCCGCAGTCATGGTTACCGCGCCGCCGAGGGTCAAGTCGTTGGAACCGGTGAAGCTGAAGCTACCGTTCCAGACCGACGCGACCGCGGGTGCGGCGTTGATGGCCGCGCCGCTGGTGTTGTTCAGGACAGTGCCGGCGGCGAGGGTCACGGTGCCGCTGCCGAGGGCGGAGGCATGGTTGACGTTGAGGGTGCCTTCCGTGAGTTGGACACCTCCGCTGAAGGTGTTGGCCGTCGCAAGGGTGAGGGCTGCCGCGCCGCTCTTGGCGATGGCGGCGGTGCCGGCGATGGTGCCGGAGCCGGTGATGATGTAGTCCTTGGTTCCGGCGACGGTGATGGCGACCGGGGATACCGTGGAGCTGAGCGTGACGGTGATCGGGCTGGTGCCGGTGGAAGTGTCGTCGAAGATGACCGAGTCGGTTAGGCCGATGCCGCCTTCGAGGTAGTTGGTGGTGGTGGTGGTGGCGCTGGTCTTCCAGTTGGCGCTGGTGTTGATGTCCCAGACGCCGTCGCCATTGCGCCACTTCGGGGTTTCGTCCTGCACCGTGCTGAGCACGATGGCCGAGCCATTGTCGGTGAAGGTGCCGTTGATGCGGAACGGCATCACGAGGTTCAAGCCGGCGGAGCCGCTGCTGCCGCCGACGGTAGTGTAGTCGA
>NEUO01000037.1 GCA_002304315.1 Verrucomicrobiia bacterium Tous-C4TDCM
GGTCAGCTCCAGCGTGATCTGGCTGCCGGATTGCTGCCACAGCAAGACATGGCCGGGACGCGAGGCGAGCCACAGGAAGCCCTTCGTCCGGTAGAGGCCGGTGCCGAGGTGGCGCTGGCAGGCCTGGTGCAAACGCTGCGGGTGGAAGGGTCGCTTGTCGCGGATCACCAGGCAATCGACATCCGCCGCGGTGACCTGTGCCTTCGTCAGCGAAAGCTCCTCGGCCCGTCGACGCAGCACCGGCAGCTTCGGCGCGGGTACCGCGTCGAGCTGGGGAAGCAGCAGTCCCGCTTGGGCGGACAGGCCGATCGCCGCACGCGGCTGTAGCTTCTGCAGGATCCTCACCTGCTCCTGTGCCACCGCCGCGGGCAGGGTGTCGGTCTTGGTGAGCACGATCACGCTGGCGAAGGCGATCTGCTCCGCCAGCACCTCGGCGGCATGGCGCAGGGCGACATCGTCCGGCGGCAGCACTTCGCCGGTGAGCACCAGCCCGTCGGAAAAGTCTCGATGGAGATTGAGCGCATCCACCGTGACGATGAAGTGCCGCAACGCGAAACGAGCGTCCTGCGTGAAGGCGGCGATCAAAGGCCAGGGGCGGGCCGCGCCGGTGCTTTCGACCAGCACCACCGGCGGCGGCGGATCAAGGGCGACGATCGCCCCCAAGGCCTTGCCCGCCGACTCATGAAGCCGCTCTTTCGCATGGCTGCCGTGCAACGCGGCGACGCGACCGGTGAGGACGCCCGCTTCGGTCTCCTGACCTTCTCCTGCGACCAGCTCCGCATCGAGCCCGAACTCGCTGAGGTCGTGCACCACCACCGCGGCATCGCGCAACGCCTCGTCCCGCTGCCAGCGGCGGAGCAGCGTGGTCTTCCCGGAGCCGAGGAAGCCGGTGAGGACGACGATGGGAAGCCTGGTGGTCACTTCACGGCCTCCTCCCCCGCCTGCCGGAACCAGGAAACCACCGTGTCGCGGTAGGCGGGACCGTAGGCTCTGACGAAGTCTCCCGTGGCCGGGTCGCTTTCGTCCGCCAGCGCCTTGCGCCGTTCCTCGCAGTAAGATCGCGTCAGCTCCAGTCGGCAGACGCCGGTGATGGAGCTACGCCATTCATCGTAGTTCGTGAAAAGAGCCATGGTTCAAACGAACGGGGGCTGCATCAGGCGGCGAAGCGTTTCGCCCTTGCCACCAAACGCGGGTCGTCCCGCAATTGGGCCACCCAGCGCAGCGCGTCGGCCGGCGGCAACCAGGGCTTCGACTTCGGCAGCTTCTTGAAATGCCGGAAGCAGTTCGTGCGGTACGAAGGTCCTAACAGATCGTCGATCCACCGTTCGGACTGCAGCCACCAGTCGAGGAAGGGCCCCGCGCAAGCGTGCAGCTTTTCAAAGTCGGTCGGCGCAATCAAATCCGCCGGCCACTCGCCCGGCACCGGCGCGCTTCCGCCCAGCCAGACGTGGCACTTTCCGAGCGGGCGGATGAAGATGAAGCCCTCGCCACCTTCCCTCGGATACCAGCCGGCGCAGGCACCGTGGAGTTCGATCCGGCCGCCTTGCCAGTCGAGCCCGTAGCAACTGGTGCCCTGCAGCCCGGCGGAGGGCGACTTGGAAAAGCCCTGCCGGACCAACAGGTTGCCGTCGGGATGCACCACGTCCTTGCCCCAGAAGAACATCTGCTGCTTGAGACCCGCCGTGAGGTCGCGCAGCAGGCCGCCGAGGCGGGACGTGGTGGGCAGGGCGTTCATGTGAAACCAGATCAGCGGCGGCGGCGGAACATCGCTAGCAGGCCGAGACCGCCGAGCAAGGCGGTCGAAGGCTCGGGCACGACATCGAAGCGGAAGGTGCCGGAATCGGACACGAAGCCGCCGGTGACGTGGGTGCCGGAAACCGTGATGCCGACTTCCCAGAGCCCGGCCTTGGTGAAGGCCACGTTGTAGTGGTCGTGCACGCCGGCCGCCTGCGAGAGCACGTCGGCGCCGGGATCCGCCGTCGACATCGCGAGGTTCGACACCGCGCCGAGGCCGTCGGTCTGCCACACGGCGAAGTTTCCGATGCCACCCGGGGCGTTCACGAAGTTCAGGGTGAAGGTGATGTTGCCCACCCAGTCGCCGGGATTGAGCTCCTCGGTCGCCCACCCGAGGAAAGGCGCGCCGATCGCATCGGCACCGGAGGCCGATGCCGGCAGCAGCCAGATCGACTGACCGGAAGTCGCACCGAGGAAGGTCACCGCCGTTCCGAGCACGATCTCGCCGGCGGCCGGCACGGTGATGTCGATGTCTTCCGGCTCGTATTCGCCGTCGACCACCGGCGAGCCACCGACCGTGGCCGGGTCGCCGGCTTCGCCGAGGTGGAGGTGAAGGAAGAGATCGCCGGGGCCTTCATAGGCCACCCCGATGTCGCCATGGCCGCCGGTATAGGCGAGCGCGGCGTGGGCGGAAGGCAGCAGGGCGGCGGTGATCGCGAAGGACGCGAAACGGGACAATGATGGGAGCTTCATGGTGTGTGGTAGGGAAAGACCCGGCAAAGATTCAAAAACGCAACTCGATTGCAAGTCCATTGTCGTATTTTTTATGCGTTTGCACTTCGTATGCCTCAAGGAGGGGGCGCGAGGTCAAAGCGGAAGAAGGCACGACTGACTCCCGGACCCATGACTCTCAACTGCTTCCGCGCGATCCGGCCGAAGGCGTTGCCCTCCCCGAGACCGGTCTCGAAGACCTCCAGCGGGAAGCCGGGGATGCGGGAGGAGCGGAGTTTCCACGCGAGCAGATCGTTGCTCGATGCCGGGCGGAGCTGCCATTTCGACTCGTCCAGCGGGTCCTTGTAGGTGTCTCGCAGGAAAGCGAGCACCCCGTCGCCCGCGGCGCTCGGAAAGGCGCGCGGCATCCGAGCAGCATCCGACACGGTCGGGTCCATCCCCTGCCAGAAGAGCGCGAACTCGAAGCCGTTCGAAATGCCGTCGCGATCGAAGTCGGCGTCACGGTTCGCCAGGCTGCCGGCCGGCACGCCTGCGGTCTGCTCGAAGCTGGCCTGCCACGCGGCGTAGTCGTGCTCCGCGGTGAGACCGGCCCCGAAGGTCACGGTGACCGGCGCGCCGACGACCGCCTGGCCGCTCCGCGTGCCGCGGGGAATGAACGCCACGCGCTGCAACCCGGCCGCGGTGAAAGCGGCGGTGAGGGAGATGTTAGAGGTGGCTGTTAGAGGCACGACATCGCCCGGGCCATCGGCCAGGACCGCGCCACCGGCATCCAGCAGCGCGAAGCTTCCCGGCCCGCGCACCGCGGCGACCTCCAGTTCGACATTCGTCCACTCCGCCGGGACGAGCCCGCCGGAAGCGGTCGCCGGCGCGACGCCCACGCCGTTCGGGATCGGAAGCGGGAGCGCGCGGAGGTTTCCCGACCACTGCCACAGCGCGCCGGGCAGGCCGCTGCTGGCGGGACCGGCGGGAGTGGTCGCCTCGATCATCGCCTGGTCCGGCGCGTAGGCCACGCCCGCCGACGGATCGGCTGTTAGAACCCGGGGCGCACCGGCTTCCACGCCGGAAAGCAGCAGCGCGCCGCCGTTGCCGATCCGCCCCGAGAAGGGCACCGCGAAGGTGAAGGTCTTCTGCGCGGAGGTGATCACGTTGCCGAATGCCGGCATCAGCTTGCCCTTGGCCTCGAAGGTCACCTGATAGATCCCCGGCTTGGTCAGGCCCCAGTTGTAGTGGGTGTGGGAGCCGATCGGGATCAGGGGAATCTCGTCCGCTGAGTTGATGCCGTTGGTCGAGTCGAAGGAGAACACGACGCTGCCAAAAGCCTCGGTTTTCCACGTCGCGAACTGGCCGCCGGCATCGACGCCCGTGCCTGACATCGACACGAGGCGGAGCGAGGTGCTGCCCTGCACGTCCGGCGAGTAGTTGTTATTCACCCTCTTCTGGAAAGTCCCGGTCGGCATGATGGTCCGCACGCCGAGGAAGCAGGTGCCGAGGACGTTGTTCTGCGGTAGGATCCAGATCGGCGTGCCGGACGGCCCGAAGCGGCTGAACACGCCCGCCGGGGTCGGGACCGCCGTGCGGGTTTTCGGCGAGGCCACGATCACCGTGCTTTCCGGGTCCAGCCTCACCACCCCGGCGGCGCTGCTGAAGTCGTCGTCCTGGTCGTAGGAAACCGCAAAGCTCCAGCCGGCATCGGGATTCCCCGGCGTCACCGTGTAGTCCACCTGGATCTCGTAATGCCCGTAATTCAGGTCGGTCGGCGGCGTCAGGGCACCCGCGGACAGGGTTCCGGCGAGGGGCAGCAGGCGGTGGAAGCACTTCACGGCGGAACTTTTGCTGCAAATGTTTTACAGGAGCAAATCTAAATCATACGCAATCCGTGTTCATGAACATCCGGATTGCCGCTATCGCCCTCACCCTCCCGGTCGCCGCCCAGGACCTCCTCGAGCCCGTCGAGGCCCCGGCGGAACTGGACGCGATCACGGTGACGGCTGCCGCCGAGCCGCCGCCGGTGCTGGGTGATTTCTCGATGCAATCCGTCCGCACGATCCCCGCGGAGGTCCTCCAACGGACCGCCCAAGGCACGCTCGGCGAGACCATCGGCTGGGAGCCCGGCGTTTCGTCCGGCTATTTCGGCCCCGCCGCCAGCCTGCCGGTGGTCCGCGGCTTCGAAGGCGTGCGGGTCCGGATGCTGCGCGACGACCTCTGCACCTTCGATCTCTCCGACGTCAGCCCCGACCACGGGGTCGCGCTGGAGCCGTTCCTGTTAGAGAGCGTCGACATCCACCGCGGCCCGGCCTCGCTGCTCTACGGGAATTCGGCGATCGGCGGCGCGGTGAACGCCCGCAGCCGGGTCCTGGCCCGCGAAAGGCCGGACCGCCCCGTCTCCGGCGGCTGGGAAACGCGCTACGAGACCCAAGGCGACGGCCTCTCCGGGGCCGGCCACCTTTCGCTGCTGACCGGCCCGCTGGTCTTCCGCTTCACGGGGTCGGCGCGGGATTCCGGCGACATCTCGATCCCCGGGCTCGCCCGCAGCGGGGCCTATCAAATTTTGGAAAACCCGTCGGTCTTCGTGCCCGGCAGCGGCGTGGTCCCGGTGCCGAACCCCGACGGCACCCTGCCGAACTCCGGCCACGAAGGCTCCACCTGGTCGGCAGGCCTTTCCTGGCTGCCGGAAGACCTGCCGCTGCTACTAGGCGCCTCGTACTCGCGCTTCGACACCCGCTACGGCGTGCCCTACTCCTACGCCGGCGACCCGACCGATCTCTACGGCCTCTACGAGCTGGACCTGGTGCAGGACCGCTTCGACCTCGAAGGTCGGATGGAGTTCGACCAGGGATTCATCTCGAAAGTGGAAGCCCGACTCGCCTACGCCGCCTACCGCCACGCGGAGCTGTTCGAAGGTCTCGGCAAGGACCGCGGGCGGGACTTCCCCGACGGGACCTTTGAAAAGGACGCGATCGAGGGCCGGATCGACGTCCACCACCGCGCCTTCGACGACCGTCTGACCGGCATTGTCGGCATCACCGCCGGCAGCGAGGACTTCACCGCCACCCGGATCGTCTTTCCCCCACCGGGCGCCCAGAGGGTTCGCAGCGCCATCCGCAGCGAATCCTCCGGGCTCTACTTCCTTGAAAAGTACCAGCAAGGCGAGTGGACCGCCCAGCTCGGCCACCGGATCGAAAAGCTGCGGATCCACGACCACAGCCTGGAGCAGTTCGGCGCTTTCCAGGGCGACAACGATTTTTCTAACAGCACTTCCGCCGCCCTGACCTGGACCCGCGAACCGATCGGCCTGCTCGACCGGCTCGCGCTAACCGGCATCGTCTCGCGGGTCGAGCGCCTGCCCACCTCGACGGAGCGCTACGCTTTCTGGAACAACGCCGGCATCGGCCGCTTTCTGGTCGGCGGCGACCTCGACGGCACGCCGCTCGCGACCGAGGAATCGCTCGGCTTCGAGCTCGGGATCGAGGCGGCGAAAGGCCCTCTCACCGGCCGCTTGAACGGCTACCACTACGACTTCGACAACTTCATCTTCCTCCAGGAAGCGCCGGGTCTAACAGGTGGCTTCGGCCGGGCCGTGCAGTACATCGAGCGCGCCGCGACCTTCACCGGCTTCGAGGCGGAACTCGATTGGCAGATTCGCGACCACCTGACGCTGACCTTGATGAGCGACTCCGTCCGCGCCGAAAACACCACCGACAACGAGCCCATCCCGCGGATGCCGCCGCTGCGATTCGGCACACGGCTGGAGTGGAGCGACGACCGCCTCAGCGCCGGTCTCGAAATCCGCCACGCCACCGCGCAGGACCGCGTCAAACCGGCCCCGCGCCCGGAACTCCCCGCGGGCTCCTACACCCTGGTCAACGCCGACCTCTCCTACACCATCCCGCTTTCCTCTCACGACCTGACCGTGTTCCTCCGCGCCACCAACCTCCTCGACGAGGAAGCCCGCGTCTCCACCTCGTTCAAAAAGGACGTCGCCCCGCTCCCTGGCCGCGGGCTGTCGCTCGGCCTGCGGCATGAGTTCTGAGGAAAGCAGACGCTTTCAATTCGCTCTTGCACTTGAATTGCAGCCGTGACTTTTTCGCATCAATGATTCGCGCCGCCGCTCTCGTCCTCCTTCCCACGGTCCTCACCGCCGCCCCGAAGCCGGTCTGCGATCACGACGACGGCCACCCGGCCCATCTCCCCGGCAGCCCGAACCACCCTCACCTCGGTCAAAAGGAGGAAGGCTGGTTCCACTTTCATCCCCACTTGAATGCGGCAATCGCCCTCGGCGGCTCCACTTCCGAGAAAAACTTCGGCCTGATCCCAGGCAGCCACGCGCCGGTCGATGATGGCTTCAATCTCCAAGGCATCGAAGTCGGTGCGGTGATGGAGTTCGGCGAAATTCTGTCCGTCCACGCGAATCACAACGTCTTCTGGGACCGCTTCGACGGCTGGGACAGCGAGTGGGAGGAGGGCTACGCGGCGCTCGAACTGCCGGCCGGCCTCGTCCTGCGCGGCGGCCAGTTCTTCGCCCCCTTCGGCCAGGAAAACCGCTACCACCTCCACGACCGGCCCTTCGTCGAGCCGCCGATCTCGATGATCCGCCTGCTCGGCGAAGAAGGCCTGATCGTCCAGGGCGCCGAACTCGCCTGGGCGCTGCCCGGCACCGACGAACGCTGGATCGTCCGCTTCGGCTATGGCCAAAGCCGCGAGCATACCCACGGCGCGACCCGAGAACTGCGACGCGAGGCCTTTGAAGAAGCGGTCGAGCACGCGGGTGAAGACCACGAAGGGGGAGAGGAGGAGGAACATGAAGAGCACGGCCACGGCTTCGCAGGAGACGGCGGCGTCTACGATGCCGAGGAAGCCTACCTCGGCGACGGCTTCTTCTTCGGCCGCCTCGAGCACAAGCCGGGCATCGCCGGCATCGACCGCGCCGGCCTCTCCTTCGCCGCCGGCAAGAACGGCTTCGGCCGCACCACTTGGAGCGCCGGGGCGGATGTCCACGGCGAGGACAAGCTCGGCGGCCGGCCGATCTGGTGGCAGGGCGAGGTCTTTTACCGCGCCGTCGAAGCGCGCGATGCCGCCGGCATCGAGGGGGACTACGACGAGCTCGGGATCTACCTCGCGAGCGGCCTCGAGTTCGTCAAGGACTGGACCGTCGGCGGTCGCCTCGAATGGGCCTCCGGCAACCGCATGTCCGGCAACGAGCGCCGCTGGCGTGCCTCCACCAACGTCGGCCGCGCCTTCCACATCGCCGACGACACCGACCTCCACGCGCGGCTCCAGTATTCCTACGACCGCCTCGGCGGCTATGCGGACGAGCACAGCATCTGGCTCCAGTTCGTGCTGAATTTCGGTGCCGGAAATCACGGGCACGACCACTGACTTGACTTACCTCGGCGGTGAAGGTCTGCGACCTTCCGGCAGCGGGTGTTAGGTGACAAACATGTCAGATGACAATCTTGTCGCGATATTTGGAGAGGGGATTCAAGACGGCTTCTGATCGGTTCCGGCGATTCCAAGTCGCCAACCATGAAATTCCGAATTAACCCGAAACTCGCAGGCACGCCCCTGCTGCTCGCCCTTCTCGCCACCTCCCACGCCCAAGTCACCGGCCTGCGCCAGCACCAGGTGATCCCGATGTCCGTCGGCTCCGGTGAAGTCATTTCCTTCTCGCCGACACAGGACACGCTCGCCGTCACCGACAACTCGGCCGGCGGTGTGCGCCTCTACCGCCACAACGGCACTTCCTTCTCCAACCACGCCACAGTCGATGTCGCCGCCTGGTTCACCGCGAATCCCGTCGGCGGCTTCGTTTACAGCGACGTGACCAGCGTGGCGCTCGACTCCGGCATCTCCGGCATCGGCGCGGCGACCGCGATCAATGGATCCATCGTCAATGTGGGCGGCACCGACTACACCACCACCGTCCCGCAGCTCGGCCGCGTGGTGTTTTTCAATCTCGAAACCGGCGCCGTCATCGGCTCGGTCGCCGCCGGCTACCACCCGGACATGGTCGCCATCAAAAACGGCAAGGTCGCCGTCGCCAACGAAGCGCAGCACGCCTGGGCCGGCTCCGGCGTCAACGTCGCCGCCTTCGACGGCGTCCAGCAGCCCGGCTCGGTCACCGTCGTTGACATCACCGGCCTCAACTCCGGCACCCTCGCCGCCGCGCTCGGCACGCTCACGGTGACCACCACCGACTTCAGCGGCGTCGCCGGCCTCATCAGCGGGCTGCGCGACCACACCTCCTTCGAGACCGCCAACACCAAGGCCAAGTATTTCCACATCGAACCGGAATACGTCGCCTTCAGTCCCGACAACACGAAACTCTTCGTGGGACTTCAGGAAAACAATGCCATCGCCGTCCTCGATCTCGCCACCAACACCTGGGACAACATCACCGGACTCGGCACCCGCGACATCACCATCGACGCCTCCGACCGCGACCTCGCCTTCGACGTGACCAACGTCGCGAAAGGCCTGCACATGCCGGACGCTCTCGCCACCTGGACCGCCGCCGGTTCCACCTACATCATCACCGCCGACGAAGGCGACGCCCGCGTCGATGACGGCGACATCTCCCGCTTCGCCGCCGCCGTCACCACCTACGGCCTTGCCGCCGGCTTCACCCCATCGACCAGCAACAACGACTTCGGCCGCTTGCAAATCCTCAAGGACCAGTCGCTGAACGGCCCGGTCACTCCCGCCTCCGACCTCGACAAGATCGTCAGCATGGGCAGCCGCGGCCTCACACTTTGGAAAAAGGAAGCCGACAATTCCGTCAGCTTCGTTTCCCACCTGCCACTGGAAACCGAACTCTTCAAGGCCGATCCGCTCCGCCACAACGCCAACAACGGCGGCGTGAAGGCCGACTTCGACCTCCGCTCCGGTAACAAGGGACCCGAGCCCGAATCCGTTGCCGTCACCACCCTCGGCGATGGCACCGTGATCGCCGTCGCCGGCATGGAGCGCCAGAACGGCGTCGTCGTCGTGGACATCACCAACCCGCTCCTGCCGAAAGTCGTCCGCTACATCAACAGCAACGACAAGGGCCTGATCTCGCCGGAGACCGTCCAGATCGTCGATCCCGCCGACAGCCCGACCGGCACCACGCTCGCCATCGTCGGCTACGAAGGCATCATCGACAACTCGGTCGCCGGCGGCGTCGGTGTTTATGAAATCAACCCGCCCGTCTTCCGCCTCCAGGTGCTCCACGCCTCGGACATGGAAGCCGACGTTTCCTCCGTCACCAGTGCCTCGCAGTTCGCCGCCATCCTCGACAAGCTCGAGGACACCGCGGGGAACGACGCCTCCATCACCATCGGCGCGGGCGACTGCTTCATCCCCGGGGCTTTCCTTTCCGCGGGAAATGACACCTCCACCCGCGACGCGCTGAAGACCGCCCTCGGCTTCACCTTTAACTTCAATGCCAGCGGCACCGCCACCGACCTCAGGGAAAATCCCGGTCGTCCGGACATCGCGATTCTCAACGCCATGGGCTTCGACGCCTCCTGCATCGGCAACCACGAGTTCGACCTCGGCTCGACGGAGTTCGGCAACATCGTCGTCCCCGACCCGCGCACCAGCACCGCCACCATGCGTCACTACGGCATCGCGTTCCCCTACCTCAGCGCCAACCTCGACTTCAGCGCCGCCTTCTCGGTGCCAGCCGCCATTCCGGACCTCGCCCCGTATTTCACCAGCGAGATCCGCAACGTCGACGCCTTCCGGCCGAACCCCAGCCTGAACTACGCCGGAGTCTCCGCCGCCGCCACCAAGGCCAAGCTCGCCAAGTCCGCCATCATCGTCCGCGGTGGTGAAAAGATCGGTGTCCTCGGCGTAACTCCGCCGGACCTGTCGAACATCTCCTCGCCCGGCCTCGTCACCGTCACCGGACCCACCGGCGCGGTCACGGTTTCCCCGCGCACCTACGACATCCCGGCCCTCGCCGCCCACCTCCAGCCGACCGTTGATGCCCTCGTCGCCCAAGGCTGCACCAAGATCGTCCTCGCCACCCAGCTTCAGCAGATTGATAACGAGAAGGCGCTCGCCGAAGAACTCAAGCATGTCGACATCATCGTCGCGGGCGGTTCCGGCACGATCTACAGCAACTCCGGCATCCTCCAGCCCGGCGACACCTCGGCCGGCGCGTATCCCTTCACCACCACCGACCTCGACGGAAACACCGTCGCCATCGTCAGCGGAGACGGCCAGTATCAATACCTCGGTCGCCTCGTCGTGGACTTCAACGCCGCCGGTCACATCACCGCCGTGAACAGCGCCAGTGACAACATCGCCGTCAATACCGCCGCCGTCAGCAACTACTGGCCCAGCGGAGATCCCTACGCGACCGGCACCCGCGGCGGCACGGTGAAAGCCGTCACCGACGCGGTCGGCGCGGTCATCAACGCCAAGGACGGCTTCATCCTCGGCAAGTCTTCCGTCTATCTCGAAGGCCGCCGCACCAACGTCCGCCAGCAGGAGACGAACTTCGGCAACCTTTCCGCCGACGCCAACCTCTGGTATGCGAAAAACGTCGATTCCACCGTGGCCGTCTCGCTGAAGAACGGCGGCGGCATCCGCAACTCGATCGGCTCCGTCAGTCCCCTCGGCGTTCCCGGCATCACCGCCGCGAACCCCTCCGCGGGCAAGCTCGCCGGCGACATCTCCCGGCTCGACGTGGAG
Source organism: Verrucomicrobiia bacterium Tous-C4TDCM (assembly GCA_002304315.1). GTDB lineage: Bacteria > Verrucomicrobiota > Verrucomicrobiia > Verrucomicrobiales > Akkermansiaceae > Haloferula. The sequence continues at coordinate 11,146 of NEUO01000037.1, forward strand.
GACTCGCTCAAGTTCAACAACGCGCTGACCAACATCACCGTCACCCACGCCCAGCTCAAGCTCCTGCTCGAGCACGGCGTGGCCGGCAGCAATGGCACCGGCGCCGCGAACAACACCCCCGGCCAGTTCTGCCAGCTCGGCGGTGTCATGGTCGTCGCCGATCTCGCGGAAACGCCGGTCAGCTACACCTCCGCCGCCAACGTCATCAGCGCCGTCAACGGCGGCACCCGCATCCGCTACGCCGCCCTCGTCGATGCCAATGGCGATCCGACCACGGTGATCGTCAACAACGGTGAGCTCGTCACCCCGACAGCCTCCGTCCGCCTCGTCACCCTGACCTTCCTCGCCAATCCCGGCGTCGCGGGTTCCGACTTCGGCGGTGACAACTACCCGTTCCCGTATCTGGCCCGCATCAACGGCGCCCCGTTCGCGAGCCGGGTGGACATGACCACGGATGGCAGCGCCAACGCCTTCACCTTCGCCGCCGCCGGCACCGAGCAGGACGCCTTCGCGGAGTTCGTGAAAGCCTTCCATTTCAACACGGGCTACGGCACGGCGGATACCGTGGTCGGCCTCGACCGCCGGATCATCCAAGGCACCACCGACAGCGACCTCGACGGCCTCAGCAACGCCATCGAAGTCGCCTCGCTTGGCCTTGATCCCGATGTCGCCAACACCGGCTCGCAGATCAATGCCGCGCTGCTCGGTCTCCGCACCGCCGGCCGCACGGACGTGACCTCCAACCCCTCCGCCTTCAGCCTCTACACCGCCAGCTCCATCCAGGATCTGCGCGGCACGGGAAACCTGCTGATCCAGGCGAGCGGCGCGAACGTCACGCTGACCCTGCCGCTTGAGAAGAGCATCGGGTTGAATACCTGGGGACCCGCCGACGAAGATCTTGAGGCCACCTTCCCGAAAATTCAGGGCAAGGAGTTCTACCGCGTGATCCTCCCGGACTAAACGACTCCCCTCCCACAGCCCTGTCCGGCCGCGTGCCGGGCGGGGCTTTTTCTTTTGTAGCGGCGCGTCTATGACCGCCGCACTTTGTAAAAGAAGCCACCCTCGCCGCCCGCTTCATCCCCAAGGAAGAACCGACCCTCCCGTCGCTTCGTTACAGTCAGCGGCGGTCGCAGACACGCCGCTACATTTCCTCACACCTCCGTAAACCGCTCCCGCCGCCAGGTCGTCGGCGAGGAGCCCACGATCCGGGCAAAGCTGCGGTTGAACTGCGAAAGCGATTGGTAGCCGACCTCGAAGGCGATCTCCGACACGCGCTTCTCCGGCTTGAGCAGCTCCTTCTTCGCCCACCCGATCCGGCATCGGTTGACGTAATCCGTTAGAGTCAGCCCGGTGGCCTCTTTGAACAGCCGGCAGAAGTGCGACTCGCTCAGCCCCGCCTCATGGGCGACGGTGCCGAGCGGCAGCGATTCGTCGAGATGCGCATGGATGTAGCGGCGCGCCTTGGCAATCGCCGCGGGCTCGCTGCCTTCCTCGATGATCGCCAGAGACTCCGCCTGATGGCTGAGCTGGTCGGCGAAGCTTTGCAGCAGGGTGATCATGCTGTTATAGCGTTCGGGTTCGACCGAGCGGGTCTGGAAGTAGGCGTCGTGCAAGGTCTTCTCGGTGGCCTTGTCCATCGTCTTGCGGCCCAGGCTGCCGAGCAGCGTGGTGAAATCCGATTCGTTCGGAGTGCGGGAGAACACCTGGCCGGTTTTCAAGTAGCCAATCACCGTGACGCCGATCTTCACCGGCACTGCCGAGGCGGTCAGCCCGGCGAAGCAATGGCAGCTCGACGGGCCGTTGACGCTGGCCTCGTCGAGCAGCCGCTTGTTGGTGTCGATGCACGCATGGCAGGCGCTTTTGCAGAGGTTCAGCTTCTCGCAGAAGGGACTGCGGTTCACCGCCTCGCTGTCGAGGCACCAGTCGTCCGGGTCTGCGCCGACCAGCCGCAGTGGCAGGCCGGTGGCGGTCCGGAAGGCATCCTGATAGACGCGAAAAAGATCCGACTGCTTGAGTCGCTCATGCAGGGTTGCTTCGAATTGCTTGCTCGCCTGGCTCATGGTGGGACGGGCCCTTGTTGGGGGCTCGGACGCGAGCGTAGGGACTACTACGGGAGAGATCAACCCAAGGTGTGCGCGATCCCAAGGCGACCAAAAGAATGGAAATGACGGAGCTCAGCGGCATCAGAATCGCCGCCAACAGAGGGTTCATGTGGGCCGTGGCGGACAGGGCCACCACCGCGAGATTGTAACTCAGGGCAAAAGCAAAGGCCCGCCGAACCCCGCGGGCCCGGGCGTCCGCCGCGGCAAAGGCCTCGTCGAGATAAGCCAGGCCGGAGCCGAGGGCGTAGAAGTCGGACTTCGATTCCAGCAGGCTGCGGTCGACCACCGGCGTGCCGGTCACGAAGGCCGCATCAAAGGCCAGCGAGTCGTTCGCCCCGTCGCCAAGATAGAGCGTGTCCTGGAGGTCGAGCGCCTTCACCCGCGCCGATTTTTCCTCCGGGCTCAAGCCGCCGATCGCCTGCGACGGCACCAGCCCCAGCGCCGCGGCCAGCCGTGCGACCTTTTCGGGCGCGTCGCCGGACAGGATGTGGGCGGAAAGCCCGCGCCGCTCCAGCCGCCGGATCGCCTCCGCCGCTCCCGGCCGCAGCGAGTCGCGGAAGGTAAACCACGCGACCAGCTTGCCGTCGTGGCGCAGCTCGGTCCCTTGCTCGCCCTTGCCAAGGAACCATTCGCCGTCCTCGCAGCGGCAATCGACTCCCAGGCCGGGCGTCTCGTTCACCGCCACCGGACCCAGGGCTTCTAACAAGCGCTGGCCGCGCCCGCCCAAAGCTTCTAACAGCGTCCGCGAAACCGGGTGCAGCGACCCGCGGGTCAGCCGGGCGAGCGCCAACGCCGAGAGGTCATCGAGCCCGTCGACCGCCGCCGGATTCACCAGCAACGGCCGCTCCAGCGTGAGCGTCCCGGTCTTGTCGAAAATCACGTGCTTCACCCGCCGCAGCCGCGGCCACAGGCTGGCCCGCCGCACGAAAGCCCCGGCCCGCGCCAGCCGCGCCGCCGCCCATTCGTCGGCCAGCGGCACCGCCACGCCGAGCGCGCAGGGACAAGAGACGACGAAGACGGAAATCATCGCCTGCAGGCCGGTCTTCCACTCGCCCGCCACCGACCAGCCGGCGAACACCGCGATACCCAGCACGATCACCACCGCCAGATAGACCTTGAGCAGCCGCTGGAAAACCGGCGATCCCCGGTCGCCCGAGCGGTCCGCGGTGAGCTTCGAAATCAAGGAGTCGGCCCACGTTTCATCCGCCGTCACCGTCACCGGCTGTCGGCCTAACAGGATGGCCCCGGCCGGCAGGCGCGCGCCGGGCAGCAGCGTGACCGGGTCCGCCTCGCCGTGGATCCACTCCAGCGAAACTTCCGCCACGCCCTCCGACAGGCAGGACGACACCGGCAGCGCCTTTCCGGGCTCGAACTGGAAGCTCATGCCCGGCGTCAGGTCGGCCGTGGCCACCATCGCGTCGCCCGATTTCACCGTCTCCGGCAACGGCGAGCGCCGGACCAGCCGCAGCCGGTTCTTCTCCACCGCCGCGGTCTGCACGTGGCGGCCCAGCAGCATCAGGAAGACGAAAGTTGCGACGAAATCGAAATACAGCAGCGATTCCTCCCCCGCCATCCAGCCGGCGATCGACCCGAGATACGCCGCGATCAGGCCGAGCGCGATCGGCAGGTCGATGTGCAGCGCCCCGGATTTCAGCGCGCGCCAGGCCCGGGTGATGAAGTAACTGCCGCCCGCCAGCATCGCCATCGAAGCCGAGCCGAAGGCGATCAGGCGGAACAATCCGGCAAACTCGAAGTCCGCCGGCATCCCGAGATAGTGCGGCAGCGAAAAGGCCATCGCATTCAGCGCGAAGGCCCCGCACAGGCCCATCCGGCCGGCGAGGTTGCGCCGTTCCTGCGACTGCCTGCCGCCGGTGGCCGGGGCGACCACGTAGCCGAATCCGGCGAGCTCGCGGGCGCAGGAGTCCACGTCACAAGCCCCGCGCTGCCATTCCAAATGCAGCCGCCCGTTGGCCGGGTTTGCCGCCGCCCGGACCGCGCCGTCGTGGCGCTCGAACAATCGCTCGATCAGCCAAACGCAGCCGATGCACGAGATGCCCTCGACCGCGCAGTCCAGTTCCACCACCCCGTCCCGCGCTTGCGCCTCGGCCGCTTCGGCAGCGGGGGCCAGCCAGGCGAAATCGTGATCCTCGAAAGGCCGGCTGCGCACCGGGGTTCCGGTCGCGTCCTGCTTGAGATCGTAATAGCGGCCGAATCCCTGGTCGCGAATCATCGACGCCACGTAATCGCAGCCGCGGCAGCAGTATTTTTCACCCTCCGCCCGAGGCGTGAAGGCCGTGCCGCAGTGCTCGCAAACGTTCATAGATTCAATGACAGCACGAGGGCAGCTCCTTCTTCTCCTGCACCACCTCGTCCCGCCCGAACGGCAAGGTATCGTGCAAGCGCCACATCAGCACCAGCGCCGTGACCAGCGCCAGCCCGCGCTGCATCCGCGCCATCCCGGCCGGCGTGAGCTTCCCCCGCAGCCGGTGGAAGCCGTGCTGGGCGACCCACAGCAGCGGCACCGTGCCCAGCCCGAAGGCCAGCGCGACCTCGGCACCGCGGGCTCCGGAGCCCGATTTCAGCAACGCGAGAAACACCGCGTAAAGCGGCGCGCAGGGCAGGAAAGGCGTCAGCAGCCCGGTCATCCCCGCGCCCGCCACCACCGGCATCCGCTGCGCCTTGAAGCGCATCCGCACCGCCAGCCGCGTCAGGAAAGCCGGTCGCGGGATCTTCTTCTCCAGCCCCGTCGCCAGCAGCAGCAGCGCGACCACCAGCGCCCACGGCAGCAGCACCGCGGGGGAGTCGAAAAACCAGCCGAGCGGCTCCCTTCCCACCGCCCCGCAGATCGCACCGATGGTCGTATAAGCCGCGAGTCGGCCCGCATGATAGACCGATGCCGCGGCCATCCGCTCGCCCTCGCTTTTCGCAAGAGCCGTCACGCCGCAAGCCAGCGGCCCGCACATCCCCGCGCAGTGCAGGCTGGTGGCCAGTCCGGTGAGCAGGGCTCCGGCAAGGGTCAGGTCCATGACTACTTCAAATTCAACTCCACCTGCTGCGGCGAGTGCTTTACCGCCACGGTGATCAGCGCGGTCCAAGCCGTGATCAGCAGCCCGAAGGCGAACACGACAAACAACCAGGGATGACGGACAAGGAAGCCGTGCGGTTTTTCTTCTACGGGGTTCATGGTAGTTCAGGGTTGGGGAGTGTAGGGATCGGGACCGAGGAAGCGCATCTCGTGGCGGATCGTCACGTCACCGGGTTCGGAGCGGACCTCGATCTGGAGGTTGGTGGTGCCGCGGTAAACGCCGGTGGGGACCACCACGATGGCCGGCCGTGTGACGTCGCCGAGCGGCGGCACCTCGACCATCGTGTCCGCGCCGCTCAACGTGAAGCCTTCGGGGGCGTTCTCGAGCCGGATGCTGAAGCGCGCTGGCTGGTTGCGCTTGTTGTAGAAGCGGACCTGGTAGTGGTTCCGCACCGCCGAGCCGTCCGCATAGAAAGGCTGGCCACGCATCCGCGAAAAGTCCTCGGTGAAGGGCTTGGCGCGCTTCCAACCTGCAACCGCGAAGGCGGTCAGCCCCAGCAAGCCGAGCAGGGTGTAGGCGATGACCCGCGGCCGCAGGATGCGGCGTTTCTTTCCTGTCAAACCGTTGAGCGAATCGTAGCGGACCAGCCCCTTCGGCCGCTCGATCTTGGTCATGATGTCGTCGCAGGCATCGATGCACGCCGCGCAGCCGATGCATTCGAGCTGCAAGCCGTTGCGGATGTCGATCCCCGTCGGGCAGACGTTCGCGCAGCGCCGGCAGTCGATGCAATCTCCCCCCTTCGCCACCTCCGTCGCCAAGGCTATGGAGGTCGGGAAGGCTTCGGAGGGCCGGCCGGTCTTCTTCTTGCCACGCGGCTCTCCGCGCTTTTCATCGTAGCCGATGACCACCGTGTCGTCGTCGGTCAGCGCGCTCTGCAAGCGGCCGTAGGGGCACATGATGATGCAGAACTGCTCGCGGAACCAGCCGAAGCAGAACCACAGGACCAGCGTCAGGAAGACCACGATCCCGAACGCCGTGGCATGGGCCAGCGGACCTTCCTGCATGTGGCCGTAGAGCCGTTCGATCGAGACGAAGTAGGACAGGAACACGTGGGCGATCAGCGAGGCGCAGAGCACGTAAAGCGAGTGCTTCGCCACCCGGCGGACGACCTTGCCGGCGGTCCAGGGAGCGGCGGCGAGCTTCTTGCGCGCCACCGAGTCGCCTTCGATCCAGCGCTCGATCCGGCGGAACACGTGGTCGAGGAAAACCGTGTAGGGACAGGCCCAGCCGCACCACAGGCGGCCGAGCAGGGCGGTGACGAAGAACAGCGTGAAGCCGAGCCCGGTCACCCCGAAGAACATTACCCACAGGTCCTGCGGCACCAGGGTCAGCCCGAAGACGTGGAAGCGCCGCATTTCCACGTCGAAGAACAGCGCAGGGCTGCCATTGATCGGGATCCAGGGCAACGCGACGTAAACGGCGATCAGCGCGAGCCCGAAGATCCGCCGCGCCAAGGTCCAACGCCCTTTGACGTCCGCCGGATGGAGGAAGAAATGCGACCCGTCGGGATTGATCGTGGTGACCGAATCGAGGTTCGGCTGCTTTTGGACGGGTGCGGACATGGCGGAGTGAACGGCCGCAAGATGGCGTCGGCCCGGCCGCCCCGCTCCGCATCCCATCGCGCAGGATGCGCGAATCCTGCAAAAGGCGGTCGGCGCCCCCATCCCGGGACCGCCGGTCCTCAGACCGGCCGGGCTCCCTCACCCGGGAGCGCTGGTCTTCAGACCGGCTCGACTCCCTCACCCGGGACCGCCGGTCCTCAGACCGGCCCGACTCCCCCGCCCGCAACCGGCAGCGGTCCAGATCGCGCGCGAACCGGTCCGCAGACGAGCCTTCGATCCCCCCGAGCCGGTCTGAAGACCAGCGCTCCCGGCCAAGCCCCAAGCGGTGCCGCTTGCCCCGCTCGCCCGATCTCGGACCATCCGCTCCTTCGCCATCCTCCCCCCGCACTCCGGAGTTTCCCCTTGGATCGCCATCATGGAAGGTCTAGCGTCCCGACCATGAATCACCCGCCCGGAATTCCGTACTTCCCTGTCGGGTTTTTCCTTGTTCACCGACCGGTCGGTGAACAGGGGGCAATTCCGACCGGTCGGTGAACAAAACTGTTCGGCTCAAAATCAATCGCAATAGATGAAAGTGGGAAACAAGCAAGCTGTCATATTCCTGGGCTTTATAGCCTTGGCGGTAGGTCTAGGATTTGTCGTAGCCGGGAGCAAAGAAATCTTGAATGCTCAGCGGAGTTTGAGTTGGGCGAAGGCGAAGGGAGAGATCTTGGAGTCGAAAGTCGTAAAGGAGAATTCGGGAGGAAGTAAATCAAGGGCTCGCAAGTCGCGAAAAGCCATGATTTCATATCGTTATACCGTTGGCGACACCGCCTACACCAGCGACAGGGCTATCTTTGGAACCACGATCGGCCTGACCGCCAAACTCGGCCTCACACGATCCGCTGAAGAGATTGCCCGTCAATTTTCCGCAGGCAAATTGGTAGATGTATTCCATCACCCGGACAAACCAGAGATCGCCGTTCTCGAAACTGGGATCAAAATGGAAACCTTGGCACCGGTCTCCTTCGGATGTCTCTTTTTTATCGTTGGCGGGATCGTGATCAGACGTGGATTGCGCGACCACTAACGGGCCGAACAAGTCGAGACACAGCAACCCCTATCAACCGAACTGTTTCCATGCTCTCCCGTAGTTTCAACCTCAACCCCGTGATCGACATGCGCCCCCGCTGATAGCGGTTGCGTGCTCTTTGACGTTCTGCCAACAAAATATGAAACCAAAACTAATCCTAATTCTGACCGCCCTCCAGCTTTTGCCAGCTCTTGCCGGTGACAAACCCACCGTTGATCTTACCGAAAACGGTCACATGCTATCCGGAGGTGGCGGACGAGCCAAAGAAATTGAAGTAAAGTTTAGCAGCGGAATGCGAGATGCAGATCTGCCAGTCGTGGACAAGATCAAGATTTTAGAGCGTAAGCTCAATTTCTATCGCCTGATGACTAGCAAGAAAGTCGATCTCGAAAAAAGCATAACCGCAACTTACAAAAATAAGCCGCTGAGTGAAGTTTTTAGGGAGTTGATTCCTGATATTCCAGTTGAATTCAAAGGTGTCGACCAGGATGTGACCGTTGAGAGTATGACAATCACCAAAGTTTCTCTTGATAAGGTCTTTCAATACTTGGACGAGGCTGCCGGAGTTTATTTCTCCTTTTCCGAGAAGGGCATGTTGATCACAGCGAAACCGCAATAAAGAAGCTAATAATACGAGATACAGCAACCCCTATCAGCCGCCCTGTTTACATGATTTTCCGAAATTTCAACATTAACCCCGTGATCGACACTCGCCCTCGCTGATAGGGTTGCGTGCTCTTTTACGTTGGGGAAAAATGATGAAACGATATTCCGCAATGCTGCTCTTCCAATACCGAGCCGATCTTGGCAACGGTCAAAGCGATGTGATGCAGCGCTGTGAGGAGCGGTTGATCGTTTTGTTTGCTCGGAATGCGGAATCGGCCCTGCGCAAGGCAAAGGCGCACGGGAAAGAGTCTGAGTTCAATGGAAGAGCTGAGGCAGGGAATCCATTGCTCTTTGAATTCATCGGCGTAAAAGACCTGCTTGATCTCGAATCGCTTGATGAGTCGGAGGTCTGGTATGACATCAGGACACTCAAGTTGCCGATGGAGAGGCGAGAGAAGCTCATTCCACCAGAGGAGGAACTAAATGCGATCTACTGGGAGCGTCGCGAAAAGAAAAAGAAGCCCCCAACAAGTCGTCCCTCCTAACGCCTGACCCGCCGTCAGTTCCAGCCTTCATGACCGTTACGAGGCCGCGCTCTTGAGCCGCTTCGAGCGCGGCCTTGCGTCACCTCAGCAAAGCTGAGCGCCGACATCGTTCGATACCGACCACGAACATGGCCCTGCACCCCGACTACTTCGCCGAAACAGGCTGGCGCAGGATGAGATCGAGATTGTAGCGCAGGCCGCGGGAGAGCGCGGTGGGATCGATGGGCTCGGGGCCGTAGATCCGGGCGAGGAGGTCGCGCTTGCGGGTGTCCTTGGCCTCGGCGGCGGTCGCCACGCCGGACTCGAAGCTTTCGAAGAGCGACTTCTTCATCTCGGCAAGCGGGTGGAAGGCGGGTGTCGCGGGGGTCGGCTGGCCTTCAATGGCAGCCGGTGCGGACGGCGGCGAGGGGCGCGAGATGAGCCCGGTGTCGACCTTCTGGCCGCGCGGCGTGCCGTGGATGCGGAAGGACTGCGCGGTGCCGTTCGCGGCAAAGGCCACTTCGAGCTGGAAGGGGACTTCGGCCCAGGAGTTCGAGCGGTGAAGCACGGTGACCGCGACCGTTTCGCCGCCGTCTTCCGAAGGCGTGACGACCGGGCGGAGCGTGCGGTATTCGGCGCCGTCGAGCGAGTAGTGCGCCGAGCCGTCGCGGGTCCAGCCGTTGAGGCTCTGGCCGAATCCGGCGCTGTCGAAGGCGGCGGCGCGGGCGATGAGGAGCAGGAAGATCAGGGATTTCACGAGGGAGAATCGGTTAGAAGGAAAGCCGCGCGCCGGAGTGCCAGATCCAGGCGTCGGTGTCGAAGCCACCGCCCGCCTGGTCGTTGAGGATGACGTGTTCGACGCCGTTCATCAGGATCAGGTCGTCGCGATAGAGATGGAGGTTCGCGCCGAGGTAAAAGGACTGGTACTCGTCGCCGACGAAGACCGGGGTGGAGTCGAAATAGGGATCGCTGCCGACGCCCATGCCGCCGACCAGGCCGCCGGCATCGTCGGTGTCCGCGTAGTGGTAGCGGCCGACGACTTTCAAAGTACCGGGGATCGCCCAGTAGCTCGGGGTGAGCGAGAGGCCCCAGACGTCGGTATCGCCGCTGGCGACGATGAAGTCGCCGGCGAAAGAGAACTTGCCCTGCTCCATCTCGACGCCGGTCGAGAACAGGTGGCGGAAAGCGGGGTTGCGGGCGATCAGCTGCTTGCCGTTCGCGGATTTCCGCCCGGCCACGTTGTAGCGTGGAATGGCTGGGTTCTGGTTGTCGTCGAAGTTGTAGATGTAGTCGGCATGCCAGCGGGTGCGGATCGGCGTGCCGCCTTCAACCTTCTCCACGGTCTCGTAGGCGAGGTTGGCGAGCAGGAAGCCGTCGCCCTCGATGCCGCCGATATTCGAATCGTTGTCCGACGAGAACCAGCCGAGGCCCCAGTCGAAGCGGTCGGTGTCCTGGCCGACCATCAGACCGAGGGTGTTGGCGGGGGCGACCATATTGACCAGGAAGGAGCGCTCCGGGGTGAGCATCCGCTGCGGGTCGGTGCGATACTCGGTGGTGAAGCCGGGCCGCATCTTACCGTAGCTGACGTAGGCGTTGTCGAGGAAGCGGGTGGTGCCCTTCAGACGCTCGATGCCGTTGAAGTTCGAGTCGCCGGCGAACTCCGCGACCGCTTCGATCTCGGTGTTGCCGAAGGCCTTCAAGCGGGCTCCGAGGCGGGCGCGGCGGGTGCGGGTGCCGTCGAGGTCGATGTCGGCGGCGCCGGTCGGTTGAGCCTCGCCCCAGGCACCGCTCCAGTGGAAGAGGCCGTTGATGGCGAGTTGCTGGACCCACGGGTTGGACGGATCATCGAAAAGAACGGCCTTCGCCCAGATGGAATCGAGCGGGCTGGACGCCCACTCGTCGGTCAGCGGGATCACGGCTTCGGCCTCGCCCTCGGCTGCGGCGTCTTCCGGTGCGGGAGGAAGGACGACGGACTCGGCGTCTTTCTTGCCTTCCAGCACGTCGAGCGCCTCGTTGGCGTGAAGGGTTGTCAGGGAAAGCAAAAGTGAACCGCCGCCTACTACGCCGAGCCTACGAAGGCCAGGAAGGCACCAGGTTCTTCTTGAGAACGAGCAAGACGATGCCCCTGCCTGCTGCACTCTTGCGTCTTGCGTCTTCAAATCTTGAGTCTTCATGAAAATCATTTCGCTTTGGATTTTGCGTCGGCTTCTTCGGCGGCGGCGCGTTCGGCGGCCTCGCGTTCCTTGCGCTGGGTCTCGCGGTCGGCGGCACGGCGGACGCGGCTGAGGTACTGCTCGAGACTGGATTTGTCGCCGGTCTTCAGGGAAAGGGCGCGCTCGATGTAGGCGAGGCTATCGGTGTACTGCTTTTCGCGAACGAACAACTGCCCGAGCCCGAGGTTCGCCTGGTAGGCGACGGTGGGGCTTTCGAGGGCAAACTTGAAGTAGTTCTTCGCTTCGCCGAGGTCGGCAACACGCTTGGTCTCGTCGGTCCCGTTCTTGGCGAGGTTGTCGTAGTGCTTGGCGAGTTCGAGGCGGATCTCGGGATTGGCGGAATCGCGGGCGAAGAGATCACGCAACAGGGAGCCCACCTGATCGCTGTCTCCGGCGGTCTGGGCGATCTTCACGCGGACCAGGTCGAGTTCCATCTGTTCCTTGCTGCCGAGCTTGCCGGTCTTCGCGACCTTGTCGACGAAGGCGGCGGCTTTCTCCGGGTAGCCGTAATCGTTGAGGATGCGGGCGGATTTCAAAGCGCGCGGGACATCGAGTTTCGGGGCCTTCTCGATCGCTTCGAGGTAGGCGAACAGCGCGAGCTGGGCCTCGCCCTGTTCCATGTAAAGGTTGCCGAGCAGGTTGAGTTCGCTCTCGTTGGCGAGGCCCTTCAGGCGCAGCACCTCGAGGTTCACGGCGGCGTCCATCTTGCGATCGAGGCCGATCAGGGCGTTCGCCTGCTGGAGCCAGAGTTGGCGGTCCTCCGGGTTCTCGGCGATCAGCGTGTCGAACATGCTGGAGGCCTCGGCGAGCTTTTCCTGGAGCATCAGCGACTGGGTCAGGCCGACCTTCCAGTCGCGGTTCTTCGGGTCGAGCAGGTAGGCCTGGCGGTAGGCGTTTTCCGCGGCGAGCGCGTTCTTTTCCTGGAGGTAGCAGTAGCCGAGCATGCCGTAAACGCGCGGGCTCGTCTCACCGAGTTCGACCGCTTTCTGCAAGATCGGCAGGGCTTCGGTGAGCTGGTTCTTGGAGATGTAGAGGTAGCCGAGGTTGGTATGGGCGCGGCGGAAGCGCGGGAAGCGGCGGATGGCTTCGAGAAAGGCGCGGCGCGCCTCGTCGGTGCGGTCGGAGGCGAAGTAGAGGTTGCCGAGCACGAACACCATCGTCGCGCTGATCTCGCCGGGCTTCTTCTCGGGATCCGTCGGCTTCTCGATTTCCTTGATGAAGCGGACGATCTCCTGCTCGGCGGCGATGAACTGGTCCTTGCCGAAGAGTTCCTGGACCTTGCCGAGCAGGGCCTGCTCTTCGGTGGAGACCTTCGGCTCGACATCGGACAGGATGCCGTAGCTGCCGACGAATTCCTTCACGAACTTCGGGTCGCGGTAGAGGATCGAGGAGGCCTTGATCTCGGCGGCGGCCGGCAGGTGGGCGGCGGCGAGGAGGATGGGAATGAGGAGGCGCATCGGGAGCATCAGTTCTTCTTCACTTCGAAATTGAAAGGCACCACGCAGGTGGCGCGGATGTTGCGGCCGGCTTTCTGGGCCGGCTTGAACTTCCATTTGAGCACCGCGTTGACCGCGGCTTTGTCGAGTTCGGCATTGCCGGAGGACTTTTTGATGGAGGTGGAAACGACCTTGCCGTTCTCATCGACGACGCAGGTGACCAGCACCTTGCCGCCAATGCCATTGCTCAAAAGCGAGCTTGGATAATTCGGCTGCATCTTGCTGACGGGTGTCGGCGGCGAGTCCATGTCGCTGCCGAGCAATCCGTCACCGCCGCCGCCCCCGCCGGCGCCACGGCGGCCGCCGATCCGCGGGACGCTGACAACGAAACTGCCGCTGCCGCCTTCGGCCAGGTCGCCGGCGTCGAGGCCGAGGTCGGGCTGGTCGCTGTCGTCCGGCGCGGGTTCATCCGGCACGTCGGCATCGGAAATTTCGGTCGGCTCGGACTCCTCGGCCGGCTCGGGAGGCGCCTGTTCTTCCGGCGGTGGAGGAGGGGGAGGGGGTGGTGGCGGGGCCAGGTCGACGATGACGATTTCCTCGTCCACCGTCTTCGACTTTTTCCCGGACATCACGAAAGAAGCGATGCCGCCGGCCGCGACCACGAAAAGCAGCAGGCCGAGAATCAGCCGGTGCTTGGACTTTGCCGGTGGTGGTGGCTTGGAGTAGGCCATGGACGGGAAGCTTTTTCGGGATCGGGAGTTACTGGGGCTTGGCCGTGGCCAGGCCGATCTTGTCGATGCCCAGCTTGCCGAGGACATTGAGCACGCCCATCACCTCGCGGTACTGGGCGGCGGTGTCGCCGCGGACCACGACGGGAATGTCGGGGATCGTCAGCTTCATCGCGGTCAGCTTGCTTTCGAGTTCCTCGAGGGTGACCGGGGTCTGGTTGAGCTGGATCTTGCCCTCGGCATCCACGGTGATTGCCTGGATCTTCGGCGCGCTGAGGTTCTTGACGGCGCTCTTGCTCGCCTTCGGCAGCTCGACCTTCATGCCCTTCACGCCGGCGGCGGTCATCACGATGAAGATGAGCAGGAGCACGAGGTAGAGGTCCACCATCGGGGTGACGTTGATGTCGTCTGGAGATTTTTCGTCGACGGAGGCCATGGTGGTTGTCGGGTGGAACGGGTTGCTTACTCGATCACCTTTGAAACGGTGCCCTGGTTGTCAGAGCCCTGATAGAATTCGGCCATCTTCGCGACAAACTCATCGATGAAGACCTGAATCTCGCCGACCATGCTCTTGATCCGGTTGTTGAGGTAGGAATAGACGAAAAGCGCGGGAATCGCGACCACCAGACCGGCCACGGTGGCGAGCAGGGCGGACGCGATACCGGGGGCGATGGCGTTGACATCGACTTCACCCGATTTCGCGATCAGGGCGAAGGTGATCATGACGCCGACCACGGTGCCGAGCAGGCCGACATAGGGGCCGCCGGCGATGCTGATGGTGAGATAAACGAGGCCGTCGGTGAGCTTGTGCTGGCAGCGGACCATGCCGGCGTCCAAGGCGGCGCGGATCGCCTGGATGGAACGTCCGGTGAGGCCCTTCTTGTGGGTGCGGTCGTTCTCGAGGCGGTGGCGGATTTCGTCGGAGCCGATGTGGTAGATTTCGTAGAGGGGCGATTTTTCGATCAGCTTCTGGGTGGCCGGGTCGGCATTGCCGCCGAGGCTGTCCACGCTGCGCTTGTCGCCGTGATCGATCGCGGTGAGGTCGGAGGAAAGCAGGCTCCACTGGCGGATGAATTCCTTGGTGCCCTTCTCGATCGAGTTCAGGTAGAGGATCTTCCGTGCGGCGATGGTCCAGCCGATGGCGATCATCAGCACGCAGACGGCGATGGCGATCCAGCCGTCGAACATCATGTTCTTCGCGATGTCACCGAAGAGCGCGAGGTGCTCCATGGCGCCGCCGCCGTGGTCGCCGCCCGGATTCTTCAGCGCTGCTTCGATCGCCCGGCCGCCGGTGGCGTCGAGCGGCACGGTGCCTTCGCCGGATTCGATGGCCTTCGCGATGGTGCCATTGGTTTCCGCGAGGGGCACGATGGCGGCGAGTCCCGCGCCGGTGTCGGCGGTGGAGGCCACGCCTTCGAACAACTTGTCGGCGGAGGCGAACAGCACCGCCGGGCCGGCGATGAAGTGAGTTCCTTCCACCGCCTGTCCGCCGCGGCCGAGGGCCTTGCCATCGAAGCGGTGGCCGCCGGCGATGGCGGAAAGGCGCTTGATGCCGGTTTCGAGGATCTTGCAACGGTCCACCACTTCCGCGACGGGATCGCCGGTGGCGGCGGTGGCCTTCTGATCGAGGGTTTCGATCTCGGTCTTGTAGAGCTGGCTCTCCGCCGGATGGAGGCGGGAGATGATCGCCTTGGCATACTGGTTGAGGACGCCGGAGGCATAGGTGAAGTCGGCCTTCCGGGTCTCGACCTCGCGCTCGAGGGATCGGACCTTGCTGGTGCGCAGCTCCTCGTCGCGCTCCAGCGTGCGGAGTTCCTTCGAAAGCGTGATGACCTGATCGTCCAGCTTGTTGACCTCGCGGTAGAGGGCGAGGCGGAGGTCGGCGTATTCCTTCTGGGTGGAGAGCAGCTCGGTGCCGGCCTTCTTGATGGAATCGCGGGCGGTGGCGATGGCATTGTCGGCGGCGAGGGCCGGCTGGAGCAAGGCGAGCCCGGCGAGGGCTGCGGTGACGAAGCGGTGGATCATGGCTGGATAAGCGGAAGCTGTGAGAAAGTGGCGTCCTTTTCGCTGGTGGCGGATTTGACGAGCTGCTGGATCTGCGGGGCGAGGTCGTTGCGTTCGGTGAATTTCCAACCGTCCGCTGAAGGGCGGCCGACGACGGCGAAGCTGCCGTCCTCGTTCACGCCGTAGGCCATCGCCAGGCCGAAATAAACGACCTGCATCTTGAATTCGCGGTCGCTGGAGTCTTTCCGGAGTTCGGGGAAGACGCTGATCAACTGCTGGAATTTTTCGATCTCGGCCAGCAGCTCAACGGCATTGAAAAGGCGCTTGGAGGCCTCCTCGGCCTGCTTGTCGGCTGGGAGTTGGAGGCTCTTTTGGAGGGAGTCGATCATCACCGCAACCTTGGGCTGCTGGCGCAGCGGCTCGGGGAAAAGCGGGAGTTTCGCGGCGAGGCCTTCCTCCAGCACGCGGAGCTGGCGGGCCAGTTCCGCCTGTGCGGCAGCGTAGCGATCGCGTTCGGCGAGTTTGTCGAGGGACAGCTTGTCGCCGCCTTCCTTGCGGGTCTTGGCGCTCTCGATCTGTTCCTTGAGGTCGTCGATTTCCTTCTCCAGGCCTTCCTTGTAGCCCTTGAGCACCTCGCGGTCCTTTTCCCAGTTGTCCTCCTCGAGCTGGATCTTCTGCATCGTCTCGACCCATTCGCGGACGGACGTGCGGAGTTCATCGGCGGCGGCAGGAGCGGGTGGCTCCTGGCCCAGCAGGGGGAAGGTGGCGAAAACGACACCTGGGATCAGTGTGGAAAGGCGCATGGCGAGTGGCGGGAGAGAGAAAAAAGGGGCCACCGGCGTTTGCCGATGGCCCCGATGTGACGGTTTCGTCAGATACTCAGGTTACTGGGCGTTCGGGACTTCGATGCGGTAGAACTCCGCCGGCTCGGTGGCCGGGAAGGTCGCGTCAAGGACCGGTGCCGGGGTGAAGACCTGGAGGTTGGTCGACCGGAAGAGCTCGAGGCTCAGGGTGACGTTGCCGCCGGACTTCTGCACCATGACCTGGTTCGGAGCGACGAGATCGAGGATGCTCGAGGTCGTGTAGATGCTGTTGAACAGGTTGGTCGGGGATACGTTGTTGACGCCGGCGCTGAAGCCGAGGGCCGTGAGGGCCGAGGTGCCTTCGAGCGTGTCGGAGATCCCGTCGCCGTCGGCGTCCGCGAACGGAGCCGCGCCGGAGGTCGGGGCTTCGCCTTTGAGGATTCCCGCGAAGCTCAGCTTGGTCCAACCGGCGGCCCAGTTCTCGGAGCCGAAGGCACCGCGATAGGCGGCGGCCACCGGTGCTCCGGCTTGAAGGCTGCTGGAAAGAAGCGGGGAGCCACTTGCCGGGCGAGGATCGATCTCGACCAGTTCAAGACCAGCGTCGCGGCTGTAGGCCCGGAACTGCGGATTCACTCCACCGTTCGAGTTGCCGTTGATCGGCGAGCCCGAGGCGTCGAAGAAGGTGCTGTCCGCGCTGCCCGCGACATTGGAGTTGAGGAAGGTCAGGTTGCTGGCGTTCGAGCCCGTGTAGGCTCCGCCGCCGAAGCGGCCGACCGTGTTGTGGGCGAACATGATGCCCGAACCCTGGCCGTCGCCGGTGGACTCGATGAGGTCTTCCTTGTAGTCGTCGAACACCGAGTTGTAGACCTTACCTTTGAAGCGGTCATCGAGGAAGATGGCGTTGTTGCCCTTGTCGTTGCCGACGAGGGCGGTGGTGCCGGACCCGATGAAGGTCGCGTTGTAGATGATCGGGGCGGAGTTGTTGGCGTTGTCGGCGATGGTGCCGGTGACGCCGTCCCACTCGCCGCCATTGTCGTGGCCGG
>NEUO01000038.1 GCA_002304315.1 Verrucomicrobiia bacterium Tous-C4TDCM
TCGCTGCCGGTGCGAATGATCGGGGAGTCCGGGGCCGGTGCGGATGATGTCAGTTGCATACACAGGTATGTATGCTGGTGATGCGGCGAGACGGCTAGTGCCCGTCGATTGAGCGCTTACGTTCAAGCTGTCCTGGCTGCTGTTCGCGTTCGGGTTTGTGGGCATCGCGGCCGGCTATACCCTCCCCTTCACCGGACCCGGCTGGGTCGGCATCACCCTCTTCCTCTGCGGCTATCCGCTCGGCCTCTGGCCACTTCTCCGTTCCCGCCCTGCGGGAGAAGCAGGCGGGCGCTATGTCAGCGGGCTGGTCATGAGCACCATCACCGCGGGGTTCTTCCTCGCCATCCAGCTGGTCATGGCGGGAATCCTCGCCGGGATCCTCCTGATGCTCGGCCGCTTCCAAGGCGAGGGTGCCCTGAGGATCCTTCACTTCATCGCACTGATGACTTCCGCCGCGATCCTGATCTCGATCCCCCGGGCTGCCCGTATCGTGGATCCAAAGAACGGCTAAGCCGACCGGTCGTTCACTCCTCTTCCTTCTGCACTTCCAGGAAACGCTCGAATGGCTTCTGGCTGGCGGATTTGCGGACCCACTGACGTCCGAATCCCCCGTCTTCGCCGAGACCCACCACGTAGCCTTTGTAGTCGGTGCCCACTGTCGTGTGGTGATCGTAGGTCACCTCGAACTTGAACTTTCCGTCCGCCGACACCTCCTTCGTTTCGGACTTGTAGATGCCCACTCCGTTTTTCAAGGGACCGAGCCAGTGGATCGTAACGAAATACGTGCGGCCGTGAACGCTCGACAGGGTGACCTCGACAACCCGCTTGTCATATTTGGTGCCAGCCTCATCGCTTTCCACCGCAAGGGTCTTCGTGACAAGCGCGGGATCGGGGTGCACGTCGGCTGCCGCGATGTATTTCTGATCCGCCTCGCTCAAGCTCACCAGCGGCACCTTCGCCCGCTTGCCGCTTTTCAGCAGGATCTCTGCCGAACTCCCGTCCTTGCCGACGAGCTTTCCGGTGATCTTGCGGCCTTTGGCATCCGTCCAGTCGCGCGAGGTTTCCGCCGCGGATGAGACGAGAACGAGACCTAGAGCCAAGAGGGGGATCAATTTCACCCGTACAGGCTATCTTTTCCCCGCATCACCTCACAAGCCGATTCAGCCACGACCGGGCACGGAAGATGCATTTCTCCCCGCTCGACTCCCCCGCGTCCGCCTTTCACGCTTCCCCCATCTTATGTCCCGCAGAACCAAGATCATCATCACTCTAGGCCCCGCGACCGAGGCGGAAGAAACCATCGGCCAACTGATCGACCGCGGCACCAACGTCTTCCGGCTCAACATGAGCCACGCGAAGCACGACTGGGCCCGCGAGATGGCCCGCCGGGTCCGTCGCGCCGCCTCCGAACGCGACTCCCACGTCGCGGTGCTGTTCGACCTCACCGGCCCCTCGATCCGCACCGGCGACTTGGAAAAGCCCTACGAACTCAAGATCGGCGACATGGTGGAGTTCCGCAAAAGCGACGCCGCACCTTTGATCGAGCTTTCCACCACCGTCAACTACGGCGGCCTCATGGACGACGTCGCCGAAGGCCGCACCCTGGTCGTCGACAACGGCACCATGCTCATGGAGATCAAGGTCCGGAAAGACGACCGCATCATCTGCGAGGTGAAGACCGCCGGCAAACTCGGTTCCCGCCGCCACATCAATCTCCCCGGCACCCGCCTCAATCTCCCCGCCCTCACCGAAAAGGACCGCATCGACCTGGCCCTCGCCGTCGAGTGCGACGCCGACTACATCGCCGGCTCGTTCGTCCGCGATGCCGCCCACGTCCGCGAGTTGCGGGAGGCGATCGAAGCCCTGGAAGGCGGCGCCCAGATTGTCGCGAAGATCGAGGATCAGGAAGCCATCCGCAACATCGACGCCATCATCCAGGCCACCGACGTGATCATGGTCGCCCGCGGCGACCTCGGCGTCGAAGTCGAGTTCGAGGAACTGCCCATCCTCCAGCGCCGCATCGTCAAGCGCTGCCACGAGCTCGGCAAGCGGGTCATCGTCGCGACCCAGCTTTTGGAATCGATGATCCAGAACCCGACGCCCACCCGCGCGGAAGTCACCGACGTGGCCAACGCCGCCTACGAGGAAGCCGATTGCCTGATGCTCTCCGGCGAAACCAGCGTCGGACTCCACCCCCTTCGCTGCGTCGAAGCACTGGTCAGAATCAGCATGCGGATCGAGCGTACCGGCGGCCTCGGCTACGGCCAGTCGGTCCTGCTGCGCGACGAACGCCAGAAAGCCGCGCGCGCCGCGGTCACCCTGGCCGACTCGCTACCCGACGCCCGGCTCATCGTCCTCACCCGTCGCGGCGTGATGGCCAACCACACCGCCATGCTGCGCCCGCGGACCAACGGCTTCTATGCCTTCACCCCGAAGGACCGGGTCTGCCGCCAGCTCGCCCTGACCCGCAACGTGGAAGCCTTCAAGCTGCCCTTCGCCGCGACCATCGACGAAACCATCCAGCGCGCGGTGGAAATGCTCCGCCAGGCCGACCTCGTCCGCCCCGGCACGCCGCTGGTGATCATTTCCGACATCCTCTCCGACCACTTCGCCGCGAATTCCATTTTGCTGCACCATGCCTGAGAAGCCCGTCCGCAAAGAAATCAAGTGCAGACCGGCTGGCGGGGCTAGATCGCACCCTGCCACGCCCACAGCGTGGGATCCAGTTCCCGCCGGGCTGCCTCGATCACGGAATCCGCGCTCTGCAGATCGCGGAGCAAGGCGAACATCGTCGAGCCGGACCCGCTCATCAGCGCGCCGGCAACTTCCGGCCGACCGAGCAGCCAGACCTTCATCTCGGCGAGAAACAGGTGCTTCCAGAAGACCGGCCGTTCGAGGTCGTTGACCAACTCGCCCCACGGAAAGACCTGGGGACCATACGGCACGCTGTGGAGTTCCTTCGCTTTTTTCCAGCGGCCGTAGGCATCCGGCGTGGGCACTCCGAACGAGGGCTTGAGTAGCAAAACCGGAAGGTTCGGCAGCGCCGGAGCCGCCTCGATGATCTCCCCGCGACCCGTCGCGCGGGCCACCGGTGACCCGAGAAAAAACGGAATGTCCGACCCGAGCGCGGCCGCAATCTCCATCAACCTCGCCGTCCCCTGCGGTGTCGCACTGAAGTGGTCGAGCGCGGTCAAGGTCGCCGCGGCATCGCTGCTCCCACCCCCCAATCCCGCGCCGTGAGGAATTGATTTACTTAAATGTATGGCGAATTTCACGCCGGAATCTGAAAAGGATCGATACGCCGCTACGGCCCTTAACACTAGGTTCGAAGCATCGCCCGGCACCCCCGGATCATCGCAAGTGAACGAATCAACAGTGGCCTCGGTCACGGTCAACCGGTCACAAAGGCCAGGCAGTCGCACCATCACCGAATCAATTTCATGGAAGCCGTCCTCCCGCTTCCGCAAGACGCGCAGCGAGAGATTCAGCTTCGCAGGGGAATCGATGACCAAGCTGTTGCTCATAGATTTTCCTCCCCAACGATGAGGGCGAGCATCCGTCCGGTGCGGCCTTTCTCCAACCGGTAGCTGTAGTAAGCCGCCAGGTCGCCGGCGGTGTTCCGACCCTCGTCGTGGAACTCCCCGACCCCGGCGATCTCCGCCTGACGGGCGATCTCCCTGGCAAAATCCACCTCATAATCCGGCGGCCGGATGCAGGGCCCGAGCACCACGACCAGATCCTCCGGACGCGTGCCGAACTCCCGACCCATCCGGGCGACAGCCCCGGTTAAGATCCCGAGCTCGGTTCCCTTCTTGCCGGAGTGAAGCAGCCCCACCGCCCCGGATCCCCGGTCGGCGAGCCAGATCGCGCCGCAATCCGCCACGTAAATTCCCAGCATTTCTCCAGCGGCGAGACTGATCAGGCCATCCACCTCCGGCACCACCGGCAATCCGTCGCCCGCCATCCGCGTCTCCGCGCCGGGGACCCGGGCAATGCCATCGCCGTGGATCTGCTCCGCCCGCCACCATCGCTCGCGGCCGTAATCCTTCCGGATCACGGCTTCATGCACTGGCCGCATCAGCGCCAGCGTTTCGTCGCGGTCGGTGGTCGGCTCGATGCCTTCCACACGACCAATCCAGCCCGCCCGGAATCCGGGCAGGCGGTTGATGGGATTTAGAAAAGAGAGCGCCTCCGTCACGGGCACAAACCGTAACGGAGGCGCGATCGATCCGCCAAGAGTATTGGCGTCCTCATCGCTCACGCGATAGCACGTGCCCGAATGGCGCGCTTCGTGTGCTCGACGGTCTCCGCCTGGTCCTCATCCATTTCGGACAAGATACCCGCGAGATCCGTGGCAATTTCCTTCCGCATTTTTCCGACCAGCTCCACACCCTTATTGGTGATGCGGACCATGATCTTGCGGCGGTCTTCCGCGGCATGGACTCTCTCGACGTACCCGAGCTTTTCCAAACGATCGACGAGGCCAGTGGCCGCGGCGGTCGAGTGTCCCATCTTTTTCGCGATATCTGACATGGTCAGATATTCTTCGCTCGAAAGGTAGGCGAGGAGGAAGAACTGGGGGAACGACACGTTGCCTTTATTGAGTTCGTTGGACAGGTTCAGGATACAGCTTCGCTGCGTGAACAGGACGAAGTCAGCGAGGCGATCTGCATCGGCATGCAATGAGGCGCTTATTACGCCCGTGGTGCTCAGTTTCATGGCTGGTTGTAGTATTCATCTTTCGGGACTTGTAAGGGAGCTCAGCCTTTGCGATTGAAAAGCTAACAAGAGACCCGGACTGTAAGCAAGGCTGAATTTCAAATTTCTCACCTAACACTCAGGATTCAGGCCGATCGTTTTGAAATTCATTGGCTTGCGGGCAATTCAGATACGGTTTTTTGAGGTTCGAGCTCCCCTTCTGCGGCACCGGAAACCGGTGCGACGGTTGCATTCCCGTCCTCGTCCCCCTCTCCGAAAGACCTGTAATATACAGAATCCCCGACTTTCGCGACTCCTGAACGAACATCGGCGGCAGCGTGCTGGCCCAGTTTCTCACCAGTAACCACCAGATTGGAGGTCCGACCTTCGCTACCAGACCCGGTCAAGATGCTTCCCTCTGCCACCCGCCACGGCCCATACGATTCGATCAGAACGAAGTCCTTCTCGGCAGAGACCGAGTCGATCCGCCCCACAAGGCGAGGCGCGGATTCGGATTCCACAGGCTGCTCGTCGGCACCGTCGAAAAGCGAGCAAGAGGTCAGCAGGGAAACACCGAGCACAAGGAGGAATCGCATGTCCTTGATCACGCCATTTCGGGACTGCCCGTTCAAGCATTGTGCGCATGCCTGAGATTTCCTCTCCACGATGGTTGACGAGAATCCGCCGCTGTGTTCAACCTCCGCGCGACGCGAGTCTCCATGGATCGGTGGCTGAGTGGTCGAAAGCACACCTTTGCTAAAGGTGCGTACTTCAAAAGAGTACCGAGGGTTCGAATCCCTCCCGATCCGCCACTTTCATTTTCGATTGTTGATTGCCGATTGACGATTCGAACCGCCCTAACGGCCACCCCTCAAAGCGGGACCGGGAGGGATGAGAACCCTGCCGCAGGCCTTCGCCGACCTTGCACAGCTCCCCCGGATTCCTCCAGCCTCCGACATGCGCCGATGGCTGTGCGTCATTCTCCTGGCAACCACTTCCCTGCACGCCCATCAGATCGCGGAGATCTCGATGTCGCTGGATGTCTCCGGCGACACCGTCACCGCAGTGATCGAGGCCGATGCCGCCTACCTGCTGCCGGAACTCCGCGGTGATGAGGACGAGGAAGCGAAGGATCTCGCCTGGCTCCGCCAGCAAGGGCCCGCCGGCTGGGCGCGGATCGAAAAGGAGGCCACGGTCTACCTTAAAGAGTGCCTGCGCTTCGAAGCGGACGGCCACGAACTGCCGTGGACACTTACGATTCCATCATTTGACGAGGCAAGCCCGCGCTTCACCACAGCAGGCGAACCGGAAGACCTGCCGATGGTCGATGTGATACTAACGGCAACCTTGCCCGCGCATTCCCGCAAGCTCGACGTGGTGTGGAAAGAACCTTTCGACGTCGTCCTGATCGCGACCACCGGCAGCGGCAAGTCCGCGGAAACCACACCGCTGGTCAGTGGCGAACGGGCCACCCTCGCCGAGCGTGAACCCGCCGCTCCGGCAATGCGGCCGACCGCCCCCTCGCCCGGCCGCTGGGTCGGACTCGGCTTCATCCACATCCTGCCGGAAGGCGTCGATCACATCCTCTTCGTCCTCGGGCTCTTCCTGCTGGTCCCGAAATGGAAGCCGCTGCTCCAGCAAACGATCGTCTTCACCCTCGCCCACTCGCTGTCCCTCGCAGCGGCATCGCTCGGCTGGGTGAGCTTTCCCGCGACCCCGGTGGAGATGATGATCGCCGCGAGCATCGCGTGGGTCGGACTGGAAAACCTATGGAAAAAGGAACTCGGCAAATGGCGACTCGGACTGGTCGGCATCTTCGGCCTGATCCATGGGCTCGGCTTCGCGAGGGTCCTGGTGGAACTGCTGCCGACGGATCAACCCGAGAAGATCCCCGCCGCCCTGTTAGGCTTCAACATCGGTGTCGAACTCGGGCAAATCACCGTGCTGGCGATCGCATTCGCGTGCTTCGGCTGGCTCGACGAAAAGCGCTTCCTTCCCGTGAAGCGCGCCGGTTCGATCTTGGTCGCGCTGGCGGGGTTGATCCTGATCATCGAAAGAGTCGGCGAGATCGAACTCGTGCCATTCCTCTGAAGTCGAACAGCCAGCTTCGAACAACGAAAAGGACGAAACGAACGAAATTTCAGAAGGGTCCGGCGAGCATTGCTCAGGTCGACATCATGCCTTTCCTTTCGCGAAGTTTCGCCGATTTCGTTGTTCCCCTCTTCTCTTCGAGCAAACCCCTCAGCGCGTTGCCGATGCATCCGTGATGCTGCCATCCTGGATCACCAGCTTGCGATCGCCACGGGTGGCGAGCTGTTCGTCGTGGGTCACCACCACCAGAGTGGTGCCGCTTTCCGCGGCGAGGCCCAGCAGCAGGTTCATCACCTCCGCGCTGTTGCGGGAATCGAGGTTGCCGGTCGGCTCGTCGGCGAACAGGACCGGCGGGTGATTCACCAGCGCCCGGGCGATCGCCACGCGCTGCTGTTCGCCACCGGAAAGCTCTGCCGGCAAGTGCTCGGCGCGGTCCGCCAGTCCCACCCGCTCCAGTGCCGCCAGCGCCGCCACTGAGGCATCGCGCCCGCCGATCGCGCCGGGAACCAGCACGTTCTCCAGCGCGGTCAGCTCCGGCAGCAGCAGGTAGTTTTGGAAAATGTAGCCGATCTTCTCGTTCCGGAAAGCCGCCTGCCGCTTCGGCCCCAGTGAATACAGATCCACCCCGTCGATCTTCACCGTCCCCTGCTCCGGCCGCTCCAGCCCGGCCAGGGTGTAGAGCAGCGTGCTCTTCCCCGCCCCGCTCGGCCCGCACAGGAAAACCCGCTCACCGCGGGTGATCGTCAGCTCGATCCCGTGCAGCACCTCGATGCTCTTCTTCCCGATGCGGTAGCTGCGGTGGAGGTTGGTGGCTTGGATCACGGCGTCGGGCATGGGGGGAGAGACCAGAAACCAGAGGCAAGAGTCAAGACAGGCCGGACTCGGCGTTCGGTGGAAGTCACTTTGGACTGCGGTGGCAGAGTGAGTCTTCGAACGCCGACACCGCTTTCGCGTTACCCCAACGTTTCCTCACTTCCACCTCAGCCCCGCCTCACCTCTCCACAGCGTCCCCACCCCTTCAAACCCACTCCGCTCCCACCAACCACCTAAAAGCTCCGTCGCCGCTCGAAGAGGGTCCGAACTCCGTCGAGAAGGCAAACAGGCTGGCGAAATGGCTACTTCGCCGCAAACGTCTTCCGCGAAAAATCCAGCTTCTGCTGATGCGTGTCGTGGGGGTGGCTTTTGCAGCGCTCGACGGCGGGCTCGAGGCGGCGGAGGAGACCGACGCCGTTGGCGAGCTGGATGGCGAGGCCGGGGCGGGCGTTGACCTCGATCATGAGGGGACCAAGGGCCTCGTCGATCATGACGTCCACGCCGAGGTAGCCGAGGCCGGTCATCTCGTGGCAGGTGACGGCAATGTCGAGGATGGCATCCCAGTGCGGGAGCTGGATGCCGACGACCGGGACTTTCAAATCCGGGTGGAGCTGGATGGGATGACCGTGATGGATGGCGCGGATGGTTTTCCCCGTGGCGAGGTCGATGCCGATGCCGATGGCGCCCTGGTGGAGGTTCGCGCGGCCGTCCGACTCGCGGGTAGCGGCGCGCAGCATGGCCATGACGGGGTAGCCGTGAAGCATCACCACGCGGATGTCCGGCGCGCCTTGGAAGCTGATTTCGGTGAGCACCCGCGCCGGATGAACGCGGTATTCGATCTGCGCGACATCGCGCCGCCCGCCGAGGGAAAAGAGGCCGGCCAGGATGTTCGAGCAGTGGTGGCGGATCTCGTCGAGGGTCAGCTTCACGCCGCTCGGCTTGAGGAAGTATTTCCCCTCCCGCGCCACGATGACCAGAACGCCCTTCCCGCCGGAGCCGCGGGCGGGCTTGATGACGAAGGAATCGCGATCACCGATCAGCCGGTCCATCCGGGCGGTATCGTGCGGGCTGCGGACCACGCCATAGGTCTCCGGGATGGCGAGGTGGTGTTCGACGGCGAGATCCTTGGTGCGGAGCTTGTTGTCGACCAGATCGTAGAGCCAGCGCGGATTATTCGGCAGCAGGTAGCGGGCGTTCCGCATGTTGATGCCGACCACACCCATCGCCCGGAGTTCCCTGGGCGTACGGATCCAGCGGTGCCACCAGCGCTTTGCGGAGGCGGAAGACTTGGAGACGGAAGACGAAAGACTGGAGTCCGGGGTAGCGACCGCTTCGGAGCGGCGTCCCTCAGGTCCTGAGTCTTCAAGCCTTGCGTCTTGCGTCTTCATGCCTCTTTGAAATCCCGGAAGCGGAACAGCTCCGACAAACGGTAGCCGGTATAGCGGCCGATCAGGATGATGAGGGCGAGCAGGACCAGCAGCAGCTCCGGGAAATAGAAGGCCCAGTACTTCACCTGCGGGATGCTCATGAAGGCGAAGGCGATGATCGCGACAATCAGCGAACCACCGACCTGCATCAGCGCGCTGCGCTTGCCCTCCTCTTCCCAGATCAGCGACATGCGTTCGATGGTCCAGGCGAGGATGATCATCGGGAAAAGCGTGATCTGCAGCCCGTCCCTCATGCCGAGTTTATAGCTGACCACGCTCAAGATCATCATCAGCAGCGTCACGATCACCACGCAGGCGGCGACGCGGGGGACGACCAGCAGGTTCAGCCGTGCGAGCAGGAAGCGGAACCACAAGCCGGCTCCGACGATGACCGAGAACATGATCAGACCGCTCTTCAAAGGCATCTCCAGCAAGGCCAGCGCCAGTAGCACCGGCATGAAGGTGCCGAGGGTGGCGATCCCGACAAGATTCCGCAGCACCACGACCACGAAGGCGCCGAGCGGGATGAGGACCACGAAGCGGAAGACCGCTTGCTCGGAGGCGGGCAGGCCGAAGATGGTGGAGACGATCAGCGGCGAATCGCGCAGGTCGGTGAGATCCCGGATGGGGATGAAAGTGCGGATCACCGTGAAGCCGAGCTGGGAGGCTTCCGCGTCGCCATTGATCTCGAAGAGCGCGCCGCCGCCGCGGTTCCAGACAAAGAACTTATCCGGATCGAGCGTGGACGAAGGCTCATCGGGCGCGCGGACTTTCCAGTAGGCGCCATCGTAGTATTCCACCAGGCGAAGCGGCTGCTGGCTGCCACGGGCTTCCTCGAGGCGCAAGCCATAGGCCACGCGGGCCGGGACACCGGCGAGATTCAGGAGGTCGATGCCGAGGATGGTGATCGCGCTGCGGTCGCCCGCTTCTTCCTCGTAGCGCTTGCGGAGGAGGGCGACTTCTTGGGAGGCATCGATGGCGTTGATCTCGCCGAAGAGGCCGACGAAGAGCGAATCGGGATCGGCGGAAACCGACTTGGCCCGTTGGATGACGCGCTTGGCCGCAGCTTCAGTGGCGCCGGAGAAGCCGGGATTGACGGCGACCGGCAGTCCGCCGCCAGCGTGCTGCAACGGTTCCCCACCACTTTTCCGCCGCGGGGAAAAGCTGAGGCGGTAGTAGATTGCCTGGTTTCCGGCCTGCTTTTCGGAGGCCCAGATCGAGGTGTATTCGCCTTGGTCCTTCTCGACGTAGTAATTGTAGCCGACCGATCCCGCTTCTTGACCCAGTCCTTCCTCGACGGCGGCGGCGGGCAACGAGAGTCGTGCGCTGACCTTTCCGCCCTCGGGCGGGGCGATGAAGGTGATCTTGGCGTCCACCAGCCACTGCTCCGGGAGCTCGCCGGCGCGCAGCGGCAAGCCGAGGTTGACATGCTTGTAAGCGGCGATGCCGCCGCCGATCGCCGTCAGGATGAAAACGACGAGAAAGAGTTTGATCCGGGATGCCATGATAAGCCGCGGGAAGGATCAGCGCATGATCTTCTGGTCGGCCAGATAAGCCCGCGAAGGATCGACCCAGCCGATCTCCTTGATGGTCGTGCGGCCGATCAAAACCGGGCTCAGCATGTTGCTGCGGTTATTGAGCGTGAAGTCCGCGCGCAGCTTGCGTTCGCCGATGGTGAAATTCAGCCGCACCACCTCGCGGGCTTCAGACTTGCCACCGGGCTCCTTGATGTGGGCGATCCGCATGAGCGGGGCCTCGATGCGGTTGCGCGGGGAGTTCTTCTCACCGGGATCGGTCACGATGAAACGTACCCACTTCTTGCCGTCGCGTTCGAAGAGTTCCTTTTCCTCGGCATGGATCGAGCTGGTGAGCGCGCCGGTGTCGAGCTTGGCGGCGAGTTTCAGTTCGAGGTCGCCGATCTTTACCAACTCCCGCCAGCCGTAAACCTGGACGGGATCCGAAGAAACCGGCCGTGCCACCGCGGTGCCGGCATCGGCTTCTTTGCGTTCGGCTGCGGCTTCGTCTTCCACTTCCTCCTCCGGCATTTCCTTCGCGGGAACATCTCCGGCTGGCTTGCCCGGCTTGTCTTCTGCCGCGGGCTTGTCTTCCGGCAGCTTTTCCGCAGCGGGCGTGACCGGGGCCGCATTCCTGGCCTTCTCCGGCGCTTCTTCCTTGCCCTTGGGGGTCACCTGGGCTGGCTTCTCCCCGGCAGCGGCCTTGGCGATTTCCGGGGCGGCAGGAAGTCGCGCGGGCAGTGCCAGACAAAGTGCCAGCACGAATGACGTAAGGGCTTTTCTCTCGAAGATCACGCAAGCCGATTATCAGCAACAGAGCTAAGGAAATGCAACGGAATTCCCGCCCCCCCATCCCCCGCGCGATCGCGGGTCCGTTAGGCACGCGGGCCTTGCTCGGCCTTGCGACCGCGGGCTTCGTGTCATGCAGCGGCGGCCTGCGCTTCGGTGCCCCGCGGGACCGGCTTGAGGTGACTTCACCCGCTTCGTGGACCTCCGCCGCGTCCGGAACCGACGGCCGGATTAGCAAGGGATGGCTCGACGAGTTCAGCGATCCGGCCTTGACCCGGGCAGTCGAAGACGCGCTGGCCCACAATCAGGATCTGATGGCCGCTTCCGCCCGGATGCGCCAGGCGAAGGAATCGAGCATCGCCGGCAAGGCCCGGGTCCGGCCGAGAGCGGGGCTCGATAGCTCCGCGAGCTACAGCGTGTCGGAGAACGGCGAGCTCCCCGCCAGCGAATCAGAGCGCTACGGGCTCTCCCTCGCCGCCTCATGGGAGGTCGATCTCTGGGGCCGGCTGCGCGATCTCAACGCGGCCGACGAAGCCGACTACGCCGCCGCCCAAGCCGCTTTCCGCGGTGCCCGACTTTCCCTCGCTGCCAATGCCGCCAAGGCCTGGTGCAACCTGATCGCCGCGGAGCAGCTGCTCGGGCTCGCCCGCAGCACGCTCGATTCCAACGAGCGCGTGCTGCGTGCCGTCGAGCGCTTGTTCAAGGGCGGCGCCGGCCAAGGCGCACTCGACGTCCAACTCGGCCGCACCAACGTCTCCGCCGCCCAGCGCGCGGTGAAGTCCACCGAACTCCTGCGCGACGAAGCCGCCCGCAGCTTCGAAGTGCTGGTCGGTCGCTATCCATCCGCCGAAACCCGCGCGACCCGAGATTTGCCCGGTCTCAAAAAGTCCGTGCCCTCGGGAATTCCCGCCGACCTAATCGAGCGCCGCCCCGACCTCGCCGCAGCCAAGTCCGAGCTCTTCGCCAGTGCCAAGCGCGCCGACGCCGCCAGAAAAGCGCTACTGCCCCGCTTGGCACTCACCGGCAGTTCCGGCACTCCGGCCTCGAACTTCGGCAACCTGCTCGACCCCGCCTTCCTGACCAGCTCGATCGCCGCCGGCTTCAGCCAAGCGCTCTATGAAGGCGGCGCGCTCTCGGCCGACGCCCGCGGAGCTCTCGCCGCGAACGAGGCGCTGCTCCACCGCTACGCCCAGCTTTCGCTCGAGGCCTTCCGCGAGGTTGAGTCGGCGCTCGGTGCCGATTCTTCTCTCGCCGAGCAGGAGGCCTTCCTGGTCAAGGAGGTCGAGCAAGCCGCGCTGGCTGAAAAGCAGGCCGCCCGCGACTACTCCGACGGTGTCAACGACGATATCCTCCGCGTCCTCGAGTCCCAAAGCCGCGCCACCAACGCCCGCTCGGGCCTGATCCGGCTGCGCAACGAACGGCTGCAAAACCGCATCGATCTCCACCTCGCCCTTGGTGGCGATTTCAAAACCCCGGCCCGCTGACCCGATCCGCCGAAAACCCGCCCGGCGCCTTCGTATTTGGCAATCGCCGGTTTCCGGTGCACTTTCGCCCCGCACCATTTCCTGATGCTTCTCCGCCTGCTCATCCCCGTCCTCATCCTCGCCCTCGGTGCCCTCGCGGCCTGGCGCATGGGCATTCCCGTGGAGACACCGAAGCCGCAGCCCGTGCCACCCCAGGTCCTCAAAACCGAGGTCCTCGAACTTCAGCGCAGCGATTTCGCCGTGTTGTTGGATAGCCAGGGCAGCGTCCGTGCCCACTACACCACCACCATCACGCCACAGGTCCCCGGGAATCTCATCAAGATCCACGAGTCCTTCGAAGACGGCGCTTTTTTTCAAAAGGACGAGGTGCTGGCGGAACTCGATCCCGCCGATTTCCAAGTCGCTGTCTCCGCCGCGGAATCCCGGATGGCCCGTGCCGAGGCCATCCTGATCCAGGAAGAGGCCCGTGCCAAACAAGCCCGCTTGAACTGGCAGGATCTCGGCTACGACGAGGAGCCGTCCGATCTCGTCTTGCGCATCCCCCAGCTCAAGGAGGCCAAAGCCACCGTCGATGCTGCCAAGGCCGACCACCAGCAGGCCTTGCGAAATCTTGAGCGCACCAAAATCCGTGCGCCCTTCGCCGGCCGCGTCCAACAGCGCGTCGTCGGGCTCGGCCAAGCGGTCGGCAGTTCCACCCCGCTCGGCGAGGTCTTCGCCACCGACTTCGCGGAGATCCGGCTTCCGCTTTCACCGCGCCAACTCGATTTCATCACCCTGCCTTCCCGCCCCGGTGACGCAGAGGTCCCGGTGACGCTCACCGACGCCCTCGGCAGCGCGGAAACCAGCCAGTGGCAAGCCCGCATCGTCCGCACCGAAGGCTCCATCGACGAATCGTCACGAGAGCTTTTCGCCATTGCCCGCATCGACGATCCCTTCGGCCTGATCTCCGAAAAGCCACCGCTGCGGATCGGCCAACCGGTCCGCGCCTCGATCCGCGGCAAGGTGTTAGAGCAGGTCTTCGTCCTCCCGCGCCAATCCCTACGCGGGGTCAACCGCATCTACCTCGTCGACCGCGAGAACCCTGCCATCAAGCGCGTGGAAATCGAGCCGGTCTGGTCCACCGCCGATGTTCTAGTCATCCGGGACGGCTTGGAATCCGGCCAGTGGCTGTCCACCACCCGCCTCCCCTACGCCCCCGACGGTGCCCCGGTTGAGGTCATCCAGCCTGCTTCCGCCGCCGAAGTTCCCGCGATCCCGCCGGACGGCAACGCAGCGACCAGCGGATCTTAAAACGGGGCTAGATCGGTTCGGAGACCCGACCGCTTCACCAAGAAGCACTTAGAACTAAATTATTAACAAATCTTAAATTTTTCTTGTGGCGCGCCGGAATTTTTGAAACTTCTATCGCAGTCATGAGAACACTTCCGCTTCTTGCCGCGCTTTTCCTCAGCAGCCCGATCGCCGGTGCCAGCACCGAGCTGGAATTGCTCCAGGACCGCTGCTCCGAGCAAGAGCGCCAGATCCGCCAGTTGGAACAAGAGAACAGCCGCCTCAAGTCGCTGATGGACACCGCGACGACCACTCCGGTGGCCCGCACCACCGCCGCCACAGAGCCCGCAGCCCCCGCGGTTGCCGAGATATCCGCCGCT
Source organism: Verrucomicrobiia bacterium Tous-C4TDCM (assembly GCA_002304315.1). Classification (GTDB taxonomy): domain Bacteria; phylum Verrucomicrobiota; class Verrucomicrobiia; order Verrucomicrobiales; family Akkermansiaceae; genus Haloferula. The sequence goes on from NEUO01000038.1 coordinate 14,466, forward strand.
CCCAGCTACGGCTCGGTCCGTGCCGGTGATACGCTTTCCAAGATCGCCAAGCGCCACGACACCACGCCGGAAACCTTGATCAAGCTGAACAAGATCAAGAACCCCTCGCTGATCCGCCCCGGCCAGAAGCTGCTCCTTCCAAGCAAAGCAGCCGCTCCTGCTACCCGCCCGTCCACCCCGGTCGGCGGTCGCCACATCGTGAAAAGCGGCGAAACCTTCTACAGCATCGCCCGCCAATATAGCATCGGAGTGGACGCCCTCGAAGCCGCCAATCCGACCGCGAAGGCCGCCGCGCTTCGCCCCGGCCAGACCCTGCAACTCGCCCGCAGCACCCCACCGGCGACACCGGCCCGGGAAACGGCGGTCGTCCGCACCGCAGCCGCGCCGGCTCCCGCAGCTATGAACCCTTTCGCCTCTGCCACCGCGAGTGCGGTGACCAAGCTCGACAGCGCCTCTGCTCCCGCCCCGCTGGCCAGCGCCAGCCAGACGGTGTCCAGCGTGCCGCGCATCAAGTCGGTGCTGGTCACCGAAGAAACCGATTTCGGTGCGTTTGCCGCAGCACACGGCACCACCACCGAGAAACTAAATGCCCTGAACGGCCATAGCCTGAAACCTAGTACAGTCCTTGCAAAGGGCTCGGAGTTCTACGTTCCCGCCCAGCCTTGAGAATTCAAAGCTCCGATTCCTTAGGTGATGGCCCTCGATGGGCATGGCACCCGTCCGGGATACGTCCCGGGCGGGTTTTCTTTTTCTGAAAGCAGAAGCAAGAGGCCAGTTGCCAAAGTCAAGAGACCAGACAGCTAAAGCGCGCCCGTCTTCCTCTCTTTATGGATTCTGGAGTCTTCCGTCTCAAGGCGACACCGCCAGCCGCTCCGGCCCGCTGCTTTCGCCGAAGATGAAGCCGTTCTCCTTGTAGGTCTTCAGGCGGAAATGAGTAGCCGTCGAGATGACGCCATCCATCGTGCTAAGCTTCTCAGACACAAAGCGCGCGACTTCGCGGAGATCGCTACCTTCCACCACCACCATCAGGTCGTAGCCGCCGCTGGCGAGGTAACAGCTCACCACCTGGTCGAAGCGTGCAATGCGCATCGCGAGGCGATCAAAGCCGCCGCCGCGCTCCGGCGTGACCTTGACCTCGATGAAAGCTGACACGTCGTCGTCGCCGGCCTGCTCCGGATTGATCACCGCCTGGTAACCGAGGATCGTGCCGTTCTTTTCCCACGCCGCGAGCCGTTCCCGGACCTCCGCCTCGCTCAAGGAAAGGAGTTCGGCAAGTTCTTGGTGGCTATGGCGCGCCTGGCGGCGGAGCAGTTGCAAAAGCGGGTCGATCGACATGGCGGCGGATTTCTAGCGGCGGATTCCGGACAGGGCAAGGCCGGCGGAGGGGATGAGGATTACCGGATCCACGCCCTCATAGGTCCTATGAGTCCTATACGACCTATCTCCCTGCCGGCTGCTCCCGGCATCAGAAATCAGCATCGACTCTCCTCCCCGAAATCACCGATCCTCCCCGCCATGCGCGTCGTCTTCCCCTTCAAGCGACCCGAGCGCGATCCCTGGCTCCTCGCCATCCCCGCGCTCCTGATCACGTTCGCCATCTGGATGATGGTGGCTCCCGGGCGCAGGCTGGATCCGGAGAAGTGGGTCTTCCCCGCCCTCATGCTCGGCTACTCCGCTTGGCGGCAATGGAAGTTCATCAAACTCCCGCCGCTCAGCCTTGAGATCGACGAGCACCAGATGCGCTTGCTCCCCCGCTCTCATTGGGGCATCGACCCGATCCCCCGCTCGTCCATCTACGGGATCCGCGAAGAGCGGACGTCCATCTTCGTCCTGTACCGCCGCGACGGGGTGGAAAAGGCCGCCGAACTCGAACGCTGCTTTTTTGACGGTGCCACGTGGCAGCAGCTTCCGAGGCTCCTCGCTCCGGCGACCTACAGCGGCGATCAGCGCTGAAATCAATCCCCCAGCGAGATCCCGACCGCCTTCGCCGCTTTCACCATCTCGCCTTCGGGCTCGACCAAACGCAGCTTGTTCACCGCTTCCTCGATCGGCACCGAGTCGACGTGATACGCCTGATAACTCACCATCCGCCCGAAGCGGCCTTCTTCCGCCAACTTCACCGCCATCACGCCGAAGCGGGTGCCGAGGATGCGGTCGAGCGCGGTCGGCGCACCGCCGCGCTGCAGGTGACCCAGCGTGCAGGCGCGGGTCTCCTTGCCGGTTAGTTTTTCCAAGCGCCGCGCGATGATGTCCCCGATCCCGCCGAGCCGTACTTCACCGCCCTCGTTCGCGGCGATGGTCGCCAGCTCGCCATCCGGCAGGTGGGCCCCCTCCGCCACCACCACCAGCGTACTGTGATGTCCCTGCGCGTCGCGTTGCTTGATGAATTCGGCGACCTTTTCCGTGTCGAAGGGAATCTCCGGCAGCAGGATCACCGCGGCCCCGCCGGCGATCCCGCCCCACAGCGCGATCCAACCCGCATGGCGACCCATCACCTCGAGGACCATGATCCGCTTGTGACTTTCCGCCGTGGTGTGCAAGCGGTCGAGGGCATCGACCACGGTGCTCACCGCACTGTCGAATCCGAAGGTCATCGCGGTAGCCATCAGATCGTTGTCGATGGTCTTCGGCACGCCGATGATCGGCCAGCCTTCGCGGTAAAGTTGCAGGCCGGTGGTCAGCGAGCCATCACCGCCGACAATGATCAGCGCGCGGATCTCGAGTTGATCCATCGTGCGCTTGGCCTTGGCCACGATATCGGGCGGAACTTCAGCGATGTCGCCTTTGCCGATCTTCGCGGCGAAGTGGCCCTTGTTGGTGGTGCCCAGGATGGTGCCGCCGAGCTTGAGAATGCCCAGCGTGTCGATCGGCTTGAGCACCTTATAGTCGCCGGGCGGGAGCAGACCTTCGAAGCCGTCCTTGAAGCCGATAACCTCCCAGCCGAGCTGGCTGGCCGCACCCACGACACCGTGGATCACTGCGTTGAGTCCGGGGCAATCGCCGCCGCTGTTGAGGATACCGATGCGCATCGCTGGTGGGTTTGTGGAGTGGATGAAAGATTGATAAGCCAAAATCGCGCCATCCTCAGCGCGGATTCGGAACGTCGAGAATCTCCTTCCCCCGGCTGCCCACCGGTGCTCCGGCGGCGACCCAACGGTCATAGGATTCCCAGCCCTGGCGGATCAGTCCGCGGGCGCGGTTGAAGCGGTCCGGGCTGTTCAGCAGCACCACGACCAGCCGCCGCGGAGTCACCCCCTTCTCGCCGTCAGGCTTGGTGCGCACCAGTGGCTCGCGATCAGCCGCCACACTCAGGCAAGGCCCGGCGGCAGTCGTCGTGCCGGTCTTAACGCCCAAGATCATCGGCTCGCCGACCAGTTCATTGGTGTTCTTCACCTTAAAGCTCCGCTTGCCGCCCGCCCCGTGGACGGTGACTTGGCGGTCCTTTTGGCGGACGATGAAGGTGAAGCCGGGCTTGCGCATGGCATAGATGGAGAGCTTGGCGACATCGGCGGCAGTTGAAAGTCCCGTCTTGCCCGGCAACTCAAGCCCGTGGGGATTGGCAAAGCGGGTCTTGGTGAGGTGGATGGCCTTTCCGAGCTCGTTCATCTCCACGACGAAGGCCGCCACGGAATCCCCTCCCTTGCCCCGAGCCCGCAGGATTTCCCCACCGACGTGATGGGCGATGGTCATCGCCGCGAGGTTATCGGACCCCAGAAGCGCGGAATAGAGAGCATCACGTAGCGTTAACTGATCGCCGGGCTGGAGGTTCATCGGGTTCGGGCCGCCGATCGCCAGCGCCGACGCCGGCACGGTCGCCAGAGTCTGATTGAGGTCCACCCCGGTCGCGTCCGCCCAGTCAACGGCGATGACCCCTGTGGCGATCTTGGTCAAGCTGGCGATGGGACGTTTCACCACGGATTCCGAAGCCATCAGGACTTTCCCGGAGTGCGCTTCTACCACCATGTAGGATTCGCCCTGCTGAGCCGTCGCCGGGGCGAAAAGAAGAGCCTGGGTGACAAGGAAGACGATAAACGCGCGTTTCATGAAGCGGGGCGGATTTTATCGGCGCGACGGCGACACTCAACCCCAAATCCGACCCGGAGCATGATCCACTAGGCCCGGCGATTCGCGCCTTGCCATCGATTTCCGTGCAGGTAGAATGCGCGCCTGAGGCAATTCCGGTTCCATCCGACTGCCCGCCGCCGGCCAAACGCAGATTTTGGCAGCAGCGCTCCGCTTGGGCGGACCGCAATCGGACTCCGGCGGACGCGGATTCGCGGAAATGCCTGCCAAACCGGGTCCAGCGCGCGATAGCCGCCACGTCTCGGGTCCACGGAAGTCCCGCCCGTCCCGCTCTGAGCGGCGGACCTTCCCCGGCACCATAAAGCCGGCGACCCGGACCGGCTGGTCGAGCCCGCAGCCCCGCCCGATCGCGGGCGGCTGCCCGCCGTCGCAACTCAGGACCCGCCAACCAAAACGCAAAACATGTCAAACGCCACACCTGATACCAGAGGCGCCGGAGGCCCCGGAGGCGAACGTCGCCGACAGCGCTCCCGCGGAGGCAAAGGCCGGAATCGCAACCGGCAAGACAACGAACAAGGCAACAACCCGAACCGCTCCCCGCATCAAGGCGACCGCAACCGCGGCGACCGTGGTGAGCGCGGTGGAGATCGTGGCGAACGCGGACCCCGTCCGCCGCGCCGCGAATACAAGCCCGTGCCACTGACCTGGTGGCAGAAGATCCTGAAGGCCTTCGGCCTTTACAAGGAACCCGTCCGCCCGCCCCGTCCCGAAAAGCAGGAGAGCATCCGCTTCGAGGAGGGTCCGCCGCGCGAAGTGAAGTCGAACACCCGCAACGCACGCCAAGGCAATTCCGACGCTGCACCCCGCCCACCCCAAGAACGGACCGAGCGCGGTGAGCGCGGTGAGCGCGGTGAGCGCGGTGAGCGCCCGGAACGTCGTGAACGGGGCGAACGCCCAGAGCGGTCCGAACGCCCAGAGCGGTCCGAACGCCCAGAGCGCGGAGAAAGAAGCGAGCGCGGCGAAGTCGCCAGCACCCGCATCTACCTCGGCAATCTGTCCTACGAAGCCACCGAAGAAGACCTTAAGGACCTCTTCAAAGGCGTCGGCACGGTCCGCAATGTCGAAATCGTTTACAACCGCCGCACCCACAAGTCGAAGGGCTACGGGTTCGTCGACATGCTCAACGTCGACGAAGCCCGGCGCTCCGTGGAAATCCTGCACGACCAGTTCTTCATGGGCCGCAAGCTCGTGGTGAGCGGGGCGAAGACCAAGGACCACGAGGACGAAGGCAAGGACGAGGATGCCCGCGAGGAAGTCGCCGCCTGTGCCGAACGCCAGGCTGCTGCCGCCGCAGTGACCGCCGCGGCTGCTGCCGCCGCAGTCGCCGCTCCGGTCGAGGAAGTGGCCCCGGTTGACGTCGTTGACGTCGTTGACGTCGTTGACTCCGTTGACGTTGTTGACGTTGTTGACGTTGTTGACGTTGTTGACGTTGTTGACGTTGTTGACGTCGTTGACTTCGTTGACGTTGTTGACGTTGTTGACTCCGTCGAAGCGGCCGCAGAAGTCTCCGAACCAGTGGTCGAACAGCCAGTCGCCGAAGAAGCTGCTTCCGAAGAAGGGGCCTCCGAGGAACGGACCGCCTGATCCCTCGTCGATCTATCCCACGCCTCGTCCGGTTCGTCCGGGCGGGGCGTTTTTCTTGGCGGACCCGATGCTCCCAGTGAATTGATCATGATTCAGTAAAAGAACCCGGAATAGGCTTGATCCCTGAAATCACGGGGTTATGGTCACTCTGCAACCATTTTGGTCGCGCGGAGTCAATCAAGCGGCTCCAGCCCTTTTCCGGTCTTCATCGATGAGAGATGGTTCGGGGATCTCCTGATAGCCTCATCGACACCGCCAGCCGCCTTCATTTTGCGCGGGCAGGCACCCCAATACATGACCCCGACCACGTTCGAGGCGATGCCCCTGGCAGCGCCCCTCCACCGCGTTTTGCGCGAACTTGAATATCACACGCCCTCGCCTGTCCAGGCCCAGGCAATCCCCCTGCTGTTAGAAGGCTGCGACCTCCTCGGCTGCGCCCAGACCGGCACCGGCAAGACCGCCAGCTTCGCGCTGCCGATCCTCCACGCCCTGCACGAGAACCCGCGCCCTTCGAAACCGAGGAGCGCCCGCACCCTGGTGCTGGCCCCGACCCGCGAACTCGCGGTGCAGGTCGCCAAAAGCTTCGGCACCTACGGCAAGCACGTCCGCTTCCGCCAGACCATGATCTACGGCGGCGTCGGCCAGAATCCCCAGGTCGCCGCCATGCGCGGCGGCGTCGACGTCCTCGTCGCCACTCCCGGCCGCCTGCTCGACCTGATCGAACAGCGTGCCGTCGATCTCTCTGGCGTCGAATTCTTCGTGCTCGATGAAGTCGACCGCATGCTCGACATGGGCTTCCTGCGCGACGTGAAGAAGATCGTCGCCCTGCTCCCCGCCAAGCGCCAGTCGCTGTTCTTCTCCGCCACCCTGGCGCCGAACATCGTCCAGCTCGCCGAAAGCATCCTGCGCACTCCCGCCCGCGTCAGCATCCAGCCGGAAACAACCACCGCCGAACGCATCGAGCAAAAGGTCTGCTTCGTCACCAAGGACGACAAGCGCCCGCTGCTTGAGAAGCTCCTCGGCGACCAGTCCCGGGCCAGCGAAGCCAAGCTCACGATCGTCTTCAGCCGCACCAAGCACGGCGCGAACAAGCTCGCGAAGAGCCTCTGCGCCGCCGGCTTCGAAGCCGACGCGATCCACGGCAACAAGTCGCAGGCCCAGCGCGAAAAAGCGCTCGACCGCTTCCGCAAGGGCCTCACCCCGGTTCTCGTCGCCACCGATGTCGCTGCTCGCGGCGTCGATGTGAAAGACGTCGGCCTGGTGGTGAATTACGACCTGCCGAACGAGCCCGAAGCCTACGTCCACCGCATCGGCCGCACCGGCCGCGCGGGAGCCGACGGCCTTTCGGTGTCGTTCTGCTCGGATGAGGAACTCGATTACCTGCGGGAGATCGAAAAGATCATCCGCATGCCCGTCCCGGTCTGGACCGACCACGACCATCACGACGCCGGCCTCGCCGAGCGCTACGCCCGCGGCGGCCGCGGGGCCCCGCCGAAAAAAGTCCAGCAGGGCCGCGGTGGATTCCGCAGCAGCGGCGGTGGCGGTGGCGGTGGCGGTGGCGGTGGCGGTGGCGGTGGCGGTGGCGGCGGTGGCAGCGGTGGCGGTGGCGGCGGTGGCAGCGCTCCCGGCGGCGGCGGCGGTGGTGGAAGCCGCGGACGCGGTGGACGCCGCCCTTCGCATTCGGGCCGCTGAAGCAAGCACGCCTTAAAACTCCAAAGGCCGCCTCACCAAGTGGGGCGGCCTTTTTTCCCCCCCCCCCGGGACCGCCGGTCCTCAGACCGGCTCGAACTTCCCCCGGGAGCGCTGTTCTTCAGACCGGCTCGAACTTCTTCCCACAGCCGCCCCGCTCCCCTCGCGAGAAACCTCAGCCCCTTCACCTTGCCTAAAGGTTCCCGCTGCCACGTTGCGTCCATGAAACTCTCCGTCCGCATCGGCGCCCTCGCCACCACGCTCGCCCTGATCCCCGGGTGCGCCGTCACGCCTGGCGGAAAGGATCCCGCATTGACCCTGCCGGCTGCCTGGCGGAACGCCGCGGACTTTCCCACCGCCTCGCCTGACCGCGACCTCGCCACCTGGTGGTCCGACTTCGGCGACGCCCAGATGAGCTCGCTCATCCGCCGCGCCCTCGCCGGCAACCGCGACCTCGCCTCGGCGATGGCCCGCGTCCGTGAAGCGCAGGCCCGCCGCGACGCCCAGAAAGCCTCGCTCTTCCCCACCCTCGACTACTCCGGCTCGCGCAACGCCGGCAAGTCGTGGACCGATGGCGGCACCGACCGCTCTTCCACCTCCTACTCCGCCGGCCTCAGCGCCTCGTGGGAGGCCGACTTCTTCGGCAAGAACCGCCAGTCCGTCCTCGCCGCCTCCGCCGATGCCGAAGCGGCGAAGGAGAACCTCTACTCCGCCCAAGCCGCCCTCGCCTCGGAAGTCGCGCTCGCCTACCTCGACCTCCGCGCCGCGGAAGAACGGCTCGAGATCGTGAAGCGCAGCCTCACCTCGCGCGAGGAAACCACCCAGCTTGCCTCATGGCGCGCCCAAGCAGGCGAGATCGACCAACTCGAACTCCGCCAATCCGAATCCGGCCTCGAAAGCGCCCGCTCGCAGCTCGCCTCGCTCGAACAAAACATCGGCCAGACCCGCAACCGCCTCGCCCTGCTCTGCGGCCAGGCGCCCGGCACGCTTTCCTTGAAATCCGGCCCGGTCCCCTCGCCCGCCCGCCGCCTCGTCGTCGGCATCCCCGCCGATACCCTCCGCCAGCGACCCGACGTCCGCGCCGCCGGCTACGGCTGGGTCTCCGCGATCGCCCGCACCCGCTCCGCAGAAGCCGACCGCTTGCCCAGCCTGCGCCTGTCCGGCTCGCTCGGCGTGGACACCTTGAAAAGCTCCAAGCTCTTCAATCCCGAGTCGCTCGCCACCGGGATCATCGCCGGCATCTCCGGGCCGATTTTCGATACCGGTCGCATCCGCTCGAACATCGAAGCGCAGTCCGCCGCCGAAGAACAGGCCCTGCTCGCCTATCAGTCCACTGTTCTAACAGCCCTGTCCGAAGTCGAGGACGCGCTCATCGCCTGCCGCCTCAGCGCGCAACGCCTCGCCTCGCTGGAGAAAGCTTCCGCCGCTGCCAAGGACGCCTCCAAGCTCGCCAGCCAGAAATACCGCGCCGGCATCATCGACATCACCACCGTGCTCGACACCCAGCGCAGCGACCTCGCCCTCGAGGAAAGCGTCGCCGCTGTCCAGGCCGACCGCGCCGCCGCCCACGTCCAACTCTACAAGGCACTCGGCGGCGGTTGGTCCGCCGGCTCCTAACACCCCTTTTCATGAAGTCACCCGATTCTGCCCAAGACCTCGCCGCCATCCTCGAGCGCGGCAAATCCCGGCCGATCCGCAAATGGATCATCATCACGCTGATCGTCGCAGCCCTCGGCAGCGGGGCCTACTACTACTTCAATCGTAGTTCCAAGGAAACCGCCGGCCCCGAATACGTCACAAGACCCTTGGAGAAGGGCGAGATCTCCATCGAGATTACCGCCACCGGCAACCTCGCGCCGACCAACCAGGTCATCGTCGGCAGCGAGCTCTCCGGCACGGTCTCCGAGGTCTACGTCGATACCAACGACACCGTGACCAAAGGCCAGGAACTCGCCAAGCTGGACACCATCAAGCTGACCCAGCAAACCGAGCGCACCCGCGCCACCTTGATGTCAGCCAAGGCCCGCGTCTCTCAAGCGGAGGCAACCTTGCGCGAAAGCACCGCCTCCCACGAGCGATCTCTCAAGCTCCACAAGCTGAGCGGCGGCCAGACGCCCTCGAAAGCGGACATGGACTCCTCGCAAGCCACCATGGAACGCTCGCAAGCCGACTTGGAAAGCGCGAAGGCCTCGGTCGCTGAAGCCGAGGCGAACGTGAAGTCGAACGAGCGCGACCTCGAAAAGGCCATCATCCGCTCGCCCGTCAACGGCACCATCCTGCTCCGCAAGCTCGAGGTCGGCCAGACCGTCGCCGCCACCTTCACCGCTCCGGAACTCTTCACCATCGCGGAAGACCTGCGGAAGATGGAACTCGTCGTCGCCGTGGCCGAAGCCGACATCGGCCGCGTCGCGAAAGGACAAGCGGTGGAGTTCACCGTCGATGCCTGGCCCAAGCGCGTTTACAACGCGACGGTGAAAAAGGTCTTCTTCGGCTCACTCCTCACCAACAACGTGGTCACCTACAGCACCGAGCTGGAAGTCAGCAACGACGACCTCAGCCTGCGCCCCGGCATGACCGCCACCGCCGATATTTTCATCGAACGCAAGGAGGACGTCTTCACCGTGCCGAACTCCGCCCTGCGCTTCGACCCGGTGGCCGCGGCGAAACTCGGCAAGGACGACGAAGGAGGGAAAACCATCGTCCAGCAGCTATCGCCCGGCGGCGGCCGCCGCTGGGGCCGCGGCGCGGGATCCGACCTTCCCGTCGGTCCGGAAAAGATGGACTCGAGCGTCTGGACCTTGAAAGATGGCGAACCCGTCGAGATCAAGGTCTCCACCGGCCTCACCGACGGCAGCCAGACCGAGATCACCGGCGATGGACTTTCCGATGGCACCGAAATCATCGTTAGCGCCAAGCCCCCGGCAAAGCCATGAGCCGACTCATCGAACTGCGCGGACTGACCAAGACTTACGGCCGCGGCGACGCCGCGTTCCAAGCGCTGTCCGGCGTGGACATGGACATCGACAAGGGCGAGTTCCTCGCCGTCATGGGCCCCAGCGGCTCCGGGAAATCGACCTTGATGAACCTGTTAGGCTGCCTGGATACCGCGACCACCGGCAGCTACCGCTTCGACGGAGTGGCCGTGGAAACCCTCAACAAGGACCAGCGCTCTCTCCTCCGCCGCCACGCGCTTGGCTTCATCTTCCAAGGCTTCAATCTGTTAGCCCGCACCTCCGCCCTGGAAAACGTCGAGCTGCCCCTGCTCTACCGCGGCTACACCGGAAAGCAGCGCCACGAAATGGCTCGCAAAGCGCTCGCCAGCGTCGGCCTTCCCGACAAGGAACGCAACACGCCTTCCGAGCTCTCCGGCGGCCAGCAGCAGCGCGTCGCGATCGCCCGCGCCATCGTCACCAATCCCGGTACGCTGTTCGCCGACGAACCGACCGGCAACCTCGACACCAAGACCACCCGCGAGGTGATGGAACTGCTCTGCCGCCTCAACGAGGACTTCGGCATCACGATCCTCATGGTGACCCATGAAGACGAAGTCGCACGCTACGCCAAACGCGTCGTCCTGGTCCGCGACGGACTGATCGAGTCCGACGTCGCCAACACCCAGCGCCCCCACTGACATGTTCTGGAACGCTTTCATCATCGCCCTCCTCGAAATCCGCCGGAACCTCACCCGTGCCTTCCTCACCGTGATCGGCGTGGTCATCGGCGTCGCCGCCGTGGTCACCCTCGTCACCCTCGGCCGCGGGGCTACGGAGACGGTGAAATCCCAGATCGAAAAGGTCGGCAGCAACCTCCTCACCCTCCGACCCGGCCAGGGCTGGGGCCCGCAATCCGCTCCACTCTTCAGCACGGACGACGTCGAAGTGATCCGGAAACAGATCCCCGGCATCCGCGCGGTGGCCCCGATGGCGAACACCAATGTCCAAGCCATCGCCGGCGAAGAAGCCCGGCAGTCCGACATCCAGGGCACCACCCCGGAATACTTCCCGATCGCCAACTGGGAACTCTCCGACGGACGCTTCTTCACCGACGCGGAAGTCGTGGATGGCGCGACGGTCGCGGTCATCGGCGAGACCATCCGCAAGGAACTCTTCCCGAAAGGCGATGCCATTGGCGGAAAAATCCGCCTGCTCAGCACCGCCGTCACGGTGATCGGCGTGACCACCGCCAAGGGCCAGGCGGGCTGGGGCGATGACCTCGACGACAACATCATCATCCCCATCACTACCCTCCAGCGCCGGTTGAACGGCCAACTCTCGAAGCAGAACCTCGCCCAAATCATGATCTCGACCGAAGACGGCTACCCAAGCGAAGCCGTCGTCGCGGACCTGAACTCGCTGATGCGCGAACGCCGCAACCTGTCGCGCAGCGAGCAGAATAACTTCTCCGCCTTCGACAGCCGCCAGATCGCCGACGCGGTCAGCTCCAGCACCAAGGTCATGACTTCCCTGTTAGCCGCAGTCGCCGGCGTCAGCCTGCTGGTCGGCGGCATCGGCATCATGAACATCATGCTGGTCTCCGTCACCGAGCGGACCCGCGAGATCGGCATCCGCATGGCCATCGGTGCCCGGGCCCGCGAGGTGATGCTCCAGTTCCTGGTCGAAGCCGTCACCCTCTCCTGCGTCGGCGGCCTCTGCGGCATCGCGCTTGCTTACGGCCTCTGCGTCTGGCTCGCAAAGCTCGTCGGCGCACCCTTCCTGTTCGATCCGAAGATCAACGGCATCGCCTTTCTCTTTTCCGCCGCCATCGGCATCCTCTTCGGCTTCATGCCCGCCCGCCGCGCCGCCAGCCTCGACCCCATCGAAGCCTTGCGGCATGAATAGTCGAGAGTTGATAGTTGATGGTTGATAGTAAACAGCCAATGACTCCGCGCCCAGGTATTCCAACGATCAACCATCAACTCTAGACTCTCAACTTCTCCCCCATGCGCCTCCTCGTCATCGAAGACGATCCGCTGCTCCGCCACAGCCTGACCGAAGGGCTGCGGGAGGAACTCTATGCGGTCGACACGGCGGCGGATGGCCACGAAGGATTGTTGAAGGCGCTTGCCACCGACTACGACGGCATCGTGCTCGATGGCATGCTGCCGGGCATCGATGGATGGGAACTCCTCCGCCGCCTGCGGCTGGAGAAAGCCACACCGGTCCTGATGCTAACCGCCCGCGACGCCGTGCCCGACCGGATCCGCGGGCTCGACGCCGGAGCCGATGACTACCTGACCAAGCCCTTCGATTTCGAAGAACTGCTCGCCCGCCTGCGCGCCCTGATCCGCCGCAGTTCAGGCCTGGGATCGAGCCTGTTAGAATTCGACGGCGTGGAAATCGACACCGCCGCCCGCAGCGTCCGCCGCGAGGGCGAGACCATTCCGCTGACCCCGCGAGAATACGGCCTGGTCGAATACCTCGCCCTCCACCGCGGCAGCGTCGTCAGCCGCACCGAACTCTACGAACATCTCTTCGACGAGACCGACGACACCCTCTCCAACTTGCTCGACGTCCACGTCTCGAACGTCCGCAAGAAGCTCGGCTCCGCCTTCATCTCCACCCGCCGCGGCCACGGCTACTCGATCGAATGAAACGCCTCTTCCGCTCGGTCCGCTGGCGCCTGCTGCTATGGTATGCGCTCATCTTGTTAGGGCTGATCACCGGCCTCTGCCTGCTGGCTTTCCGCCTTACCGCGAACGACCGCACCAGCCAGATCGACCGCGAAATCCGGAGCTTCCAAGGCACCTTCTTCCGCAGCCTCTTCGCCTCGCAGCCGCTGCCGAACAAGGACGCCCCGCCAAGCCTCGACGAGATCCGCCAGCGGCTCCGCAATCCCGGCGACGCCTCATCCTTCCCGCCCGAACTTCACGCCCTTTTCGAAGGTGGCAGCGGCGGTACTTATCTCGCGTGTTGGGATAGCGACGGCTCCGAGCTCTTCATTTCGGCCAACGCTCCAGCCGATCTAACACCTCCGCGGCAGGCCGGCGACGGCTCGACCCAATATGTCGAAATGGGTCCTCGCCGCGAACAGCACCGCATCAATCCTTCCGGCATGAGTTCGATCATCGGCCGCGACATCGCCGCCGAACAAGCCGAACTCCGGAACTTCGGCCTGCTGCTCGCCCTCGGCGGCGCCGCCGTCTGGCTCGCCGGTCTCGGTGGCGGCTGGTGGCTCGCCGGGCGTGCCTTGAAGCCGATCGACACCATCGGCCGCACCGCCTCGCGCATCGCCGCCGGCAACCTCGACGAACGCATCGAGCTCGCCCGCACCGACAACGAACTCGACCAGCTCGGCGGCGTGCTTAACGACACCTTCGACCGACTCGCCGCGGCGATCGAACGCCAGAAGCGCTTCACCGCCGACGCCTCTCACGAACTGCGCACTCCGGTCACCATCATCCTC
>NEUO01000039.1 GCA_002304315.1 Verrucomicrobiia bacterium Tous-C4TDCM
CATCTACCATCTACCATCTACCATCTACCATCTACCATCTACCATCTACCATCTACCATCTACCATCTACCATCTACCATCTACCATCTACCATCTACCATCTACCATCTACCATCTACCATCACCCCCGCCACTTCCGGCCACAGCATCGCGACCAGCGGCTCCTGCGCCGCTTCCATCTTCGCCCGGTCCGCGGGCTCCTCGTCCTCATGACCGGCCAAGTGCAGCAGCCCGTGAATCACATAGCGCAGCAGCTCGCGCAAAGGCGGTTCGCCGTTCTCCGCCGCCTGGCGGAACGCCACCTCCACCCCGATCACGATCTCGCCGTGGTGAAAGGTGATCACGTCCGTCTCGCCGAGGATTCCCATGAATTGCTCGTGGACCCGCGCACTGGTCTCGTCATCGACCAGCGCGACTTCCACGCATTCGTGCTCCGGCAAAGGCGCATCGTCCGATGCGAGATAACGGGCCAAAATTTCCTGCGCTGCGAGCGCCCCCCCTTTTTCCAAGGCCGTCAGCCAAGACTCCGGGATCTCAGTGGCGTGCTGGTTGTTGCCGACGATGAGTTCCGGGCGCATCAGGTTGATCAGGAAGCTTGCTTCTGCTGGAGCGGCGTCGCCGGGCCGGCTGCCGGCTTCAAGGGCTGCGTCTTGCTGCCGTTGGTCTTCCGCTCGAGGTCGGACTTGCGTCCAAGCTGACTGCGCTCGTCGTCCTTCGGGTAGTCGATCCGGGTGTGCAGCATGCTGCGGAGCGTCGCACAGAAGCTGTCCTTCACCTTCGCCAGGTCGCGCACCGTGAGCGTGCAGTCGTCGAGCTGCCCGTCGCAGACCCGGCCGTTGATCAGGTCTTCCACCAAGGCGCGGATTTTCGCAGGAGTCGGCTTCTTCAGCGAGCGGGATGCGCTTTCGACGATGTCCGCCAAGCTCACGATCCCGCTCTCCCTCGTCCGCGGCCGCGGGCCGGGGTAGCGGAAATTCTTCTCGTCGATCTTCGGCAGGTCCTCCGGATTCTCCAGGCCCTTCTCGACCTTCTCCAGCTCGGTCTTCTTCTGCTCCTGCGCCCGACGGTGGAAAAAGCTGACCAGCGACTCGCCGTGGTGCTCCTGGATGACGTCGATCACCCGCGGGTTGAGCTTGTGCTTCACCGCCAGATCGACGCCGTCCTTGACGTGGGCGATGATGATCAAGGCGCTCATCGTCGGCGTCAGCGAATAGTGCGGGTTCTCCACCCCGTCGCCCTGGTTCTCGATGAAATACTCCGGCTTGCTCAGCTTGCCGACGTCGTGGAAATACGCCGACACACGGCACATCGCGGCATTCGCCCCCACCACCTCCGCCGCTGCCTCCGCCAGCGAGGCGACCACCAGGCTGTGGTGAAAAGTCCCCGGTGCCTCAAGCTGCATCCGGCGCAGCAGCTTGTGGTTCAGGTCGCTCAGCTCCAGCCAGGAAATGTCGGTCGTCAGGTGGAACGAACCTTCCAGCACCGGCAGCAGCCCGCTGACCAGCAACGCGATCACGATCCCGGTCCCCAGCGCCGCCAGCGAGCTCAGGCCGGCGATCTTCAAGCCCTCGAGCTGGTCGTCCATCCCGGGCATCAGGTCGATCCGCTCGAACATCACGCACAGCAGCAGCGCCGCCATCCCGGAATACACCCCGGCCCGCAGCAGTTGGACCCGCTTGCGAACCTTGTGGACCGCTTGCACCGCCACCAGCCCGCAGACCAGGCTGACCGTCATGTAGAGCAGCACGTCCGCCTTCGGCATCACCAGCGAGCCGAGCAGCGCGGCATAGACCGTGGAAAAGGTCCCGATGCCCCGCCCTAACAGCACCGCGTGGACCATCGGAGTCAGCGCGAAGGGGATCAGCAGGAATTTCATCTCCCCCGGCAACTGGTTGGCATCCACCATGAAGGAGATCCCGCGGACCAGCGCGATGTGCCCGGCCAGGCCGCCGAAGACCAAGAGGATCCGGCCGTTGCGCTGGGAGACGACCTCGTAGTTCGCCTGCACCACCGCCACCGCCGTCGCGGCGATCACGAAGCCGAACAGCGCCCCGCGCAGGGGATCCTCGGCGAAATTCGTCACCGAGGACGACTTGAGCACCATCACGCCCACCCCCGCCGCGAACAGCAGATACAGCATGATCCGGACCCAGACGCTGCGGTCGAGGGTCAGAGCCACCGGGTTTTCGGCGTGCACCCGGCGTTTGCGGCCGGACGACATGCCGCGGCGCGCGAGTCGCCAGCGTTTGAAAGCATCAATGAATCCCACGGTGAGGCAACGGGGTTGCGAAAACGGGGCCGGCCTCCTCGGGGAGCGTCCGGCGGGCACGACTTAGGCGATTCCCACCCCCATGGCAATGCCCAAATCCCTCCCGCCCCCCGGGGCTCCCCGTTCAGGGACCACGCGATTCAGCCGGTCGAAGCGAGCAACCAGAGCCACAGTTTCGCGATTCGAAAACTCCAGACGCCTTCCTTCTTAACGATCAACAATCAGCAATCAACAATCTTCAATCCTCAGCCCTTACAACGCCGAACTGCGGTGCGCATCGTAGGCCTCGATGATCCGGCCGACGACCGGGTGGCGGACCACGTCGACCCCGCTAAAGCGCACGAAATCAATGCCCGGCACCCCGCCCAGCGCCTTTTCCGCCTCGAACAGCCCGGACGGGACGTTCGGCTTCAAATCGACCTGCGAGCCGTCGCCGGTGATCACCATCCGCGATTCCTCGCCCAGCCGTGTCAGCGCCATGAACATCTGCTCGCGGGTCGTGTTCTGCGCCTCGTCCAGGATCACGAAGGACCGCGCCAAAGTCCGGCCGCGCATGAAGGCCAGCGGCGCGATCTCGATCGTCCCGTCCGCCAGGTAGCGCTCGCCTTCCTCGTGGCCGATCATGTCGTGGATCGCGTCGTAGAGCGGCCGCAGGTAAGGCGCGACCTTCTCCCGCAGGTCGCCCGGCAGGAAACCCAGCGCCTCCCCCGCCTCCACCGCCGGCCGCGTCAGCACCACCCGGCCCACCCGCTTCGCCTTCAGCAGCGAAAGCCCCATCGCCATCGCCAGGTAGGTCTTCCCCGTCCCCGCCGGTCCCAGGCCGAAGACCACATCGTTCTTCTCCATGGCCTTCAGGTATTCCAGTTGCCGCGGGGTCTTCGGCATCACCGGCTTGCGCCCGCGGACGCCCAGCAGCCGGACGCCGGAAAGCTCCGACACCGAGCCGCCGCCCTCCGCCACCAGATCGACCGCCAGCCGGAAATCCCGCGCCCCGATCACCCCGCCCTGCCGCCGCGCCTGCTCCAGGTCCGCGAACACCGCCGCACTCGCCTTCACCCCCCGCTCCGGCCCCGCGAACAGGATCCATCCGTCCCGCGTGACCGAGCGCACCCCCAGCTTCTCCTCCAAATACTTCAGCTCCCGCGCATCGTTCGCGAACAGCGAATGGAGGAAAGGCGCCGTCTCATACTCCAGCTTGATCTCGGTTTCCTGGGCGGGGTCGTGCTCCGGGGCATTCATGCCGCAAGCTCTACCC
This sequence comes from Verrucomicrobiia bacterium Tous-C4TDCM, assembly GCA_002304315.1. Taxonomy (GTDB): domain Bacteria; phylum Verrucomicrobiota; class Verrucomicrobiia; order Verrucomicrobiales; family Akkermansiaceae; genus Haloferula. The sequence goes on from NEUO01000039.1 coordinate 3,525, forward strand.
CTCCCCCGCCCCCCAGTCAGCCGCAAAAGCGCACGAATTCGCCACCACCCGCGAGCGCCGCCCCCCCCGGGAGCGCCGGTCTGCGACCGGCCGAACGGTCCCCAACCGCCCGCCTCCCGCTTCCCGTCCGCACTACCCCCTCGCCAGCTCCACGAAATAGCCCCCCGCCGTCCCGCCCCCCCCGGTCCTTCCCAGCCTTCGTAGCTTTCCCGGTCTTCGTAGCTTCGGCAAAGTAGGCAGCGAAGTAGGCAGCGAAGTAGGCAGACCGTCCGAACGAATCCCTGCTCAAGCATCCCTACGGCAATGCTGACAATCCAAGCTCCTTCAAAAACTCATTGTGCTTCGCGGTCGCGCTCTTGATGGAGTTCTCGATTGCCACCAGGTCGGCGTGAGTGTCTTCCAAGCGGATCTCCTCTTCACCCACCGCCGTGCTGATGTAGCGCGAAATGTTCAGGTTGAAGTCGTTCTTCACGATCTCCGCCATGTCCACCCGGCGGGAGTAGCGGGTCTCCTCCGTGCGGTTCTGGTAGCAGTCGATGATCTTCGCGATGTGCTCCGGCGTCAGCTGATTCTGGCGCTTGCCTTTCACGAAGTGCTCCGCGGCGTTGATGAAGAGCACGTCGTCCGGCTTCTTGCACTTTTTGAGGACGAGGATGCAGACGGGGATGCCGGTGGAGTAGAAGAGATTCGCGGGCAGGCCGATGACGGTGTCGATGTGCCCGTCCTTGAGCAGTTTGGTGCGGATGCGTTCCTCCGCCCCGCCGCGGAAGAGCACACCGTGGGGCAGGATGATCGCCATCACGCCTTCGTCCTTCAGGAAATGGAAGCCGTGCAGCAGGAACGCGAAGTCGGCGGCGGACTTGGGGGCCAGGCCGTGGCTTTTGAAGCGCACGTCGTCGGCCATGCTCTCGCTCGGTTCCCAGCGGTAGCTGAAGGGAGGATTGGCGACGATGGCGTCGAAACTGGGTTTCTTGGCCGGGTTCGCCTCGCGCATCATGTCCCACTCGTTGAGCAGGGTGTCGCCGTGGAAGATCTCGAACTCGGTGTCCTTCACCCCTTGCAGCAGCATGTTCATCCGGGCCAGATTGTAGGTGGTGATGTTCTTCTCCTGCCCGAAGATCTTGCCAATGGTGCCGCCCGCCTTGCTCACCTTCTTGCGGACGTTGAGCAGCAGGGAACCGGAACCGCAGGCCATGTCCATGACGCTATCGAGCCGCTTCTTGGGCCCGGTCTTCGGCTCCTGGCTGTCCAGCGTGACGATGGCGGAGAGGATGTCGGAAATCTGCTGCGGGGTGTAGAACTCGCCCGCCTTCTTGCCGGACCCGGCGGCGAACTGACCGATCAGGTATTCGTAAGCGTCGCCGAGCGCGTCGATGTCGGTGGAGAAGTCGGCCAGCCCTTCGGCGATCTTTTGCAGGATGGTGCAGAGCTTGGCGTTCCGGTCCTCGTACTTCTTGCCCAGCTTGGGGGAAGCTCAGGTCGATCTCGGAGAAGAGGCCCTGGAAGGTGCTCTCGAAGGATTCCGTCTCGATGTATTTGAAGCCGCCTTGCAGGTAGTCGAGCAGGTCGGGGCTCTGGGTGCGGGCCATGTTGGCGATGCTGGACCAGAGGTGCTGCGGCTTGATAACGTAGTGCACCTTGCGCCGCATCTGCTTCTCGAACTCCCCGATGTCGTCCGGGTTGTTGGCATACCACAGCGCCAGCGGCACCTTGCGGGTGTCTCCGCCGACATCGGGGTAATCCTTGCCCAGTTCCTTCTTGGCCGCCGTCTCGTAGTTGTCGGAGAGGTAGCGCAGGAAGAGGAAGGACAGCATGTAGTCGCGGAAGTCATCCGCGTCCATGGCCCCGCGCAGTTGGTCGGCGATGCTCCAGAGCGTGTTGCCCAATTGCTTTTGGTTCGTGTCGGTCATTTTTTGGGGCGTCTCTTGAGTTTGGCTTCCAAGGTCTTGAGGTCGGCCTCGTCCTGCTGGTCGGCTTGACGGGCTTCCTGCTTTTTGCGGTCCTGGTCAAACTCGAGGTACAGCTCACCCGTGCGCTCTTCCATCCTTTCATGGCTGATGGAACCGGCGTGCGTGAGCAGCGGGAAGCCATTGGAAGTGATGATTTGATCCACGTTCTCCTTCCAGAAAGCCATGCGCGTCTCCTGCTTGCTTTTGGCCCGCAGTTCGGCGGTTTCCAGGAAGATGACGACCAGCCGGTTCAAGGTATCGATCTCGTCTTCAGTCAGGTAGTTTTTCGCCACGACGATGTCCGCCTTGCGCACCTTGTCGCCCTTCCAGGCAAGCAGGCCGAAATGCGGGTCGGCGGGGTTCGCCCGGTCCGTGATGAGTTCGGCAGCCGTCTTCCGCGTCACGGCGTAGATGAGGAGGTTCTGCACCGTGGCGAAGAACACCTGCGTGGCCTTGTCCGTCTTGTCGTAGTCGCTGCTCAGGGCGAGGAGGTCGCGGACCTTCTGGTAAAAGCGCTTTTCGGAGACCCGGATCTCCCGGATGCGCTCCAGCATCTCGTCGAAGTAATCCGGGCGGCCATCCGGGTTCTTCAGCCGCTCGTCGTCCATCACGAAGCCCTTGAGCAGGAATTCCTTGAGCACGGTGGAGGCCCAGCGGCGGAACTGCACGCCCCGCGGCGAGCGGACGCGATAGCCGACGGCCAAGATGCCGTCCAGGTTGTAGAGCTTGGTCAGGTAGTTTTTGCCGTCGGCGGCAGTTACCGAGGATTCCTCGGTAACTGAATTCTCCTCCAGTTCCCCGTCCGCAAAGAGGTTCTTGAGGTGCAGCCCCACGTTGTCCGTGCTCACGTCAAAGAGCTGGGCCATTTCCCGCTGGGACAGCCAGACGGTCTGGTCCTTTGCCCGGAGCTTGATTTGGCTGCGACCGTCTTCGGTGGTGTAGAGAATCAGGTCGTTCATGCCGCCACCTCCTCCGGGGATGGGAAAAGCTGCTGCATCAGGCCTTTCTTGTGGGTCTTGAGGGCTTCGAGCTTTTGGGTTTGCGCGGCGATGAGATCGTCGAGGCTGGTAAGGCAGTCTGCGATGCGTTGTTGTTCGGGGAGGGATGGGTAGAGCGTGGGATACTCCTTCATCGAGCCGATGTCGCCTCGTGGCATCTTCACACCCTTCGCGCCGGTCATCACATAGTTGATGAACGCATCATTTCTGAGCAGGCAGGAGAAGTATTGCGGGAGCAATCGCTGCTTCGCTCGGATGACAACGACATCATTCGATGCGCCCCCTTCTTTGTCTGCGACCCAAACTTTCTTCAAATAGGGGCGGATGTTGGAGACCAAGGTGTCATTTGGTCTATACCGCGTCACTGAACCCGATGTTGGCAGTTTCGAAGCTCTGGCGACTCCGCCGTAGTCGGGCAGGACATTTTCGGTGCTGACGTAGTTTTCCAGCCCGACCCGTTCGAGAGGGATTTTCTCGTTCACGAAATCCGCCACCTTTCCAAGTCCGTCAACCTCCCACCCGTCCGCCTTCCGGAACTCCGGAAACCGCAGCTTCGGCACCAGCGCGGGGGCTGGGAGCGCCGACGTCCTCGTCGGCTCGTGGCGGTTGCCGGCGGGGACGCCGGCGCTCCCAGGGTTGGCTGCTTTAGGCTTCATGCGTCGGGGGCGGCGGGCTTATCTCCGGCAGTTATTCGAAGTTTTCGAGTAACTGAGTCGGTCAACAGGGTGCGCATCTGGGTGATGGCGATTTCGTTGAGCTTGAGTAGTCGCTCGGCCTGGGAAAGGCCTTGGCGGATGAGCACAGAGTTGAGGCTTTCGAGGTTGGTGAGGACGACGAGTTGCTCCAGCGGGGCGTGGTCGCGGATGTTGCCCTCGGCGTCGGGATGGGCGTCGCGCCATTGTTTGGCGGTCTGGCCGAAGAGGGCGACGTTGAGCAGGTCGGCTTCGCTGGCGTAAACGAGGCTGGCCTGGGCCTTGGTGACGGCGGGCGGGATGAGCGTGTCCTTGATCGCGTCGGTGTGGATGCGGTAGTTGATCTTGGCGAGGGTGCGCTGGAGGTTCCAGCCGAGCTGGAGGCGGTCGTTTTCCTCGTCCTTGAGGCGCTGAAACTCGACGATCAGGTAGAGCTTGAACTCAGATGAAATCCACGAAGCGAATTCAAAAGCGATATCCCGATGGGCGAAGGTTCCGCCGTAACGGCCAGATTTTGAGGTGATGCCTTTCGCTTGAGTGCTCTCGATCCACCGCTGGGGGGACAAGACGAAGTAGTTGCTTCCGGCCTCATTTTTAAACCTCTCGAATTCGAGAGGTTTAAAATCCGGGTTGCACAGCTTTTCCCACAATCCCAAGAACTCGATGGTGCTACGGCTGCGCATCCAGTTGTTGATGACTGCGAACGGCTCTTGGGAATTCCGATACCGCGCAATGTCGGTAAGCGAAATAAAATCCGCTGCGCCCTGCGTCACAACGGCAATGGCTGTCCCTTGGACCTCGATGCTGGTGCGTTTGGCTTTGCTCATGGGTTCTGGGAATGGGTTTGAGGTTCCAAGTCTTCGGAATCCCACATCTCGCGGTAGGCGTTGATGTAGCTAGCGGTGGCTTGGGGGTTGAGATTCAAATAATAGCGGCAGAGGGATTTGAAGAGGGCGAGCCCCTGGGGAATGCAGGCGTGGTCCAGAAGGTGATCGAGGGTCTGTTCAATCAAACGGGCATCCCGACTACCGTTGCGGAGAATTTCCCTGACGGTGGGTGCGTGGGTCTCGACCGCTTGCTGGTGGAGCGCTTGGAGAGGAGCGAGGACCGTCGTGACATCATCGAGCAAGTCCCGGTAAGCGTCAGAGTCGGGCGAGGCGGGAGAGGGAAAAGCCTGTGAGTCAATTGTGGAGTCATTGAATCCACAATCCGGGATTCGGGAGACGCTGTCTCCCGAATTTGCCACGGAGACGGGCATGATGGCTTTTCCGCTGCTCATGCGCCTTCCAAGGTGTCGGGGTTTTTCAATACCTTCTTCTCGTCAGAAGTCAGGCGGCGTTCGACTTTTTTGACATCCTCGGCGGGTGGCAGGCTTTCCGGGCGGATGCCGCGATTGATGAGGGTATCGCGGACGGCCTTGTTGTTGGTGACGTGTTCGCGGGAAATCTGCGGCTCGCTGGACATGCCGTGGGCGCGGGCATTGTGGATGGTGATCTCGGTGGCGAAGTCCTTGGCCTTGAGAATGATGGTGGGAGCGAAGTCGGCGAGTGGGCGACTGTCGGGCACGCGCCACTGGGCTTTCATGGCCTGGGTGCTTTTGCCGAAGAGGGCGTGGTCGCCTTTGCTACGGATGAGGGCGAAGTCCTGATTGCCGCCGGTCTGCTCGAAGATGAGGTGGGAGAGTTCCTTTTCCGTGTCGGTGAGTTTCCTGCGGGCGGAGACGCGCTCGGCTTCAAGGAGGCGCTGTTCGATCAATTCCGCCCGGCGGGTTTGGACGGCGAAGTAGGTCTGAGCGAAGGCGATTTCCTGCTTCCGGGGGTCGCCATTCTGGGCAATGAGGTAGCAGGCGTAGCGGGTAAGCATGATGTCGTCGATCTCACGCAGGGTGCCGGAGCCGATTTCGACCATTTTGTTGACGTCAACAAAATGGTCTGCCGTTCGGTGGCCGGAGACTTCGCAGGCGGTTTTCGCCTTGGAAATCGCGGTTTGGTGGAAATTCCGCCATTCGGCATAGCCAAGGAGCTGCTGGAGATCGCGGGCCAGCCAGTATTCCACGCCGTTTTCGGTCTGTTGGGCGTGCCCTTCAAAGGTTTCGGTGAGCTGGTGGATAAGATTGATTTCCATGAGGTAAAATCAGATTTCAGGATTCGTAGGCGCTCAAGCCTGAGATGTCGCGGCCACCGGCGCGTTTGGTGAGGAGGGGGTGCAACTCGGCCATGAGGGCGAGTTCGGCCTGGGTGCGGGCCTTCCAGCCGAGGTCGAGCGGGGCCATGAGGTCGCCGAGCTGCTCGCCATCGAAGATCATGCGGTCGAGGATGCCGTCCACGAAGCTTTGCAAGGGCTCCGCGGCGAGGCCGTGGCGCGCGGCGATGGCAGCGAGTTCCTTGGAATCCTTCTCCTCCTTGAAACGGGTGTAGCCCTCGCGGATCGCGGTTTCGCTGAGGCCTTCGCCCGCTTTGAGCGTGCCGATGTATTCGGCGATGTCGTCGCGCTCGTCCATGAACTTGGCATCGGCGCTGATGAGGCCGATGAGTTCCTCGCGGGTCATCTTCGACTTGCCCGGGCCTTTCTCCGAGAACCTGGCGATGAGGCCCATGATGTAGTCGTAGTCGATGACGGCGGAGGCGAAGAGCACGAACTCGAAGTCGATCTGGTCCGCGGGATCGGTCGTGGAGCCCTTGTCGCCGCCCTTGCCCTGCTGGTCCCTGAGCTTCTTGGCGGTCTCCAGGTATTCGCCGCGGAAGCCGCGCAGGTTTTCCTCGGGCAGGACCTGCTCGATGGTGGCCTTGTTCTCGTCGGTGAGGTCGGTGTATTGGTCGAGCTGGGTCTTGAGCCGCTGGACCTCTTTGAAGCACTCGATGAACTTGGCCTTGGCGGCGTCGCCTTTCAGGTTCGCCACCGCCGAGGGCGCGCAGTCGAGTCCCTGCGACTGCATGAAAGTGTCCAACTGCTTCACGGCGGTCTCCAGCTTCTGGATGACCACGGGGGCCTTGTCCACGAGCCAGATTTCCCGCGCTTGCCCGCCGGATTTTTCCCCGGAGAAAAGGGCGATGGCGGCATCCACGGCGTCCTGCTGCTGGCGGAAGTCGAGGATGTTGCCGTAGGGCTTGGTGCCGTTCAGCACGCGGTTGGTGCGGGAGAAGGCCTGGATCAAGCCGTGGTGCTTGAGGTTCTTATCGACGTAAAGCGTGTTCAGGTACTTGGAATCGAAGCCGGTGAGCAGCATGTCCACCACGATGGTGATGTCGATTTTGTGGTGGGCGACGTTCGGGTAGGCCTTCCGCAGGTCGGCTTCCGGCCACTGCTGGTCCTTGATCCGCTTCTGGACGTCCTGGTAGTAGAGATCGAACTCGCTCAGGCGGTGGTTGGTGCCGTAGCGGGCGTTGTAATCGACAAGGATGGCCTTGAGGGCCTCCTTCTTCTTCTCGGGCTCGACCTGGTTGTCCTCCTGCTCCTGCGGGAGGTCTTCCTGGATCTGCTTCACATCCGGATCGCCCTCGGCGGGCGGCGAGAAGACGCAGGCGATGTTCAGCGGCTTGAAATCGGGATCGGCGGCCTGTTTGTCCGCCTGCGCCGCCGTGAACAGGGCATGGTATTCGATGGCGTCGTTGATCGACGCCGTGGCGAGGATGGCATTGAAGCGCCGGCCGCCGGTGGCGGCGTCGTGCTTGGAAAGGATCGCCTCGATCACGGCCTTCTTGGCGATGGCTTCGCCGGGCTTGGGCGGCTTCTTGCCCTTCTCTTCCTTGGGCTTGAAGTAGTCGATGTGGAAGCGCAGCACGTTTCCGTCGTCGATCGCGTGGGTAATGGTGTAGGCGTGGAGCTGCTTCTGGAAGAGGTCTTCCGTGGTGCGCATGGACGCCGTGGTGTCCTCGATCTTCTGCAAGGAGGCATTCGCCTCGAAGATCGGCGTGCCGGTGAAGCCGAAGAGCTGGGCCTTGGGGGAAAATTCCTTGATGGCCTTGTGGTTCTCCCCGAACTGCGAGCGGTGGCACTCGTCGAAGATGAAGACGATGCGCTTGTCCTTCAGGGTGGCGAGCTGCTCCTTGAAGGTGGCTTGGCCGTTCTTGCTGCGCTGCTTGTTGCGCTTGCTGTTCTCATCGAGCGCGAGGCCGAGCTTCTGGATGGTGGTGACGATGACCTTGTCCGCGTAGTCCTCCAAGAGCAGCCGGCGGACGAGGGCGGCGGTGTTGGTGTTCTCCTCGACGCAGCCTTCCTGGAAGCGGTTGAACTCCTCCCGTGTCTGCCGGTCGAGGTCCTTGCGGTCCACGACGAAGACGCACTTGTGGATGTGGTCGTTTTCCTTGAGCAGGGTGGCGGCCTTGAAGGAGGTGAGCGTCTTGCCGCTGCCGGTGGTGTGCCAGATGAAGCCGTTGCCGTTGTCATCGTCGATGCACGTGACCATGTGCTGCACGGCATAGACCTGGTAGGGCCGCATGATCATGAGCTTCTGCTCGATGGCGATGAGCACCATGTAGCGGCTGATGGTCCGGCCGAGGTCGCACTTTTTCAGGAAGCGCTCCGCGAAGGGGTCGAGATGGGTGATCTTGTTGTTCTTCTCGTCCGCGAACTCGTAGATCGGCAAGAAGCGCTCTTCGGCGTTGAAGGCGAAATGCCGGGCGTTGTTGTTCGCGAAGTAGAAGGTGCGGACGCGATTGCTGACAATGAAGATCTGCAGGAAGCAGAGCAGCGTCCGGGTGTAGCCGTTGCCGGGATCGTTCTTGTATTCGACGATCTGCTCCATCGCCCGCCGCGGGCTGATGGTGAGGGTCTTCAATTCGATCTGGACGCAGGGCACCCCGTTGATGAGGAGGATGACGTCGTAGCGGTGGTGGCTGTTGTCGGTGTTGATCCGGAGCTGGTGGACGACCTCGTAGGTGTTTTTGCACCAGTCCTTGATGTTCACCAAAGTGTAGTTCAGCGGCGTGCCGTCGTCGCGGGTGAAGGAATTGATGCCGCGGAGCGTCTTCGACGCGGTGAACACGTCGGGCGTGACGATTTCATCGAGCAGCCGGGCGAATTCCGAATCGGTGAGGCGGACGCGGTTGAGGGCTTCGAACTTCTCGCGGAAGTTGGCTTCGAGCGTCGCGCGGTTGTTAATGTCCGGGCGGTATTCGTATTTGAGGCCCTGAAGCTTGCCGATGAAGCCGTATTCCACCTGCTGTTCGTTGAGAACCGGCTTCGGGAGGTCCGGCAGGTTGTCATAAGTGAACTTCGGCGGGGTCATCGCTTGGGTGGGAGGGCTTTCGTATGGCGGAGCCGGTTGCCTCGCCGAGGTTGGCAGGCCGTCACTCGACTGGCAAGGCGCAGGCGAAGCTGCTGTGCGGCGCCGCTGTGCCGCCCCATCGTGCATGACAGGGTTTTTCCCTTGCCAAGCCGGTCCCCAGCCATTTTTTCAGACGCATGCCGCGCCCGGTGTCGCTTCGAGGTGCGTCCAACTTTTGACCAACAGAACCCAGTGATTCCATGATCGAAGTCGAGAACCTGTCGAAACAGTTCGGAAAGAAGACCGCCGTCGATCACCTCTCGTTTTCCGTTAGGAAAGGCGAGGTGCTCGGTTTCCTCGGCCCCAATGGTGCCGGCAAATCCACCACCATGCGGATGGTCACCGGCTTCCTGCCGCCGTCCTCCGGCGACGCGAAGATTTGCGGCATCTCCATCGTCGGCAACCCCGCCGAGGCGAAACGCAAGATCGGCTACCTGCCCGAATCCGCCCCGCTCTACAATGACATGACCGTCAGCGGCTTCCTCCGCTTCTGCGCCGAGGTCCGCGGCCTCTCCGGCAACACGCGGAATGACGCCGTCGAACGCGCCATCGCGACCTGCTTCCTCCAAAGCGTGGCTTACCAGTCGATCGAGACCCTGTCCAAAGGCTACCGCCACCGCACCTGCCTCGCCCAGGCCCTGCTGCACGATCCCGAAGTGCTGATCCTCGACGAGCCGACCGACGGCCTCGACCCGAACCAGAAGCACGAGGTCCGCCAGCTCATCAAGCGCCTCGGCGAAACCAAGGCCATCCTCTTCTCGACCCACATCCTCGAGGAAGTCGAAGCCGCCTGCACCCGCGCCGTCATCGTCGACCGCGGCCGCATCGTCGCCGACGGCACCCCCGCCGAGTTGATCGCCAAGGGCAAGGGCTCGCTCACCGACCTGTTCCGCAAGGTCACCACCCTCGATACGGCGGCGTAAAAACCTGGTAATTAGGTAATTATGATATTCGGTTAATTGGGGGGGGGAAACCTCAATTTCCCAATTTCTTAATCACCCAATCTCTTCTCCAAATTTAATGAAAAACGTCTGGACCATCTTCAAGCGCGAGCTCGGCAGCTACTTCAGCCACCCGATCGCCTACGCCGTCATCGTCGTCTTCCTGCTCCTCTCCATGGTTTTCGCCTTCACGCTGGGCAGCTTCATGGACGCGCAGGACGCCTCGCTGACCTACTCGTTCTTCGCCTACCTGCCCTTCGTCCTGATGGTGCTGGTCCCCGCAGTGGGGATGCGCCTGCTGGCCGAGGAACAACGCAGCGGCACGATCGAACTGCTCGGCACCATGCCGATCCCGATGTGGAGCGTCATCTTCGGCAAGTTCCTCGCCGCCTCCCTCGTCTGGCTGGTCGCCCTGCTGCTGACCTTCCCGATCTGGATCACCGTGAACCACCTCGGCGAACCCGACAACCTGACGATCCTCTCCGGCTACATCGGCGGCTTCCTGATGGCTTGCACCTTCCTCGCGATCACCCTGCTGGTCTCCGCCTTCACCCGCGACCAGGTCATCTGCCTGATCGTGGCGGCCACCCTCTGCATCGTCATCGTGCTCGGCACCTTCGATCCCTTCGTCCGCGCCTATTCCAAGGCGCTGCCGGCCGGGTTCTCCGACGCGATCACCTCGCTCGGCGTCTGGGATCACTTCATGTCGCTCGCCCGCGGCTCTTTCCGCCTGCAAGACGCCGTCTGGTTCCTCTCCATCATCCTGGCCTGCCTCACCGGCACCAGCGCCATCCTCTCCGCCAAGCGCGCCTGATCCTTTCCCAACCCCACTTCCCTTCATCCCATGAGCCAAGAAGCCAAGACTTCCCACCCGATGACCCGCGCCGTGCTGGCCCTCGTCGCCCTGGTGGTCATCGTCGTCGCCGCCAACCTGCTGGTCTCCTCCCTCGGCCTCGGCCACAAGAACGCCGACTTCACCAACGACAAGGTCCACACCCTGTCCGACGGCACCAAGGGCATCCTCAAGGAACTCGGCGCGCCGGTCGTGGTCCGCTACTACGCGACCCGTAGTTCCAACTACATGCCGGAGGACCTGAAGCTCCACATGCGCCGCGTCGACGACCTGCTGGCCGAATACGAGAACCTCTCCGGCGGCAAGCTGCGCATCGAGGAACTCGATCCCCAGCCCGACACCGACGCCGAGGACTCCGCCAACCTCGACGGCATCCGCGGCCAGAGCTTCGATGACCAGAACCTCTACTTCGGCCTGGCCATTTCCTGCCTCGACCGGACCTCCACCATCCCCTTCATCGACCCGAACCAGGAGACCATGCTGGAATACCAGCTCTCGCGCGCCATTTCGGAAGTCTCCCGCCCCGACAAGCCCGTCATCGGCCTGATGTCCGGCCTGCCGATCGCCGGCGAGCAGAACCCGATGATGGCGATGCAGGGCCAGCAAGGCTCGCCGCCATGGGTCATCTACCAGCAGCTCAGCCAGTCCTACGAGGTCAAGGACCTGACCCTGGCTCCGGAAAGCATCGACCCCTCCATCGACCTGGTGCTGCTCTTCCACCCCGCGGGCATCACCCCGGAAGCCGAGTTCGCCATCGACCAGTACCTGCTCGGCGGCGGCACCGTGGTCGCCTGCCTCGACCCCTTCTCGGTCGCCGCGCAGATGTCCCAGCCCGCCAACCCGATGATGGGTGGCGGCGGTGCCCCGACCGCGTCCACGCTTCCCACCTTGCTCGGTGCCTGGGGCGTCTCGATGAACACCCAGGTGCTCGCCGACGAAAAGTATCAGACCACCATGGGCGGCAACCGTCCCGGCGTCGCCGTGCTCACCATCCCGCAGGAGGGCATGCCGCAGAAGGACAACGTGATCACCCGCGACCTCACCAGCCTGACCTTCTTCCTGCCCGGCGGCCTGACCAAGACCGGCACCGGCGGCGTGGCGATCAATTCCCTCGTCAAATCCTCCGACAAGGCCGGCTTCGTCGATTCGATGAAGGCCTCCCAGCTCGACCCACGCCTCGCCACCACCTTCCGCGGTGAAAAGGCCTACGACGTGGTCATGCACCTCGCCGGCAACTTCAAGTCCGCCTTCCCCAAGGGCAAGCCGGGCAGCGAGGACGCCGCCAAGGAAGAAGAGAAGAAGGACGACAAGCCCGCCGAGGGCGAAGCGAAGCCCGAGGAAAAGAAGGAAGAGAAGCCCGCCCACCTCGTCGAGGCGACCAAGCCCGGCAACGTCTTCCTGATCTCCGACATCGATGCCTTCTTCAACCAGTTCGCCTACCGCGTGCAGAACTACGGCCCCGGCATGCAGGTCGCCCAGCAGATCAACGGCAATGCTTCCCTGCTCTTCAACATCATCGACCAGGCCGCCGCATCGACCCACCTGATCGGCGCCCGCAGCCGCGCCGCGATCGCCCGGCCCTTCACCAAGATCAAGGAACTCGAGGCCGAAGCCAACAAGCGCGTCGGCACCAAGATCCAGGAATTCGAAAAGCAGGCCGAGGAAGCCCAGAAGAAGCTCGCCGAACTCCAATCCCAGAAGGCCGCCGGCTCGGAACTCTATCTCTCTCCCGAGCAGGAGGCGGAGATCCGCACCCTCCGCAAGCAGGAGGTCGATGCCCGCAAGGAAGTCCGCGAACTGCAGAAGGACCTCAAGCGTGACAAGGACAAGCTCGCCGGCAACGCGATGCTCGCCAACATCTTCATCATGCCGCTGCTCGTCATCCTGCTCGGCATCGGCCTCTTCGTGAAACGCCGCGGCGCCACCCGCGCCCGCTAATTAACCCTCATTCTCTAACATTAACTTCCTCCAGTCATGAGCAAACGCCAAGTCGTTGTCCTCTGGATCCTCGCCATCCTCCTCGCCGCCGCCGCCTTCTTCGTCCGCTCCGGAAATTCCAAGGGCTTCGAGAGCAAGACCCAGCGCACCCGCGGGGCCACCCTGCTCGCCGATTTCCCCGCCACCGAAGTGGCGAAGATCGAGGTGAAATCCGCCGACAAGTCCTCCACCCTGGTGCGCAAGGATGGGAAGTGGACCGTCGCCGAGCGCGAGAACTACCCGGCCAATACCACCACCATCAACGATTTCCTCCGCACCCTCGCCGATGTGAAGGTGACCGACGGAATCGAGGCCGAGCCTTCCTTCGCCCCGCGCTTCGGGATGGATCCCTCCGCCACCGATGAAAAAGAACACGGCACCGACGTCGTCCTCTCCAACGACGCCGGCACCGAGCTCGCCCGCCTGACCCTCGGCAAGAACCTCGAAGCCGCGGGCGACCCGATGGCCGGGATGATGGGCGGCGGCGGTGCTTCCGGCCGCTTCGTCCGCAACCACGCCGACGAATCCGGCGTTTACAAGGTCAGCGAGGTCTTCCCGACCCTCACCGCGGAGCCCCAGCGCTGGCTCGACGAGGCTTTCCTCAAGATCGAGAAGATCAAAGCGATCACCGTCAGCCCCGCCGCCAAACCCACCGAAGTCGCGTGGAAAGTCACCCGCGCCGACGAGGTCGCCGAGTTCACCCTCGAAGGCGCCAAGGCAGGCGAGGCGCTCGACACCACCGCCACCTCGCCGCTCAAAAGCCTCTTCTCCTACGCCCGTTTCGACGACGTGGTCTCCAAGGACGGCATCGACAAGATCGCCAAGCCGCTGGAGACGAAGACCGTGAAGATCGAGACCCTCGAAGGCTTCACCTACACCCTGAGCGTCACTCCGACCAAGGCCGAAAAGCCGAAGGAGAAAGACCCCGAAGCGGCCCCGCCGGAAGAGAGCTTCCTGATCACCGCCGAAGTCACCGCCGAGATCCCCGCCGAGCGCAAGAAGGAGGACAAGGAGTCCGAAGACGACGCCAAGGCCAAAGACAAGGCCTTCGCCGACCGCAAGGCCGAGCTCGAGAAGAAGCTCGCCACCGAAAAGGCCTTCGCTGGCCGCACCTTCAAGGTCAGCCGCTACGTCGTGGAAGCCTTGCTCAAGGACCGCGCCACCCTGATCAAGCAGCCCGAAGCCCCCGCCGCCGCCGGCAATCCCGCCCAAGGCGGCCTGCCGCCGGGCTTCCCGGGTGGCCTACCCGGTGGCCTGCCTCCAGGCTTCCCCGGCGGTCAGCCTGGCGTCGTCACCCCACCGGTTCGCCGCCCGGTCGAGGCCGTCACCCCGCCGATCGCCATTCCACCGCTCGAAGAAGAAGGCGAAGCGAAGCCTGCTGAAGAGCAGCCCAAGCCTGAGAACGGCCCACCGGCCGAAAACGGACAGTGAATTTCCCCAAAGGGCGGCCCCGGCCGCCCTTTTTCGTTCCGCGCGACAAGCGGTTTACTGGACCGCGGACTTTAGTCCGCCCGAGTCCGCAGACCCTTGGACGCGATCCCAACTAGCACCCGCCATTCCGAAACCTGCCCTTGCCGCCTCCCGCGAAAACTGAACACTCCCCGGCGACCCGATGAAATCCTTTTTCGGCCTGCTCCTCGCCTTGCTCATCCTCGTCGCCGTCATCGGCTCCGGGGCCGCCATCTGGTACTTGAGCGACACCGCGGAATTCTCGCGGAAAGACGCTCCGGCAAAGCCCTGACCTCAATCCGGGCTCCCGTCCTTTTCGGACTCCCCGCAGCAGGAACCTTGGACATGCAGGCAGGACGCGCACCAGCTCCGCCCCTCGATCTCGATCTCGGCTTCCTGCCCGCAAGTGTCGCAGACCCCAACCGAGTCTTGATCTTTCACAAGTGGAACGTCAGGCGGTTCCCCGTTTTGCAGGGCTTCGTTCACCGGCCGTCCTCTTCAGTCGCCTCGCGGCGGATCATCTCGTCCAGAGCCGGATCCTTCTTCCGCAATGCCTCGACTTTCTCGATCAGCTTGGCATTCCCGGCCTCCGTCTTTTGTTCCCCTGCCTTGCGGTAGGCCTTTGCCACTTCCTGCCGAAGATGCTCCTTCATCTCGGCCTCCTTTCCCGACAGCAATCCGTCGAGCAGCGCCACATTCATCAACTCGCTCGTCGATATCTGCTCGCCGACGACCTTCACCGCCATTTTAGAAGATCCGACCGCCTCCTTGAGCTCTTCCGCCGTGATCTCCCCGCTGCCGGCGACCCCGGAAACCGCCTCGTTGAACTTCACCCACCGATCCAGCGACATCCGCAACCGGTCGTCATCGAGCCCGTTTTCCTGCTGGACCCGCCGCAGCAACGCCGTCACCTCGGGCAAGACCTCGGGCCCTTCCGGCTTCTTCCCGCAGGAGCCGAACGTCACCACAAAGAGCACCGAAATCGCGAGCCTTGGTATCATCGGGGAACGCTATCGAGTCGCCGGGGACAGGGCAACTTGGATCGCCGGAATAGCCTCGGACAACCGCATCCCGGTGCCGGAGTTCGAACTCGATTCGGGAGCAATATCTCAACCGCCAAATCACGCGAAAGGGCGCGAAATCTTCAATACAGGAATCCAAACCGCCTTTGGCTGTTCCAGATTTCGCGCCCTTTCGCGCAATTTAGCGGTCACGCATCCCGCTGAGAAGGTCCCCCCGCATCGCTTGCCTCCAGTGTTTCCCCGACCCACCGCAAAGAGTCTCCACGCCCGCCCTTGAAAGCCCGGCCACAACCGCCACGTTTTCCGCCTGCCGCATGACCATCCCGCGCTCCATCGCTCTGATACTCGGCCTGCCCCTCCCCGGCCAGGCCGATGACTTCGCGAACAAGGCGACGCCCCTGCTCTCGAAATACTGCTTCGAGTGCCACGGCGAAAAGAAGCAAAAGGGCGGGATCGAGGTCCACCAGCTCAACTCCGCCGACGCCGCCCTGCGCCACCACCGCTTCCTCGAGAACATCGCGAAACAGGTCGAGTCCGGCGACATGCCGCCCGACGACGAGGACGTGCTGCCCACCGATGCCGAGCGCGAGGCGCTGGTCAACGAGATCCGCTCGGTGCTCAAGAAACTCATAACCGGCGACTTCCCGCGCAATCCCGGCCGCACCACCGTCCGCCGCCTCAACCGCAACGAATACAACAACACCGTCCGCGACCTCTTTGGCATCGACTTCCTGCCCGGCAACGATTTTCCGTCCGACGGGGCCGGTGGCGAAGGCTTCGACAACGTCGGCGACGCGATGTTCGTCCAGCCGTCGCTGCTGGAGAAATACCTCGCGGCCTCGAAGAAGGTCATCACCTCGATCTACGACGACCCAAAGCACCTCGCCCGGGTCATCGTCGCCAAGCCCGGCGACAAGCTGACCCCCGACAAAGCCGCACGGACCGTCCTGCTCACCCACGCCTCGCTCGCCTTCCGCCGCCGCGTCACCGACGAGGACCTCGCGCCGCTCCTCGCCCTCTTCGGCAAGAAGCTCGCCGACGGCGCCTCCTACGAGGAAGCCCTCCGCCCCACTCTCCAGGCGCTGCTCATCCATCCCTCCTTCCTCTTCCGCATCGAAGCCGACCAGCCCGCCAAGTCGGAGTGGAAGATCGACGACTTCGAACTCGCGACCCGCCTCTCCTACTTCCTCTGGGCCTCGATGCCCGACCGCCGGCTGCTCAAGCTCGCTGACGAAGGCAAGCTCTCCGACCCCGCCACCCTGCGTGCCGAAGCCCAGCGGATGATCCTCGACCGCCGCTCCGAAACCCTCGCCCGCCACTTCGCCGGCCAGTGGCTCGGCTTCGAGGAACTGCGCGAAGTCGCCCAGCCCGACCCCACCCGCTTCCCTACTTTCACGCAAAGCCTCCGCGTCTCGATGTATCGCGAGTCGGTCGAGTTTTTCAACCACCTGGTCCGCGCCAACCGCCCCGCCCTCGAGCTGATCCAGTCCAACTACACCTTTGCCAATGCCGAGCTCGCCCGCCACTACGGCATCGACGGCGTCACCGGCAGCAAGCTCCAACGCGTCGCCCTTTCCGATGCCAACCGCGGCGGAGTCATCGGCCAGGCCGCCATCCTCACCGCCACCTCCATGCCGCTCCGCACCAGCCCGGTGAAGCGCGGCAAATGGATCCTCGATACGCTGCTCGGCACCCCGCCGCCACCTCCCCCGCCCGATGCCGGCGTGCTCCCCGGCGATGACAAGTCGACCGAAGGCCTGTCGTTCCGCGAAACCCTGGAAATCCACCGCACCAAGGCCTCCTGCGCCGGTTGCCACGAGAAGATCGACCCGCTCGGCTTCGGGCTGGAGAACTTCGACGCCATCGGCCGCTGGCGGACCCGGGACGCCAACGGCAAGCCCGTCGACTCCCTCGCCACCCTGCCCGGCGACATCACCTTCTCCTCACCGAAGGAACTCAAGGACCTGCTCCTTTCCTCCGACGAACTTTTCCTGCGCAATCTCGCCCGCAAAATGCTAGCCTACGCCCTCGGTCGGCCGTTGGAGTATTACGACGAACCGGTCGTCACCGACCTCGTCGCCAAGCTCCGCAAGGACGACCTGAAGATGCAGACCCTCATCCTTTCCGTCATCGAATCCCCGCCCTTCCAGAACCGCAGCGCGAAACGCTAAAAGTTGATAGTGAAAAGTTGATGGTTGATAGTGAACAGCCAAAGACCGCTCTTTTCAGACTATCAACCATCAACTTTAGACCATCAACTCCTCCATGGCCAACATCCAATCCCAGAACTGGCTCATGCCACGCCGCAGCTTCCTTCGCGGCGCCGGTGCCACGCTCGCGCTGCCTTTCCTCGATGCGATGCGTCCCCTGATGGCCGCCGGTTCTTCGGGCTCCCACCCCGTCCGCATCGCCCTGCTCTACATGCCGAACGGCGTGCGCCAGGACCGCTGGACGCCGGAGGGCGACGGCTCGCGCTTCAAGCTCTCCCCCATCCTCTCGCCGCTCGAAAAACACCGCGAGGAGCTGCTGGTTCTAACAGGACTCCAGAACAAGGCCTCCTTCTCCGGCGACGGCCACTACGTGAAGACCGGCGGCTGGTTGACCGGCACCACCATCACCAAGACCACCGGCTCCGACATCGCGGCCGGCGGCGTCTCGATGGACCAGATCGCCGCCCAGCAGATCGGCCAGCGGACCAAGCTGCCCTCGCTCGAACTCGGCACCGAAGCGGTCGCCACCGGCATCGATACCAACGTCAACTACACCCGCCTCTACGCGTCCCACATTTCCTGGAAAACCTCCACCGTCCCGCTGCCCTGCGAGATCAACCCGCGGGTCGCCTTCGACCGCCTGTTCCGCTCCCGCTCGAAGGGCGGCGAGAAGCAGGCGGCCGATGACAAGTCGGTGCTCGACCTGATCCGCGACGATACCAAGCGGCTCCAGTCGAAGCTCGGCGCTTCCGACAAGAACAAGCTCGAGCAGTACCTCGAATCGATCCGCGAGGTCGAACGCCGCATCGAGGCCGAGGCCAACTTGCTCGGTGCCGGCGAAAATCTCCCGCCCGAACTGCTCAAGCAGATGGACTCGCTCGACAAACGGATCTCCAAGGCGATGGGCAAGGCCAGCCGCGAGGAAGAACTCAACTCCCGCCCGCGCTTCGACCACGGCGAGCATTGCCGGATCATGATGGACCTGATGGTTCTCGCCTTCTGGTCGGACTCCACCCGCGTCTCGTCGTTCATGTTCGGCAACGACGTCACCGGCCGGAATTTCTCCTTCCTCGAAGGCGTCAACGGCGGCCACCACGACCTCTCCCACCACAGCAACGACGGCAAAAAGCTCGACCAGTACGAGAAGATCAACCGCTGGCACGTTGAGCAGTATGCCTACATGCTCGACCGGATGAAGGCGATCAAGGAAGGCGAAGGCAACCTGCTCGACAACTCGATGGTCGCCTTCGGCTCGCCGATCCGCGACGGCAACTCCCACAACCCGCGGAACGTCCCGATCGTCGTCGCCGGCGGCGGCAAAGCCGGCCTCAAGACCGGCAAGCACGTCGTTTTCGAGGAAGGCACCCCGCTCTGCGGCCTGTGGATCAGCATGCTCGAGACCGCCGGCGTCAAAGCCAACGACCTCGGCGACGCCTCCGACGGTCTCCGCGGCATCTCCTGAGTTTGCAGCCCAATTGGGGGGAGACTCGATTTCAGCGCGACGGCTTCTCGCCGCCGGATGGCCCGGTTTCCCTTTGGTTGGTTTCTTTGAGGACCTCATACAGGTCCCGGATCATCTCGTCGTAGTGCGGGAAGGTGTGGAACCGCCCTGATCGCGGTCGAATCGAAAGTTCCATTGCCCGCGCCCGATTGGCACTTGGCAGCTTTCCGCGGGAACTTCACGCTCCGGGCATGGAATCCCACGAATGGCGCGAACGCTCCGAAGAAGGCCTGCGTTTCTGGCGCGCGACCCGCCATGCCGGCAGATGGACCTTTCAGACGACCCTCAAGACCGATCCGGAGTGGAATCCCATCGACCCGGTCCCGCGCGAAGTCTGGGAAGCCCTCCGCGACGTCCTATGGCGGAAATACCAGCGCAAGCGCTGCCCTTGGGAGTGGGTCGTCCAGATCGACAAGCTGCTGGAAGAGGAATACAGCTAGCCGCACATGGATCATCAAATCGAGCGCCGGCCCGGGCTCCGCGGATCAATCTGGTCCGACCGGGGCAAGAATTCGCCGTCCGGGACCGTTCTGGGGCGCATGCACCGTGGTTTGATCATCGGATGGACCCTCGCCCTGCCGGCACTTGCCGAAACAGGGATCCGCTACGGCCGGGACATCCGCCCGATCCTTTCCGACAAGTGCTTCTTCTGCCACGGTCCCGACCCGAAGACCCGCGAGGAAGACCTCCGCCTCGACCTCCGCGACGAGGCCATCGCCGCCAAGGCCTTCATTCCCGGGAATCCGGAGAAGAGCAAACTGATCAAGCTGATCAACGCCACCGACGAGGACGACCTCATGCCCCCGCCGGAGAGCCACAAGTCCCTGAGCGCCGCGGAGAAGAAATTGCTGCACGACTGGATCGAAGCCGGTGCCGAATACGAGCCGCACTGGGCCTACATGGCACCGGAACGCGAGCCCGGGCAAAGCATCGACACCGTGGTCTCCCGCGATCTGGCCAAGCGCGGCCTCGATTTCGCCCCGCCGGCCGACCCGTCCACCCTGCTGCGGCGCCTGCACTTCGATGTGACCGGCCTGCCGCCGTCGCCGGAACAGGTGGCCGCCTTCCAACAAGCCCACGCCAAGGATCCGGAGGCGGCGATCCGTGAGGTCGTCGACCAACTGCTCGCCTCGCCCCATTTCGGCGAGCGGATGGCGGTCTCCTGGCTCGATGTCGTCCGCTATGCCGACACCGTCGGCTACCACGGCGACAACGACCGTTCCGCGTCCCCCTATCGCGACTACGTCATCGACGCCTTCAACACCGACAAACCCTTCGACCAGTTCACCCTCGAGCAGATCGCCGGCGACCTGCTGCCGGACGCCACGCTTCCGCAGAAGATTGCCGCTTCCTACAACCGCCTCAACGCCATCTCCAAGGAGGGCGGCATCCAGGACGCGGAATACCTCGCGAAGTATCAGGCCGAGCGGGTGCGCACCACCTCCGCCGCCTGGCTGGGCTCGACCATGGCCTGCTGCGAATGCCACGACCACAAGTTCGATCCCTTCACCGCCCGGGACTTCTACTCCTTCGCCGCCTACTTCAGCGACATTCTGGAAAAGGGTGCCTGGAACAACGAGGGCAGTTATCAGGAAGACATCTCGAAATGGACGTCGCAAGGAGTGGCCTTCGACGAGTGGGGTCCGCTTCTCCTCACCGCCTCTCCGGAGCAGCAAACCCGGCTCGATGAACTCGACGCCGGGATCGCCCGGCTCCGCGCAGAGCTTGCCCCCAAGGCAAAGCCCACGCCCGAATTGGCGGCCCTGGACAAGGAGCGCAACGCCCTTCTCCGCGCCATCCCCTCCGTCCCCGCCACCATTTCCGCGAAACCGCGCGACATCCGCCTCCTCAACCGCGGCGACTGGACGGACAAATCCGGCCCGATCGTCTCCCCCGCCACCCCCGCCTTTCTCACCGCCGGCACGGTCGATCCCGCGACCCGGCCGACCCGGCCGACCCGCCTCGACCTCGCGAAATGGATCGTCGCCAAGGAGAATCCCCTCACCGCCCGCGTCTTCGCCAACCGGCTGTGGGCCCGGCTCTTCGGCACCGGTCTTTCGAAAGACAGCGGCGACCTCGGCCTGCAGGGCGAATACCCGAGCCACCCCGAGCT
This sequence comes from Verrucomicrobiia bacterium Tous-C4TDCM, assembly GCA_002304315.1. Lineage (GTDB taxonomy): Bacteria > Verrucomicrobiota > Verrucomicrobiia > Verrucomicrobiales > Akkermansiaceae > Haloferula. The sequence goes on from NEUO01000039.1 coordinate 24,496, forward strand.
GCTCGATTGGCTGGCGCTCGAGTTCACCGGGAACCAATGGAGCGTGAAGCACCTGATGCGCACCATCCTCCTCTCGCGCACCTACCAGCAATCCAGCACCCCGACGCCCGCGTTGGCCGAGACCGATCCGCAAAACCGCCTGCTCGCCCGCCAAAGCCAGCTCCGCCTGCCCGCCGAACTCATCCGCGACAACGCCCTCGCCGTGTCCGGCCTGCTCCATCCCGCGATCGGCGGCCCCAGCGCCAAGCCCTACCAACCGGCCAAATACTACCGCCACCTCAACTTCCCGCCGCGCGAATACCAGGCGGACAGCGGCCCGCAGCTCTACCGACGCGGCCTCTACACCCACTGGCAGCGGACCTTCCTGCACCCGATGCTCAAGGCCTTCGACGCCCCGGCCCGCGAGGAATGCACCGCCGACCGCGCCATCTCGAACACCCCGCTGCAGGCCCTGAACCTGCTGAATGACCCGGCCTTCACCGAAGCCGCCCGCGCCCTGGCCACCCGCCTGCTCCAGGAGCCCGAAGGCGAAGCCAATCTCGTCGCCCGCGCCTGGCTCCGCTGCCTCGGCCGCCCGCCGACCGATGAGGAAAACCGCATCCTCGGCGAGTTCCACGCGGACGAACTCAAGCGCTTCACCGCCAGCCCCGCCGACGCCGCCGCCTTCCTCAAAGTCGGCGAATCCCCCGCCCCGGCGACCCTCCCGCCCGCCCAACTCGCCGCCGCCACCTCCCTCGCCCGCACCCTCCTCAACCTCCACGAAACCATCACCCGCTACTAGTCGCCTCCAAACCCAATCTCCCAATCTCTGAATTCCACTGATCACTGATCACTGATCACTCGGCACTTTCTCTAATCTCCCAATCACCCCATGTTCCACCCCACCACCCGCCGCACCTTCCTCGGCCACGGACTCACCGGCCTCGGCTCGATCGCCCTGTCGCGGCTGTTAGGCGCCGAGTTGGCCGGTGCCGCCAGCCCCACGCTGCCGGCCAAGGTCAAGCGGGTGATCTTCCTCAGCATGGCCGGCGGGCCGTCCCACCTGGAGACCTTCGATTTCAAACCGAAGCTCCGCGAACTGAACGGCAAGCCGATGCCGGAGTCCTTCACCAAGGGCCAGCAACTCGCCCAGCTCCAAGGCAAGGTGCTCAACTGCATGGGCGCCCAGCACGACTTCGCCCGCCACGGGAAAGCCGGCATCGAGATCAGCAACGCCTTCCCCCACATCGCGAAACACGCCGACGAGATCGCCGTGATCCGCTCGATGCACACCAAGCAGATCAACCACGATCCCGCCCATACCTTCATGAACACCGGCTCGATCATCCCGGGCCGACCCTCGATGGGCTCGTGGGTGCTCTACGGGCTGGGTAGCGAAAGCCAGAACCTGCCCGGCTTCGTCGTGCTCACCAGCGTCGGCGGCGGCCAGGGCCAGCCGATCGCGTCGCGGCAGTGGAGCAGCGGCTTCCTGCCCGGACACCTGCAAGGCGTCGAATTCCAATCCGCCGGCGATCCCGTCAACTACGTGCGCACCCCGCCCGGCAACACGCCGGAGTCCCAGCGGAAACTGATCGAGACGGTCAACCGCCTCAACCAGCTCAAGGCCGGCAAAACCCGCGATCCCGAAGTCGCCACCCGCATCGAACAGTACGAACTCGCCTTCCGCATGCAGACCGCCGTGCCGGAACTGATGGCGAACGCTGGCGAATCCAAGGAGACCCTTGAAATGTACGGCTGCACCCCGGGCGACGGCTCCTTCGCCTCGAACTGCCTGCTCGCCCGCCGCCTCGCCGAGCGCGGCACCCGCTTCATCCAGCTCTACCATCGCGGCTGGGACCACCACGGCGGCATCAAGAAAGGCATCGCCACCACCGCCAAGCTCGTCGATCAGGCGACCTCCGCCCTGCTCACCGATCTCAAACAGCGCGGCATGCTCGACGACACGCTGGTCGTCTGGGGTGGCGAATTCGGCCGCACCCCGATGGCCCAGGGCGATGGCCGCGATCACCACATCCAGGCTTTCTCGATCTTCCTCGCCGGCGGCGGCATCAAGGGCGGCACCGTGCACGGCGAGACCGACGAACTCGGCTACGGCATCGCCCGCGACCCGGTCTCCGTCCACGATCTCCACGCGACCCTGCTCCATCTGTTAGGCCTCGACTACCAGCGCTTCACCTTCCGCTACCAGGGCCTCGACCAGAAGCTCACCGGCGTCGAACCCGCCTCCGTCGTCCGCTCGATCCTCGCCTAACAGGAACCAGCCTCTCTTCCACACGCCATGAAGCCCCCCTTCGCCCTCCCGCTGCTCGCCCTCGCCGCCTTCACCCTCCTGCCGCTGCACGCCGAGCCCGCGAAAGAACAAGCTCCGGCCACCGCCGCGCCCGACCCCGAAGCCGCGAAAACCCGCCTCGCCGAACTCGACGCCTACTGGGCGGTCGTCTCGAAAGCCGTGAACACCGGCGATTTCGACACCTACGCCGCGACCTGCCATCCGGAGGGCGTGCTGGTCAGCGGCGGCAAGCAGATGAGCCAGCCGCTCGCCGCCGCCTTGGCGCGGTGGAAGCAGGAGTTCACCGACACCCGCGACGGCAAGATGAAAGCCAGCGTGGAGTTCCGTTTTTCAAGACGCATCGGCGACGCCACCACCGCCCACGAGACCGGCATCTTCCTCTACACCGCCCAACCCGAAGGCGGCCCGCCGAAGCCCGAGCACATCCACTTCGAAGCCCTGCTGGTGAAGAAAGCGGACGGCTGGAAAATCCTCATGGAAAACCAGAAAGGCCCCGCCACCGAAGCCGAATGGCAGGCGCTGAAGTGAACCACCAGTAGCTGGAGCCTAACAACAGTAGCTGGAGCGTCTCGCTCCAGTCCGTTCAAGGGGCGTCTCGCCCCTTGAATCCTCGCCGGCCATTGACTTCCGCGCAGCGGGACGCCCCGCAAACGGACTGGGACAGGAGGTCCGGCAACTCTTCCGGAGCCGGATCGTGCACCAGCTTCCCGAAGATCCATTCGAAGCAGACGAAGGAATTTGCGTCCCGGAGAAAAATTCAGAATCTAGAACCTACTAAATCTCAAAGAGACTTCAAAGCCCCCACTAGAGAGGAAGAAACCTAACAGATGCAGCTTTCAAGGCATGACCCCCGAGGAAAGCCGTCACCCGCCGCTGATTCCCCGTCGGAATGTCGTCATCGGCAAAAGATCAACCAATTCGCGACCTTGCCCCAAACCGATCCTTCACCCCCATTCTTGTCCCGCACAAAGAGTGTTCTTATGCCCACTCTTTGTGCCCTCCGTTTACCAGCCCCGCCGCCCCCGCGCCTCGCCCCTCTGGCAACTCGTCCACCACGGCTGGGATGAATTCCTCGCCAATACACCGCCACCGAAACCCTCCGCGACGCCTTCCGCATCCGACTCAAGCTGCCCGACGGGAAACTCGGTGCCATCGCCGCCGTCCACACTTTCGGATAGAAGATCACCTGGAACGAAACGACCAAGACCGTCATCCACCGCTCCAAGCGCCACCACACCACCAAGCGCAACTTCGAGATCTTCAAGGCTCCCGACTTCATTGCTGCCGCGCTGCTCCACCTACCGCCCATTCGCGTCAGTTTAAGGCTAGGATTCCTGATTCCACCGCGGATTGGCGGGCTCGCTTGTCTCGCGTGACGTGTCTCGGATCGGGATTGAAAGCTGCGACCGCGGCAAGGTCCGTGGACTTG
>NEUO01000004.1 GCA_002304315.1 Verrucomicrobiia bacterium Tous-C4TDCM
GTGTATCCGCTGGCACCGACGATGGCTGTCTTGATCCGCTGCATGGGGAGGCGGACCTTGCATGATTTTCAGGGCTTGCCAATGGGGATTTGCCCTGTTTGGCTGCCCACCCGTCGCCGAAAAGGAAACGGGCTGTAGCGCAGCCTGGTAGCGCACCTGCCTGGGGGGCAGGGGGTCGTGGGTTCGAATCCCGCCAGCCCGATCTCTTTTATAAGTTGTTGATTTATCGGTCGTTGTGCCGATTCCGGCAGGGGCGGGGCCGGGCGCTGTGCCTTAAACCGTGGCCTAATCGCGAACTTCGCCGCATTCCTCCGCGGCGGCTCCCCGGACCCGGGAAAAGTATTCCCCCAGCATGGGGTGGATGATTTCGATCTTGCCCTCTGGCCAAGCATCGAAGGCATGGACAACGAAAAGCTCGGCCCCTTCCTCGTCGCCATCCCGGAGGCATTCCACGGCGAAGGCTTGGAAGAAGAGTGATGCTGTCTCGCGATCTTCGCGCCCACCATCGCACAAAAGAAACGCCGCCTCCGTTCCAACGTCCCACTTGTCCAAGGGAACACTCAAGGCAACCCTCAATCTCAGAGCCTCGGGGGACGCTTGAGCGGCCGGCGGCATGGCGTCCAGCGTGTCCCATGCGTCTTGCCATGAGGAAAGCTCCGCGGGTCCGCCGGCGTCGGTGTTGGCTGGGTTCATCGGACTCAAAGTGGTTAGAGCTTCCCGAGACCGCGGAGGGTTTCGAGGATTTCGGCGACTTGGCCGGCGCGTTTCGCGGACTTCTTGCCGAAGCGGGCGGCGATGGCTTCGGGGTCGGGTCCGAGGGCGGGGACGAGCTTTTGAACCGCGGCGACCTGGGCCGCCAGACCGTCCGGCCATGCGAGCTTGTCGGGCAGGCTCGCGGACTTGGCGGCGGTGGTGCCGGCGCTGAGTTGGATCTCGTCTTGCTCTTCCGCCGGCAAGGCGACGGTGCCGGGTGCCTGGTAGTCGGGCCGGAGCCAGCGGACGAGGCCGCGCTTCTCTTCCGCGGCCCGCTCGTGGTTGAGGGTGACGAGGCGGGAGAGGATCTCTTGTTCGAGGGACTCGCGGGATTCGGCGAGCATCTTGTCAAAGTCCGCGGCGGGATCGAGGTCGGGTTGAATGAGGGTGCCGCTTGCGCGGTCGTAGAGCGTGCATCCGTCGATTGCCACCGCCTTCCATGCCGCCCCGAGGTCGGGCCAGCCGTAGGCTTCGAAAACGGCCAAGTCGAGATCGTCGTGAATCTGCTTGAGGATCGAGACGAGGCCCTTGTCGTGAATCGCCTTTTCCTTCGCATTCAGCGGACGGCCGGCGCGGACGGCTTCGAGGACGTTGTAAAGGCCCGTCAAGGTGAGGTCCGGGTGAAGCTCTTGCTGCCGCTTCCGGTGCGCGTCGAGCCGCTCGCCCAAGTCGCGGATTCGCTGCTTCAAGGGGCCTTCTGCGAGGGCGGGGAAAGGGAAGGGCGCGAAGCAACGCGTGTTGTTGTAGCGCGGGTCATTTCCCACTCCTAGGCGTCCCCCAGCGGCGAGAGCCCAAACGACATGAGGTGAAGACGAGAGAATTCCTAAAATTGAACCGTCGTCCGAAGCGATTGCATTGAGGGCTTGGTCCGGAAGAGTGACGGTTGGGATGAAGATGAAGAAGCGGTGTTTCGCAGTCACCGGGGTAGCCACAAAGCGGGAGAGTCCAGAGAGTTGCCTTCGGAGCGAGGGTTGCGGCTCGCCTAGAATCCACCAATTTTCGCGGTAGGAATCGCGGCTGTTTTGATCTCGAAGGGGTTTAACCGTCGTCAGGAGATGCTGATACAAGGCCGGCTTTCGGCTTCTCACTTCGGCTTCGCTCCAACCGAAGAAATCAATAACTGAAACCTCGCGGGGGCGGTTCGTGACATCCTTCCCATTCAAATAGGGCCGGACCACTTGAGGCACTTCGCTATCGCTCGCGGTGAAGTGTCTCGCTTCGTCCGGCTTCAGAACAAACCCCTCGCCGATGGTCTGGACGCCACGCGAAACTAGATCGTCGTTGGCGCGGAGGGGTTGGCAGGATGAAACGTCCGCCCCGATTTTGAAGTCTGCCGCAAGGGTGCCCGTGCTACGCACAACAATCACGTCGTTCTCTCCGTCTTCCCTCGCTTGCTCATACACAACCTTTTCGAGAGTTCCTTCTCCCTTCCCATGTGCGGCAACCGTCATTGCAATTCTGACATCGGCACCGTCCGCAGAATCAACCCAAGGGTGATCGGGGATGGCGTAACCGAGGTGAAGCGGCTTCTTCTCGTCGGCAAGAAAGGGCTCAATGACGCGGCGGTTGAAGATCTGGTGAATCGAGTTCGTCGTGATGAAGCCGAAGCGCTTGGCCGTTCTGTCACGGACGAGTTCAGCCGCTTTTCCCCACCAATACATCACGAAGTCCGAGGACTCGGGAACGTCACCCTTCCACGCCTTCCGCAGTGTCTCGACGTAGCCATTTCCAAGCGCTTCCCGCATGGCGGCGGCACCAATGAAAGGCGGATTTCCCACGATGACATCGGCGGCCGGCCATTCGGCGCGGCGGGGGTTGGTGTAGTCGAAAACGACTTTCCGGGCGCTGTCGTCGGGGACTTCGTTTCCCGTGATCGGATGCGGCTTGGTCGTGATGCCGTCCCAAATCGTGACGACTTCGCCGGTGTCCGGGTCTTTCCGCGGGATGGCTTCATCGTAGGCGAGGACGGCGTCTTGTTGAACGATCGAGGGCGTTTTCGGGAGAAGCGGGCGCTCGTTGGTGTCCGCCTTGCCGGTGGTCTTGCGTTGCCACTGGAAGAAGCCGATCCACAGGACGAGCTGGGCAATCGCGACGGCGCGGCGGTTGAGTTCCAGTCCGAGGAACTGCCGCGGGCCGATCTTGAAGGACGCCATTTCAAAGCCGGCATCGCCCCCGAGTTCCTCGAAGGCTTCGAGCACTTCCGCTTCGAGCCGCTTCATGAGTTCGAGCGAGACGTAAAGGAAGTTCCCCGAGCCGCAGGCGGGATCGAGGACTTTCAAGGTGCAAAGCTTTCGGTAAATTTGTTGTCGTCATGCCGCTTCCTCAACGTCGATCACCGGCGGATTGGCGGATCCCAGCGCGTCGATTGCCGCACGGTGCTGGAATGCCAGTGCCTGAAGCTCGGCAACCGTGTAGTCGGTGAGTGCCTTGCCCTCGTCGCCGGGATTACGAGCCAGAAGCCGCCGGTTCTCAAGTCCGTGCCCGGCGCTCTCCAGGACGAAGCGGGCCGCTTGGACTCTTGCGGCGGCGGGCGCTGTCTCGTCGTCGAGGATGCCCTCTAGCGTCCTGATGGCCTTGTCTGCCAGCGGCCCCGCAAGGCGGGCCTCGCGATGCTCATAGGCCGCCTTCTGAATTTCCGGGTGACGCATGAGCCGGCCGGCAGTGACAGACAGCGCGTTGGGGCTCCCGTGAGCGTATCCCGCAGCGCGGGCCGCGTCGCTTTGCGTCATGCCGCCTGCGATATTCTTCGCAAAGCGGGCCTGCTTGTCTGTGAGACGATCAGCAAGCCCTTGGGAGCAGGGAGGCCATAGGCTTTGGCGGATGCGGAGAAGGCACCGCCGCGGCGCTGGAGCCACTCCTTGAGCTGGCCGAGGCCGCCGATGTCGTCGAGGGACGTCGAGGGACGTCGTGGCTTCGACGACTTCCACCAGGCCGTTGCGTTTGAGCGTGGCTGCTAGGAATTTGCTTTTGACGGGAGGTCCCTAAAACAGCCGTTGGGGGAGTCTTCGCTGCGCTACGCCTGCCCAAGCCGGACCGGAGGACGGGGAAAAGGGGGTTGGTCAAGCCACAGTTTGACATCATCGTCATCCGCCATGGCGGGGACGGTGGCCTTGGTCACGCGGTGGCTGGCGATGAAGCGGCGCGCTTCGGGGGCGGTGGCGGGGCTGAAAAGTCCCGCATGGAACCAGGGTTTGGAGTCTTCAAGAGGTCCGCGCAGGGCACACATCCTGCGGGCTGCCATGCAAGCCGACTGAAGGCGGGGATCGCCATGGCTGGCGAGATACTCCAGCCAGGCGTCGGCATGGTCGTTGAGATGCCCTTGCACGAGCCATGAGCGGTTGACGCGTTTCACCCGATCGAGAGTCGGCAGTGAAGAATGGTGCATCGTTTGGGTTGGAAGTCGGAGGGAACGGGAGCTTCGGGGAAATCGCAAATACAGATAATCGCTGGGTTGGAAGAGAGCCTGGGTCGCGGGGCTGAGAGCAGGCAATGGATCGGTTTTTCGGCCAGCACAAGGATTGCATCCGGCCGGGAATTCCGTAGGCTGCTGCCGAAGGTCGTGTCCAAAACAATGCAAGCCGCCACCGGATGGCTCGAACTCGGGATTGTCGACGAGGCATTGGTAGAGCTTGAATCGCTGCCGTTGGACATGCGGAAGCAGCGTGAGGCCCTCGAATTGAGGGCTCGCCGCGCAGATGGTCATCCAGTCCTCGAATTCCGCCTCGGACACGGCACGCTTGCTGTGCCTTAAAGCGGCGGATGAACTGGTGTTCTTCCTGCGGGCCGCGTTTTGCCTGTATGAAACCGGGGACACGCTTGCTGCCTGCAACTGGCTCCTGCGCGGACCCAAGACGCTTTTTGACATGACCACTTTCCACTACGATCTCGCCTGTCATCTGTGGACTTTGGGAGAAAGCAAGCGGGCGCGCAGCCATCTGAAACAGGCGATCACAATGGATGAGTCATTCCTCGAAGCCGCACGCGATGACCGCGATCTCGCCGGTATCGGGCCATTGCATTGATGGATTGTTAACGATCAGTCATCGGATCCGGCCAGCCATCCGAGTCACACTCCAACCGGTGGCCGAGTCAAAGGGCAGGGACCGTCTCTCCGCGCGGTCTGCGGGAATGAACCGCGAAGGCGTGGCCGATGGGTTTCCACTCCATCACTGGGTCTTCTTGTAATCTTCCTTGCGGATGCTTTTTTTCACGGATTCCTGCCAACTCGCCAACGCGACTTTCATCCGCTGGGTGACTTCCGGTTGGTCAGCCGCGAGATTGGTGGTCTCTCCAGCATCCGCCACCAGATCATACAGCTCGTATTTGTCCTCCGACAATTTGTGGAGTTTGTAGCGGTTCTCCATCCACACCGCCGGGCCGCCCTGCACACCGTTGTTTCCCGGGTGCCAGAATCCGATGGGTGCTGGTCGTTCCTTCATCCGCCCATCCAGCAGAGGCAGGATGCTAATGCCATCGAGAGGCAGGTTCTGATCAGGAACTTTGATGTCCAGCAGATTTACGATAGTTGGATAGATATCACTGGTGCAAACCGGAACATCGATGACAACCGGTTTGGAAATGCGCGCCGGCCATTCGATGATGCCTGGCACGCGGATGCCGCCTTCCCACAACTGGCCTTTGCAGCCCCGCAGGCCGCGATTCGAGCCGTTGGTGTAAGGCGCAGCCTTGTCATCGATCCATGCGCCATTGTCGCTGTTGAACCATAGCAGGGTGTTGTCTGCAATGCCCAGCTTGCGCAGGCCTTGGCGCAGGGCAGCCATGCTGCGATCGACGCCGATGAGTTCCGCATAATAGGCTGAACCCCCGGCCGCCTTGAGATCTTCAGCCGTTGGTTTGAGCGGGACATGCGGGCTGCCAAACCAAATGACCGACAGGAAGGGCACATTCCTTTTGGCATTCTTCTCGATGAAGGTCAGAGCTTCAGCGACGATGGCGTCCGAGCCATCGCCTGGAACGGTTACCAACTCGCCCTTGCGACTGAATGTCCAGTCGGTGTCAAACCAGTTGGATACCGAGAACCATTCATCAAAACCGAAATGGCCGGGATGCAGCGGATCGCTGAGCAGCAGCGGCCGGCCCTTGCCGGACGCGCCTCCGCTCAGATGCCATTTTCCGAAATGGCCAGTGGCATAGCCAGCCTTTTTCACCGCTTGTGCAATGGTCATCTCCTCAATGCGCAGGGGCATGCCCGGCCAATAAACTTCGCTCCGATAGGGATGGCGGCCGGTCATCACGCTGGCCCGGGTGGGGGAACAACTCGGATGCGCGGAATAGAAGCGGTTGAAGCGCATGCCCGCTGCCGCCATCGCATCCAGCGCGGGAGTTTGGATCTGCCGCAGGCCGTTGTAGCTGACATCACCCGATCCCTGATCATCGGTCATGCACAGGATGATGTTCGGCTTGCCGGTGGCAGTGGTGGCGGCGGGGACATCGGCGGCATGGAGGGGCGCGAGCAACAGCATGCCAATAGCTAACAAGTGGTGATTCATAAAAATGCGGGTAAGCGGTCGGTCCAAGTGACTTTCCTCAGTTGGCCTTGGCCTTGAGTTGGAAATTCTTGAGTGCGATGCCGCGTTTGTGATGTTCGGCATCCACACTCACCGGGGTCTGGATGCGCAAGGTTTGCTTGCCCTTGGCGAGCGTCAACTCCACCGGCTTGGTTTGCTGCCAGACTCCGAACGCCGGGGCGATGAGCACGGTGGCGAGCAGATTGTCCCCGGAGCAGACCTCAAGCAACTGATCCTCGTTGATGCAGGCGGCCTGCATGACGATCTGATAGACCCCCGCAGCGGGGACGTCGAGTGTGTAGTCGGCCCATTGCTCCTTCATCTGCTGCTGGAAATACACCTGTTTGCCGCCGCCGAACGAATCATGCACCAGGACATTGGGAACCTGTCCGCCCCACGAAATCTTGCCGCCGGTTTTCGCGAAGCTGGCGGCATCGACCTGAATCCCACCGGACAACGCCTTGCCTGCCGGTGCCAACCTGCTGGGTGATGCGGCCGATGCCGAAAGTCTTGATAGCCCGCCCTTGGATGCCGCCTTGCCGCCGGGATCCGCTTCGGCCTCTTCCGGCTTCAGTGATGCCGTTAGATCCGTCTTGGAGGTGGTGATGGAATCGTTGATCTTGCGGGCGAAGCCCATGATGGCTTCCGCTTTGCCGGCTTCGGTGAGTGCGCTGGCAAACCACCGCAGGTGCTCGACCTGGGAGAATTTCGCCGCATCTGTGCGCTTCTCGATTCCCTCCAAGAAGGCCGGTCCTTTCAGGGACTCGCCCTTCGTGGCCTCCACCGTGGACTTATCCCAGCCAGCACCATAACCGACCTTCCAAGCACTGCCGGGCTGCGGTTCGGTCATCGGATTGGCCGCTTTGTAGGCCACACAAGCATGCCCGGGCTGGCCCACGCCGATGGCCGGAATGCCGAACGCATGGCAGACCATCACCGACCACGACGAGCGGGGACCGCACTTGCCGCCGCCGGCCAGCACATTCTTGAAATTCTGGTAGCCGCCATTCGGATAGAATTGAGGCGGTGCGCCCCGCCGCCAGACCAGGCTGGTCGAGTTCACCACCAATTCATCGGCCCGCAGGTCCGGTCGGAAGTTGTTGATCATTTCCCGTGCCCAGGTCAAATCGGCGTCGGTGGAGCCGGAGCACAGAATCTTGCTGTATTCCCACACGGTCAGATGGTCGAAACTGGGGAACAGCTCTTGGTTTTCATGTGCGGTTTTGTAATAGTGGTAGCGCACCAGCGGATCTGCGGGTGTGGCCGCACCGCCCGCACCAATGTTGACCGAGCCGGGCGGCAGGATTGAGATGGCGATGGCCATCTTCTGATAGATACCGTCCTTCGCTTCGGGGTCGGCCGATTGGATTTTTTGCCAAATGTCCAGCGATGCGGGGTTGAGCGTCCATTTGTTTTCCTCACGTTTTGCGAGGCTGATTGGCACTGATCCTTCCAGATACAGATCCATGGCCGGGGCGTTTCTCAGCAGCGCTTTGAGGAACGTTTGGTTGGCCGGACTGGCTTTGGCAAAAGCCCCCAGTTGATCCGCGCCGGTCTTGGTAATGAGCTGGTGCTGGTCAAGAACCATGTGAAACGCCGGGGTATTGAGCAGGGCGGTCAGTGAGGCTTCATCCGGTTTGGCGGGGGACTTTTGGTTGAGCCAGGGGCTGATCTTGCTCAGGTATCCGGCGAAATCGCCGGAACTGATGGCAGCATCCAGTACCTGAGCATTCGGCTCCCAGGCGTGGAGCGGGGTGGCAAATACACCGAGTAATGCGGCGACACGCAGTGGATTGAAAGCAGTGGATGTTATCATGGGAAGTATGGAACTTGTAGGACTAATGCACAGCGCCTCATTTGCCTGCGGCATTCGGCGGGCTGAAAGCGTTGAGTTCGGGCGGTAGCGCCTTAGCTCCCTGACCCGTCAGCTCCAGCATGGTGTCGGCAAAGGCTTTGCCTAACAGAATGAAAAACCGACCTTCACCGTAGTAGTGGTAACCTTTGTTGGACGTGGCACGCGCCATCATCGCTTTCTCTTCTGCGGTCATCGGGTCTTCCTTCAGGTCGCGGTCTTTGTTGAGCCAGCCTGCGGTCTGCAGCGCCACCACATCCGGGTGCAGCAGCGGCGCGCTTTCGATCGCCCGCACATTGCCTTTGAACTCCGGCAACGTGTTCATCGAACGCATGTTGTTGCGGATGTCCCCTTGTTTGCCCGTTTCATTGAGCATGCCGTTGACGCCCATGACGCCGACAACCACCTTCATCTCCGGGGCTTTGAAATCCTTGCGCAGGTCCTTGATCAGGCAGGTTAGGTTGGTCCCATACTCGGCCACCGGCTTGCCGCCTTCGATCATGTCGTTGAAGCCCTGGAACCAGACGAAGCCCGCGATTTCGTAACCGTCTTTTTCGTTGTAGGCGGGGAAATGCTGCTTAAGATTGGCCAACGTTTCATGGACATTCTGCACCATGCCGCGATATTGCACACCGACATCTTCAGGCTTTTTGCCTTCAGGAATCCCGGCACTCGGCGGGCGCCAGTTCTGATACAAACTCGTTCCACCAGGTCCGTATTTGAGAAGCAAAACCTGCTCATCCAGCGCCTGACCCATGTAATAACCAAAGGCATACTCCGGCCCGATGCAATTGCCGGGCTTGCTGTAGTCTTTGCCGCCGCCGCCCAAGCCGATCTGAAGGTTGTGGTAACCCCTGTAGGCCACCCAGACGTCATCGCGGGTGACGAAATTCTTGCCATCAGGCTTGAAGATCTTGAGCAAGGCAGCCTTCGCCGGATCCTTGTCCTCGCCGAGGAAGTCGATGGTGCGGATGTCCGCCTGGCCATCCATGTTCGACTGTCCGGCCAGGATGAAGACCTTCACCGGCTTGGCTTGGGCGGCAGAGGCAGCCAGTAACAGTGAGGCACCGAGGAGCGTGTGGAAGTTGCAGATGGATGTCATAGTTTTGTGGTAATGTTTTGTAGTGCTGTGTCTATTGCTCCTGGTGATGATTTGATGGAAACTTTCGTAATTTCGCGCCAAAAGTCACTTGGCCGGACTCTCCAGCGGCACACCAGCGAAGGCCAGTGCGGCGATCAAATTGGTTCCGTAGAGCAACTTGTCAGGTCTTCCATCCCAACTTTTCCCGGAAACATAGCCAATTATTTTTGAGGTGGAGGGCTCTGATAGTTGCAACGTGATCAAGTTCCCTTTCACCATGGCCGCGCTGATCGGAGCGGGCTTGCCATCGAGTTCGATCCAGGCTTTGCATTCGTCCGTCCATTGCATGGGTTGGTCGAACTCAAGGGTGATTTCCTTGCCGCCGCTGCCGGTGAAGCCAGCGCGCTTGAGGTTGGGCGCGGTAAGCACGTGGGTTTTGGCCAGGCCGTAGTGGTCTTGCTCCACGACGGGAACGATCAATTGGGCGATCTGTTCGTAACCTTCCTTGTCAAAATGGCACAATCCCCGACCGCTGGAGCCGCTGAAGATGCCGAGTGTGGACATGATCCGCATGTTGGAATAGAGGAAGGGCAGCGAACGCTGGGCCTCTAGCAGCATGTCGCCGGCATCGGTGCCGCCCATATTGCAGCCGCTGGGCCAGATTTGATAGACGTAGTAGTTTTTGATGTTCGGGAAGTCTTCCTTCCACGCAGCCGACATGTCGATCCAGTACTGCTGCCAGGATTTCCAATTGTAGTCGCCAGTGGGAGCGCCACTGCCCTGATCGTTCTCGCCCTGGTGCCACAAAACTCCGCGGATGCCATGGGTAAGTTTGGCGGCGGTAATCCGGGTCAGCAGGCTGCCATAGATCTTGTAAGGGTTGCGGTAGAACTCGCCGCTGGTGTCGAAATGGTTTTCAGGATTGCGTTGGTGCTGGAAGATCGGGGTGCCGCCGTAGGCTCCATTGATGATGCAGATCGGAATCTTGTGCTTCTCAACCAGGGTGTTGGCGAGCACCATGCCCCAGGTGCCGATCTGGTGATTTCCATAATTGGGTTTGCCCCAGATATGGGCCCTGACGGCATTGCCCCAGCCACATTGGGTGGTCCCACTGTGCTGATTGCCATAACTGCGGATCCAGGTTCCGAGCGGCAGTTCCGGATCCTCGGTGGGACCGTTGTTAGGTCCTGTAGCCTCGGCATTGGATTGCCCGTCGATGATGTAAGCATCACCGCAAATCAAATTGCTCACCGTTTTCAGCACCTTCTGGGTATTCCCGATCTTGGTGCCGAATTCGACTTTGTATTTGACCAGACCGGGTTTGAGTTTGACGGCAAAGGAATAGGATTTGTCGGTTGCTAGTTTGGCGCTTTCACCTTTGTAGGCCTTCTCATCCGCATACACTTTGAGAAAGACCGAATCGGCGGCTTCTTCAAGCGTGCCATTGAAATGGAGTGTGCCTTCATTCTTGTCATCACGCGCGTAAAACTGGTTTTCGACGGGTTGTTCGTCCTTACCCGGAACCCGCTGCACCCATGGGTCCATCTTGGGTTCCGTCACCTGGATCTTGGCAGATGCTGTCGAATCGGCACCGCCGTTGTTGACTACCGCACCGATGGTGATTGTTCCACTTTGCTGGGAGCGCTTCAGGATGAGTTTTTCAGAAGTGATCTGCTTGATCACGGCACCGCCTGAAACCGTCCAGGTGGTCTTCACATCGCCCGCGCCCTTGGACTTCATGGCGGCCAGATTGCTGATCGTCGGCACCACTTCGATGGTTTCCCGGCCATTCCATGCGGTGGGTGCCGAGACGGTGACCACAGGTTCCGGAATGTCCTCCTTGATTGTCACCGGGATGTCCTTGGTCTTGGTTCCGGTGGCAAACACCGCCTTGACCTGAAGAGTCATGGCGAGATCCTTGGTCACGCGACCGGCTGGCAGCGTGTAGGAGAAACGATCGACAGCGACGAGTGTTTCCACACCGTCTTTTTTGAGAATCCAGGAGAGCTTTTGTGCGCCACCCGCTTTGACCTGGATCGTGGTGTCCTTGCCTTCCAGCAGAGTGATCGACGTCTGGCTGACGGCGAAATCCGTACCCGGCTGCACCAAGGGGCCGACCAGGGTTTGCTGGGGATTCTGGTTTTCGTATTGAAGTTTCATCCAATCCGCCGATCGGGCGACGTTCGAGACACGCACTTCGTCGATTTCGCCGACAAAGCGGTAGTTGCCGCCACGCATCCCGCCGATGTCCATGCAGACATCCTTGACCACCGACATGGCATTGTTCGATTTCCGGGTATCCTCGAGTTTTCCGTTGACGAAAATCTGACTGGTCCCCTTTTCGAACGTGGCTGCGACGTGATACCACTGACCCATCACCGGAATGGTCTGGGCAGCCGCGCCGCCGGGGCCATCTGACGCCCAACCGAGACGCGGAGGTGATCCGATGCTGATGCCGATTTCGTTGCCATCACCGGTTTTCCCGTTCAGACGGGTGGCATATCTGCCGTAGTACACGATGTAGGAGTCGGCACCCTCACTGCGAAACCAGGCTTCCGAGGTGAAGGGGTTGTCGCCGAAAGGAAAATTCGTGATGTTCTTGCCGCAATCGATTCCCTGGCCCGCTTCGAAGCGCCTGCCGTCGCCGATGATGCCGGCACCAGCGGTCGTGCCAAGGTTCTGGGGCGTGACCGAGCCAAGGTCGTCCTTCAAGAGTTCATTCATGTGAATCACGCTAGCAAAACCGTTGTTCGCGCTGAAAACAGCGGAGCCATCGGATTCGCTTACGGCATCGGCCTTGCCCCAATGCAACTTCAGTCCCTGACGGGCGTTGCCCTTGATGACCGGGATTTTCACCCAAATGCTTGCGATGCCTTTGGCGGCATCCCATTGCTCGATCTGATAGGGCAGTGCTTTGCCGTTGGTGGAAAAGCGAATGTCATCGCCGTTGGCCTTGGCCTTGCTGAAATCGAAGAAGTCCTTGTTCAGCCGCACCAGCAGGGGGAAGTTCTCAACGACGGCTGATTCCGGCAGGTTGGCGCCCTCTGGCGTGGTGAGGATAAAAAGCGGTCCTGCACTTTGCCAGCCGGGATACTGAGCGAGAGCAGGAAGGGTGGATAGAGCGAGCCAGATACTGGCTAGGGGGAAAAGTTTCTGGTGCATTGGATGATTGGAAGAGAGACATAAGAATTCGAGACTCAAGACGCAAGAAAGGAGAAAGATTTCGCTTCATGACTTTCTCGTCTTTTCGTCGGTCTTGTTGGGCTTACGGCTTAGCGGCATTGATTCGGGCGAAGAGTTTGGCGCCTGGCGCGGCGTTGATACGCGGGATTTTGACGGTGATGTCATCGGGGGCGGCGGCGTTGCTTGCGACGGTGACGGTCACGCCGTTGTCAAGGGTGTCGGTGCCGTCCGTGGTCCGAGTGATTGGCACGCTGGTCCAGATGCCGGCGAGATCGATGTCCCACTCCGCGGTCAGGGTGGTTTCGGCGATGGAGGCATCGGCGCGCTTGAAGGTCAGTTGGAGGTCGGTGGCATCGAGGGATTCGAGCGGGTCGATGGCGGCGGGGTTGTTTTCCGTCTGGGTGCCGCCAAGGATCCACTGCAGTCCGTTGGGGATGCCGTTGTTGTCGGAATCGAAGTCAAAGGCCGGGTTGGCGAGGCCGGTGGCCCAGGTGTCGTAGGCCGAAGCACCGCCGCTGGCCACCGTGACGCTGACGGTGGTATCGCTGGTGTTGAAGGTGAGATCGTAATCATTGCCGCCGACGGTGACGGTCTGGGTGGTGCCGCCGGTGAGCTGCCAGGTGCCGCCGCTCAAGCCGGAATCGGCGGTGATGAGATCGTAGGTGCCTGGAGTCAGTGAAGCCGCGCCGGTGGTATCGAGGGTGACGGTGACTGTGCCGCTGACGGCTGCGGTTTTGGTGACGGCCAACCGGTCGGTGCCTGCGGTGCCCAGGCTGAACTTGAGGGTCGCGCCGGTGGTGACGGTTAGGGCCGCGCCCGCGAACGTGCTTTCCTGCACGAGGTTGAAGGTGCTGACAAAGTCGTCGGTCATGTCAAAAGTCCTGGCACCGAGGTTCAAGGACGCTCCCGCTGTGGCGGTGGCGGTGTTGTCCGCGCTGACGCTGGTGGTGCTGCCCGGCTTGACGGCCAGGGTGCCGGTGCCGGAGACCGCAATGGCGGTGTTGGCCAAGGACCCCGCCTTGAGATTCAAGATGCCGGCGCTAACAGTGGTGGCGCCGTTGTAGGTACTGGTGCCGGTGAGCGCCAGCGTGCCGACGCCGGATTTGGTCAAGCCGCTGATGCCAGATCCAGTTAGATTTCCGCTCATCGTGGCGACGTTCGCACCGACTTGGACTTTCCGGACGGCGGCGTTGAGATTGACCGGATTTTTGAAATCCAAGGTATTGTTTGCGGTCGTGTGGTTCAGGATCAGGGCGAAGGCACCAGGATTGAAGGGAGCGGTGCCCCAGGTGAGAGCGGTTGGGCTGGCGAGCGTACCAAAGCAGACGTTGATCGGACCGCCAAAGGCACTGAAGCCCAGGTCGTTCTTCAAGTTGGAGCCGATGTGCATCTGGCCCGCACCTGCCCCGCCGACACGCACCAGATCCGCGCCGGTTTCGAACACGCCGGCGGTTTCAATGGCAAGGTTGCTGGAGGTGGGCAGGCCGACTCCGTCGTCGGCGCGGATCATACTCAGTGTATTGCCGAAATTTTTGTAAGCAGTCGATCCACTGTAGCTGTTGGTGCCGGAGAGGATTACGAAGGCGCCCTTGATGACCTCCAAGCCATTTACGATGCTGACGATATTGCCGCCGATGGTCAAGGGTTTGGCGGTGTTGAGGACGCTATTGCCCCGAAAACTCACGGGGTCAGTCCCGAATGACACTAACTTAAGCCGGATTTGGGACGGTTCCTGTGGCCCCGGATGAGCATCTCGTAGCGGGGCTTGGTCAGGAGGTGATAGTTCTTCGGCCTTCGTTTCCTTGCCCTCGGTTCCTCGCGGTCCGGGCGCAGGGGAACGAGGTCCTTTGCGATGAGTTCGAGCATCGCGTCGAGCATGGCCTTCTGCCTTCGCGGCTGGCCCCGCAGCGCTTCGAGGCTGCCGCTCCAGTGCCGCAGCGCGTCGGCGGTTCCCTTGAAGCTGATCCGTGTGAGGTCCACCTGATGGTCGTTGGCCGCCTGTTGCATGATGGCTCGCACGAGGTTGTAAGCGATCGAGTGCATCATGACCTCCTTGTCCACCATGTCGGGCGTCTGGCAGCGCAGCACGTCCATGCCGAGGGTGATCTTGATCTCCCGGAAATGAAGCTCCACGCTCCAGCGTCGGAAGTAGAGTTCACCGAGCGCCTCAACCGGATAGGCGACGGGATCAAGCAGCGTGGTGACCAGCACGATGGTCTGGGTGCGATACCCGCGGGCGGACACGACGAGCTTCACGTGGCGCAGGGTCAGGATAGACGGGAGCGCGTCGTATTCTTCCTGGGTGCAGCTTTTCGGCCGGAGGGCCGGCTTCTTCCAGGTGAGGAGCCGGTCGCCGGGTCCGAGCCGGGTGCCCTTGCGGAAGTCCACCTTGCGCGTGCCGTTGAGCCGCATGACCGCGTCCACGCCGGCGGACGACAGCCGCCAGAAGGTGTGGAACGAGCAGAACCCGCGGTCGGCAAGCGCGATGTCGCCCTTTTCCAGGAGTGCCATGAGGTGGCCGAACAGCATGCTTTCGTGGACGTGGAGGCTGCTTTTTGCAAAGCCCAGCAAAGCCCCGCTGGCCAGCGAGAAGAGGCCGACGAGGCGCATCAGCGGGAACCCGCAGCCGGGCTTCTGGCTGGAGGACTGGGGATAGGCCTTTTGATTCGCCTCGGTGTCGGGCATCGAGACCGTGGTGCCGTCGACCAGGCGGCCGCGGCGGCCGCGCCAGAGCTGCGAGGAGGGAACCCGGCTTTCGAGGCGGTCGGCCAGATGGCTGGCGACGGGCTCGATCGCTTCCGGGTCGAGGCGTTGCCGGGCCTTGGTGTAGGCGCTGGTGGAAGCCGATGCGGCCGATGACTTCGGGTCGCGCAGCAGCCACCAGGCTTGCACCTTGCGGACGATGTCGCGGCAGGAGGTCTGAGGGGCAAGGGTCTGGGCAAGGAAGGCCCAGAAGGTCACATGCAGGGTGTAGCGTAAGCGCCCCCCATTCATCCACAGGCTATTCGATGAAATCTGTGCCCAATCTATCAGCTTGGTTTGTTTTTCTTAAATATTCGTTCAATTCCTCTCCCGCTTTCGCATCTGATCCATTCTCATTATTGCCAAAAATCTTTCGATGCGAAGGCAACTCAGGGCTGGACTTACTCTCCGTTTCACTCGGAGAGCACGACGACACAACCACAACAACCAAGGCACATCGTTTCATTTCAAGCCCCACCTATTTACCCCATCATTCCCGACGAACCCATAGAGGTTGATTCCCCCTCTTTCCTCAATGGGATCCCTGCTTGGCCACCGCCCCGTCACCGGATCATAGTACCGGTAACCGTAATAACGAACCTGCATGTTCTCTGAACCATTCAAGTCATTCGTTTCCAATGATTTGCAAAATCCAGGTGTTTTCGGTGAAACCGGTCCGTTTGGCAGGATTGGGGCGTTGCCCGCCGGTGGTTCGTCATCCGGGTGACCGGGATCGGCGCGATTTGTGGCCGTCTTTGGGGACGACTCCTTGGCGATGGGAGCTGTTGCGACGATGACCATTTCCGTGGCGTCGCAGATTGTCAGAGCGGCGGCGGGAGGGGAAGGTCAGAGCGGCGGCGGGAGGGGAAGGCGGAAGTTCCTCGGGCATCCCACCGTGCGGGTGGCAGCGGGCATGGACTTCCTGAAGAGCCTTGATGCTGACGTGGGTGTAGATCTGAGTGGTGTCGAGTCGGGCGTGGCCCAGCATCTCCTGGACGTGGCGGATGTCCGCGCCGTTCTCATGCATGTGGGTGGCGCAGGAATGGCGAAACAAATGCGACGCACCGGGCTTGGTGATCCCGACGCGCTTCATCTGCTTGGCGACCCAGGTGCCGAGGTAGGCCGGGGTGAAGGCGGTACCGTAGCCGGAGAGGAAGAGTCCGGTCTCGGTTGGCAGGTAGGCGATCAGCGGCCTGGCCTCGGAGAGGTAGCGTTCGAGCCAGACAACGGCGTGGCCGCCGACCGGGAGCAAGCGGGATTTGCCGTTCTTCCCGCGCCGGACCAGGAGGGTCCGGGCGTGGGGATCGTAATCGCCGATCTCCAGCCGGGTCATTTCGGTGCGGCGGACGCCGGTGGAGTAAAACAATTCGAGGGTGGTGCGGTCGCGCAGGCCGAAGGGGCTGTTAACATCGGGAAAGCGCGAGCAGGCGGTCGATCTCTTCCGGGCTGAGCGACTTCGGCAGGGCGCGGGCCTGCTTGCGGGGCAGGTCGAGGTCGGAGGCGGGATTGGCGGGCAGGATGCCGTCGCGGCAGAGCCAGGCGAAGAAGCGGCGGATGCAGCCGAGGCGGGCGAGCTGGGTATTGATCGCCAGCGCCTTTCCGCCGCGCGGGGACCGGTAGTGGAAGAGGTAGAGCTGGTATGCCTCCAGCCGGCCGCGGGTGAACGTGGCGGGATCGTGGTAGCCGTGACTGTCGCACCAGTCGAGGAACTGACGCAAAGCCCAGCGGTGCATCTCGGCGGTGGCGACCGAATAGCCTCGGGTCTCCAGCCTCAGGAGGAAGCGCGGGACGAGTTCTTGCAGCGTGCCGGAATCGGCGGCGGGTGCCTGCAATTTGCGACGGTGGTCGCACGCCACAGGGGCATGGGCGCTGAATCTCAAGGTGAAGCGTGGTGGCATGATGG
The DNA here is from genome assembly GCA_002304315.1 of Verrucomicrobiia bacterium Tous-C4TDCM. Taxonomy (GTDB): domain Bacteria; phylum Verrucomicrobiota; class Verrucomicrobiia; order Verrucomicrobiales; family Akkermansiaceae; genus Haloferula. Next base: position 17,043 of record NEUO01000004.1, read on the forward strand.
ATGCGAAGACATGCCATCATCATGAGTGCCACCACCCGCCGCCGATTCATCGGTTCCGCCGCCATCCTCTCCGGTGCGGGCATGGTCCGTTCCGCTGCGGGGGTCCCCCTCGCGCAGCCCGACGAGCGAACGGACGGCCTGAAGACGGACGACGCGCAGGGCAAGAAGGCCGGATGGGCGATCGTTGGACTCGGCCAGCTCGCGCTTGAGGAGATCCTGCCCGCCTTTGCCGGCTGCAAGCGCTCAAAGCCCGTGGCCTTGGTCAGCGGCCACAGGGACAAGGCGCTGGAGGTCGCCCGGGAGTATGACATCGCCGAAAACGCCATCTATGATTACCAGGATTTTGATCGAATCGCCGAGGATCCGCGCGTCGAGGTGGTGTATATCTATTCGATCAATGCCGCGCGCTACGTGCTGAACGAGGAACCCGCCGAAGTCACCGCCTATGCCTGCAAGCCGGAGGACGACCCGCGATTTCGCGAGGTCCCGGAGAGCGTGACCTTCGTGATGCGCTATCCGTCCGGCGCGGTGGCGAGTTGCCTCTGCTCGTTCGGCGTGTCCGAAAGCCGCCAGTACCGTGTCCATTGCGAAAAGGGCTTCATCGATATGGACCCGGCGTTCAGTTACCGCGGGCTGCGATTGCGGACGAACCGCAAGGACGGGGAGGTGGCCGAGTCCGCCGACCTCGTGATCAAGCCGGTCAATCAATTCACCAAGGAGATGGACGGATTTTCCGCCGCGGTGCTGGACGACTCCGAGGTCATCACCCCGGCCTCGATGGGCATTGCCGACATGAGGATCCTCGCGGCCATCAGCGAGTCGATCCAAAGCGGAACGGCGGTAGGCGTCCTATCGTGGCCGGAGGCAGGTAAGGATTGAGACGGGGCAACTTACGGCCGTTCGCGGAGCAATTGCCGTAAGATATCGAGGTCGACGGGTTTGACCAAATGGCGATCAAAGCCCGCCTCTTGAGTGAGCGCGCGGTCCTCGTCCCTGCCATAGCCGGTCATCGCCACGAGGAAAGTTCCCGCCGTGGCCGGCATGGCACGGAGTTGGCGGGCGACTTCGTAGCCGTCCATGCCAGGCAGGCCGATGTCGAGCAGCACCACGTCGGGCACGAATTCGGCGGCGGCGACGATGGCATCGGGACCGGTGAAAGCGGTCCGTGTCTCGTGGCCGCGCATGCCTTGGAGCGTGGCCATGGTCCAGGCGGAATCCTCGTTGTCATCGACGATGAGAATCCGGTGCGGGGTGTTGTGGGCCTCAGCCGCGGGCGGCGGAGCAGGCGCAGCGGCGGCGGCGAGGATGGGCAGGCGGACGATGAATTCGCTGCCGTGGCCGAGTCCTTCGCTGCGCGCCTCGACACTGCCGCCGTGAAGCTTCACCAGCCGCTGCACGAGGGTCAGGCCGATTCCCAGCCCGCCATGCGCACGATCCAGCGAGCGGTTGGCCTGCACGAAGAGATCGAAGATGCGCGGGAGCAGCTCGGGCGCGATGCCGATGCCGTTATCGCGCACACGCACAATGACCTCCGGCGGCTCCTCGCCGAGCGGTTCGGCGCGCTCGGCACGTACGGAAATATGGCAACCTGGCCCGCTGTATTTGCACGCATTGGTCAGGAGATTGCCGAAGACCTGATCGAGCCGGGTGGCATCCGCGTGAAGGAAAACCGGCTCGGCCGGGAGTTTAATGGTGATTTCCTGGCCGCGCGCTTCGATGCCCCGCTCCGCAAGACTCGCCGCTGCGTCCAGCACGGCTTCGAGCGCCACCACTTCCAGGCGCAATTCGATCTTTCCCTCGGTGATGCGCGAGACATCGAGCAGATCGTCGATCATCTCGCTCATGTTTTCGATCTGGCGGCTGAGGATCTCCACGGCCTGCCCGGTCGCCTCCACGGAAGCGCCCGGCGTCTGCAAGATCTCGGTAGCGCTGCGCAGCGGTGCCAGCGGATTGCGCAGTTCGTGGGCGAGCATGCCCAGGAATTCATCCTTGCTGCGGTCCGCCCGGACGAGATCCGCGGCGCGATCCGCGATGGATCGCTCCAGCGCGTGGCGCTCGGAAGTATCCGCGAAGTAGCAGACCGCGGCGTACCGCCCATCCGGCAGAGTGAAGCGCTGCACCTCCCATTCATAGGATTCCTCCACGTCGAGATCCCGACGCGTCTCGGTGAAGGACGGCGAGACGTAGCGCTCGCCGGTTTCCAGCGTGTGCCGGAAAATGTCCGCGATCCGTCCGCCGACTTTCTCTCCCCAAAGCACCTTCACCACTTCGGTGAAATCCAGGCCCACCAGCGGATCGACGTGGGCGAAAATCGGCAAGGCCCGGGTGTTGACCTGTTGCAGCCGGAAATGGTCATCCACCACATACATGCCGATCGGGGCGTTCTCAACCAGGCTGGAAAACAGACTCTGGCTCGCTTGCAACGCCTGCTCGGCCCGCTTGCGTGCCGTGATGTCCGTGAGGTTTTCCAGCACCGCGGCAGGGTGGCCCTCGCCGTCGCGATCCAGCGTCTTGCGGGCGAGCACCGTCAGGCGGCGTCCATCGCGCGCCGTATGCACCAGCTCGCCGATCCAGCGGTCTTTCCGGTGCAGCTCGGCGGCCATCTGTTCCACGGGGATCGGGAATTCGGTCTGGAGCAGAAGATGGCTGACCTTCCCCATCGCCTCTTCCCGGGACCAGCCATACAGCTGTTCCGCTCCATGGTTCCAATAGCGGATTCGGCTCTCCATGTCGCGCACGATGATGGCGTCGTGGGTCAGGTCGAGCAGCCGTGCCTTTTCGGCCAGCTCCCGGGCCTTTTGCGAAAGTTCGGCGGTGATCAGCGCGCGGGCGGCGATTTCCTCCCGCAGGCGCGCGTTCACGTCCTCCGCCGCGTCGGTCAATTGATGCTGGCGCACCGCCCCGAGCAGCAGCGCCTCGTTCAGCGCCATCGCCGTCTCGTGGAAGTGAGCGGTTTCCGTCACCTGGATCATCATGCCGACGTGGTGCTCGTCCGCCTTCATCGGCCAGATCGTGTAGGACCAGAAGACCGGATGGGGTTTGGCATCCTCCTTCTGGATATGGCGCTCGGGCCTTCCCGTGCGGAACACGCGGTCGAGCAGCGTCACGCATTCATCCCGCGCCGGCAGCAGGTCCTGGAGCGGCCGGCCGACGAGGCGCTCCAGCGGCTGATCCAGCAGCACGCAAAAGGCAGGGTTGGCATAACGCAGGATGTGCGTGGCCCCGTCCACCGTGGCGATCGGCAAAGGCGCGTGCTCGGTGATCGCGACGCAAAGGCCCGACAAGTCGGGCGGCAGGCCGGCTGGGTTGGATTCCACGCTCATCGTTTCACTATTTCGCCTTTGGTTCCGGCACGGCATCTTCCCGCTTGCCGACACGCGTCGGGATGCCGGTGGTGAGGCCGGTGTAATCGGTCTGGCGCGGCTGGATAATCACCACGCCTTTGTCCGTGATGACGTATTCCCGGATGTCTTTGCTATGATTGCCACCGCGCATTTTGATCACGACCATCACTTTGCGAAGCTGGCCGTCGATCTCGACATAGCGCATCCGGATGATGTCATCGGTGAGGAAGGAAATCGCGTAATGGCTGAACGGCATCGCGGTGAAGGTGTCCTCCACTTCGACCGTGCTCAGGATGGTGATCCCGGCGCCGGTCAGCGCGTTGATCATCCGGTAAAGCCACTCGCGGAAGTCCGCGCGGAATCCCGGCGCGAGCGCCATTTCGAAACCGACCAGCGAATCGATGACCAGCCGCTTGGCGCCGACGCGCGCGATGGCGTCGAGGATTTCCTGCAAGGTTTCATCGACCGAGAGATCGAGCGGGCGGAGGTAGAGGATTTCGAGGGTTCCCTTCTTCTGCGGCGTCTTGAGATTCAGTCCGAAACCGGAAGCGCGGTCGGCGTAACCCTTGGGGCGTTCCTCGAAGACGGCAATGATTCCGGGTTCCCCCTGGCGCAGGCCTTCGGCGATGAACTGCGTGGCCAGTGCCGACTTCCCCGTGCCCGATGGTCCCGCGATGAGCAGGCTGTCGCCTTCCAGCAGGCCGCCGCCCAGCATCTTGTCCAGTTCGGGAATGCCGATGGAAAGCCGCTGCCGCCGCTCCGACCGCACCTTCTTCTCGACCAGGCCCAGCGTGCGCGAAAACGCCTGCACGCCCGCCGCGCTGATACGGATCGTATGGAGGCCCGGCACGGACTCCTGCCCGCGCAGCTTCATGACTTGCAGCTTGCGCACCACGGAATTTCTCTCCGGCACCTGCGACAGCCAGAGCAGCGCGTCGGCGATGGTGAAAACGGGATTGTCTTTGACCTCCTCGGGAGCGTATTCACCGACGAGGAAGGTGGTGGCTTCCCAACTGGTCAAAAACTGGGCAAGGCGCTGGATGAAAACCTGCATGTCCAGCTCGCTTGCGCCGCTCATTGCCTTGCGCACCACGGTGCGGAACGAGTCCACCACGACGAGGCTCGGGCCGACCGCCTCGACCTGCTTGACGATTTCCTCAAACACCGCGTCGAGGTTCCTTTCAAGGACCACATCGGCCAGATTGATAAAGCGGATGGCCCGGCCCAGCTTGGCTTCGTCGAAGAAGGCGAACTGCTGCTGGTAGCGCAGCATCTTCATCGCCGGTTCTCCCAAAACGGTGAAATAGAGCGCGGGCTTTTTCTCCGTGGCATTGGCGAAGACGATCTGGTGGGCCAGCGTCGTCTTCCCGCAACCGGGAGTGCCGGCGATGATGTTGAACGAAAATTCCGGGATGCCGCCGCCGAGGATGTCGTCGAGGCCGCGCACGCCGCTGGGGATTTTGCGGATTACCACCTTTGCCGGCGGCCGCGAGGGCCCTTTCTTGGACTGCGGACGTTCCGCAGGAGTTTTAGCCTTTTTCATGATGGGTCGTCGTTGCTGAAATGGGTTTCGTCGAGAGTCAGTTTCGGCCACACGTCGCGCAGCATCCGCAAGGTGAGACTGCGGCCGATGAATGCTTCCAACAGGCCGAGCAGTTGCGCGAGCAGCACCACGCTCCCCTCGGCGACTTTTTGCAGCTCCGCAGGCGTTCCCGTCTCCTCAACTCCGCCCAAGGAGCCATCGGCCTGCACTTGCACCGCGCGCAGCGCCGGAGCCTCCGATGCCGCCATTGCAAGGGCTCGTGAGAGAAGCGCACAAAAGCCGGCCTTGCCCATCAGCGTCGCGAGATGAGGGCGTAGTTTTTCGCAAACCTCAAAGGCGGCCGGAGTGTGCGGTCGGCCTGCCTTTCCCCCTTGCGTCTCGAAAGCGACGAGTCGCTCGGCGAATTCCCGCATCAAGGGCGTGGCGCGGCTCATCGGAAGCTCCCCCGAGCGGAGTTCGTTGGCATTGCCGTAGGGGGGAAGGGGGCCATTGGACCTGTATGATGGGCGCGTCCGGGGGATGAGCAAGGATCATTCTTTTCCCGTCGGTGCCCGCCGCCCCAACGGAATGCATTAGCGAACCACTGTTGTGTCGAGGTGGCTGGAACTCGACCATCTCGTCCAATCCGGTGGCCAAACTCTTATGATATATCACCCTGTCAAATTCCTGATGCTCGAATGCAGGAAGGCGCATCGCGACCCGCCATCTTCGCGAAATCGCGTGCCTTTCCTGCCGGCACGGCCTCGCACCGGGGACCCGGCGGGAACCCGCACCGTCGGACCGGTCGGGAAGAAGGATTACTTGGCGACGGGGAGCGCCAGCGGGCGGTCCATCGGGAATTTCCATTTCCAGCCGGCGGCCTCGCGGATCCGGTAGGCGGCGATGATCCGGTCGCCGGTGATGTGGACGACGAAGAAGCCCTTGGCGGTCTGGCCGGTGTTGACGACCGGCAGTTCGGGAGCGGAGGAACCTTCGGGTTTGTATTTCAGGATGCCGGTTCCGGTGTGACCGCAGAAGAAGCTGGCGACCGGATAGGGCGCGACGGCGGCATGGAAGACCGCCCAGTCTTCGGCGTGCCACCAGTCGGTGTCGAAGCCGCAATGGGACAGAATGATCACCGGGCGGTCCTTGCCCGCGGCGTGCTTCTCGAGCGAGGACTTGAGGAAGGTCAGCGCGCCCTGGGGATCGTGCCAGACGCGGTTGTAGCGGATCTTCGCGTGTTGGGTGTCGGCCGGGTAAATGTTTGCCTGGACGAAGTGGACGTCGTCGAGGTCGAAGGAGTAGTGCAGGTCTTTCGGGCAGAGCTCCTTCAGCCAGCCGAGTTCCTGACGGCGGAGGTTGCGCTCCTTGAGCTTGGCCTGCATCGAGAAGCCGTGTTTCTCGGCGCCGACCGGCGGACCGTCGTGGTTGCCGTAGCCGTCGAACACCGGATACTTGAGCAGGCCGCCCTTGCCGGTTAGTCCGAAGTCGCGGGTGTAGTAGCTCCACTGGAGCTCCGTCTCGCCTTTCTTGTCGCCGTCGTCGATGATTTCTCCGTTTGAAGGTCAGGTCGCGGGCAAGGGCCTGAGCCAATGCCGCGAGCAAGAGGGTGGCCGCGAGGCGGCCGAGCCGGGATCTCAGGGGATGCATGGTTTGGAGCTTGGGCTTCTTCAAGATACCGGTCGAGGGAGCGGGTTTCATGCACTGGTGTTAGAAAAACGAATATCTCCGTCCGGGTCCGGCAGTTCCCCGGGGCGAGCTTTCGCGAATCGCCCGGTGCCCTTTGCAGGACGATCCCAACATTTCGTAAGTGTTCCCGTCGCCCCCGCGGTGAAAAGTGTTCATGAAGGAACTTCAAGGGAGGAGGGAAGTCTTCGGAATCGGCTCGCGGATTGGGGCTTTGATTCTGGCCCTGACTTTTCCGTCCCTTGCAGCGGAGCCCGGCGAGGTGGCGGGCTTGATTCTCACGTGGCAGCGGGACCCGTCATCGACGATGACCATCGACTGGTACGAGACGTCGCCGCTTGAGAAGCCGGTGTTGCTTCACCGCCGGAAGGGGACCGCTGCTTGGAAGAGCTCGACTCCCGTGGCGGGCGATTTCCCCCATGCCCCGGGGCGGACGGTTTACCGGGTCGAGCTGACCGGCTTGGAGCCGGACGGGGTCTATGAATTCCGTCCTGCGGAACGGGAGCGGCCCTATCATTTCCGGACCATGCCGGAGCGCCTGACCCGGAACCTGCGGGTGGTGGCGGGCGGCGACACCGCGCCGGCCGGGGTCTTCGAGAAGATCAACGCGATGGCCGCCTCACTGAAGCCGGATTTCATCCTGTGGGGCGGCGATTATTCCTACTCCGACGGCAAGGCGGGCGAGATCAAGAAGGAGATCCTTTGGCACGAGAACATCCGCGCCCATCTGATCGGCACGGACCGTCGGGTGATCCCCGTGATCGCGGCGATCGGCAACCACGAGGTGAACAGCGCGGTTGCGCCGTACTATGAGGCGAACTTCGCGTTTCCCGCGGAGGACACCTATGGCGTGCTGGATTTCGGCGACTACCTCAGCGTGTGGGTACTCGATACCAATCACCGCGCGCGGATTGCCGGCAAACAGACCGAGTGGTTCGCGGCGTCGCTGGCTGCAAGGGCGAGAGATCCGCGGCGCATCCTGATTCCGGTGTATCACGTGCCAGCCTATCCCTCGGTGCGCAAGGACGAGGGCACCACGCTCGAGATCCGCCAACACTGGGTGCCGCTTTTCGAGAAGGCCGGTGTCAGCGCCGCTTTCGAGCACCACGATCACGCCTACAAGCGGACCCACCCGCTGCTGGGAGGAAAAGTGCAGGACGCCCCGGCGAAGGGCGTCACCTACCTCGGCGACGGCGCGTGGGGAGCCAGCATTCGCAAGGTCCGGCCGCCGGCGGACGTGCCACACATCGCGAAGTCGCAGTCGGTCAACCACCTGTTCTTCTTCGAGATCGGGCCGGAGGGGCCGCTGAAGTTCCAGGCGATCAGCGTGACGGGCGAGGTGTTCGACCGCTTCGAACTGCCGCGCCAGCGCTGAGCGGCCGGAGCGGCCGGAGCGGCCGGAGCGGCCGGAGCGGGCTGCGACGAATCACGAAATGCCACGGACTGCGGACCGGTCGCGACGAAGGAGGTGAGTTCCGCTTCGTCCCCGGTGCCGCGTGAAGCGTCCCGCCGGACGGCATCGCGGCGGGAGCAGAGGACGGCGCTTTGGGGCGATCTCGTCATCGGAGTGGGCGCTCTTTTTCTCACAGACTTCGAATCCGGTGAGTCCGGCGCGGCGGCCTCCCGTCCCCGGCGACGATGCAGGGGTCTGCGGTGCCATCGCGCTGGCGCATGCGGCCTTGGAATTCTGCATGCCCGGGGACCTTCGGGACGGCTGCTGACCCAAGTTCTTCGGGGTTTCGACGGGCACCGGACTCGCGCGCCGGCTAGCGCGCGCGCAGGTCTAACAGCTTCTCCCCCGCCGCCCGCAGGATGCCTTCGCTCTTCGCGAAGTGGAAACGGATCAGGTGGTTCACCGGCTCGCGGAAGAAGCTGGAACCCGCCACTCCGGCGACGCCGATCTCCCTGATCAGCCATTCGGAAGCCACGGTGTCGGTGGCGAAGCCGAGCGAGGAAATGTCGAGCATGACGTAGTAGGCCCCCTGAGGTTCGGTGAAGGGCAGGCCGAGCTCTCTTAAGTAGCCGAGAGAAGACATCGCGCTTTGCGGTGTAGAGGGAAGTCAAGCCGGCATAGTAGTTGTCGGGCAATTCCAGTCCCGCGACCGCGGCCTCCTGCAGCGGTGCGGCGGCCCCGACGGTGAGGAAATCGTGGACCTTCCGGGCCTGCGCGATGACCTCCGGCGCGGCATGGACGTAGCCGAGCCGCCAGCCGGTGATCGAGTAGGTCTTCGACAGCGAATTGCAGGTGATGACCCGCGACGCCGCACCGGGCAGGGCGCAGGCGTAGACGTGCTCGTGCGGCTCGTAGACGATGTGCTCGTAGGGCTCGTCCATGATCACGAAGGCGTCGTGCTCTTCCGCGAGTTGCAGGATGTAAAGCAGCTCGTCGCGGGTGAAGACCTTGCCGGTGGGATTGGACGGATTGCAGACGACGATCGCCTTCGGCTTCTGCTCGAAGGCCTTCGCCAGTTCGTCGCGGTCGAAGCCGAAGTCCGGCGGCCGCAGCGCGACGTAGATCGGCTCGGCACCGGAGAGGATCGCGTCGGCGGCGTAGTTCTCGTAGAAGGGCGAGAAGACGATCACCTTGTCGCCCGGATTGCAGGCGGTCATCATCGCGACCATCATCGCCTCGGTGCTGCCGCAGGTGACGACCAGGTGCTGGTCGGGATCGACCTCCAGTCCGGTGAAGCGCGAGATTTTCTTCGCCAGCGCGTCGCGAAAGCGCGGCGCGCCCCAGGTCACGGCATACTGGTGATGCGGCCCGCGGGTCGCGCGTTCCAGCGCGGCGAGCAGTTCTTCCGGCGGATCGAAGTCGGGGAATCCCTGGGCGAGATTGATCGCGCCGTGGCGGGTGGCGAGGCGGGAGGTGCCGCGGATCACGGACTCGGTGAAGGCGGACAAGCGGGTGGCGGTGGCGGGCATGGGTCAGCCCGAAATCGACCCGAGAGAGGGCGCGGGGTCGAGCCTGGAATGTGGATTCGCCGTCCGGCTGAAGAAGATTGGGAACAACGAAAAAGTCGAAACGAGCGAAAGTAGAAGGCCGCAATCCAGCGGGATCTGAATCCACGGCAGACTTCTATCCGCCAAGGTCAGCAGCCGCAAATTTCGTTCGTTTCGTCCCTTTCGTTGTTCAACCGCTTCGGGGAGGGCGCATCGCGGACGGGGCGTTCATTCCAGCGCTTCGAGCCTGTTCTGCGCCTTGCGGACTTCGTCGAGCAGCTTCGGCTTCCACGTTTCGAGGAATTCCTGGTCGGCGGCGGTGGGGTTGCCGGCGTGGGTGCGGGGGGATTTTTCGAAGCGGTTGATGGAGACCAGGTGGCGTTCGTGTTCGCGCAGGGCGACCATCCCGGCGGCGGTGACGAGCAGGGCGGCGAGGACCGGCCCCAAGACGACGCGCAGCCGGAGCAGACGCTCGGGGAAGCTTTCGCGGGGTGCGGCGAAGTGCCAGACGATCAGGACCAGCAGCCACAGCGCGCCGATGGCCAGACCGCCGGCGATGCCGAGCAGGGGGAGCTTCGGATTCGCCCAGACGGACGGGACGGCGGGCAGCACGGCGGCGCCGGCCAGCGAGCACAGCAGCATTGCCAGCGGCACCATGCCGAGGTGAAGCCCGCGTCCGGCCATGCCAAGCGCCCGACCGCGGACGGCGAGCCGCCAGCGGGTGGCTTCGAGCGCGAGCAGCGGCACGGCGAGGATCCAGGTGCCGTGCAAGATGGCCAGCAGCTTGAAGCGTGGGTCTTCCTCCTGTGCCAGCGGCTGGGTCAGCAGCCCGTGACCCGGCAGCCGGGTGGCGATCGCGTAGAGCAGCACGGGCAGCCCGAGCGAGATGAGGAAGATGAGAAGATGGTCCGAGCGGCGGAGGACTTGGCCGAGCCGTTCGGCCAAGCGGTCGTAGCCGCGGTTGGATTGGAGCACGGCGAGGTGGATCAAGAGCAAGAGGCCGAGCAGAAGCACGCTGCCCCAGCCGATCAGCCGCTCATGCATCGCCCACTCGGCGGCGATGCCGGGGCGGGTGAGTGCGGGGTCGTGGGAGGGGATCGTGGATGCTTTTGCGGCGAGGCCGCTGGTGGGGGCGGGCGGCGTTGAGGCTGCCCGCAGCGCGGCGGCACACTCGATCTCAAGGTCTTCAATGGCACGGGCTTCCTTTGCCAAACCCTCTTTGGACAGGTAGCCCGCCAGTGAGAATCCGGAGCGAGAGGAGGAGGGATCATCAAAAAGTGCAACCAGTTCCTCACGGGTCTTCGTGGTGAGGAGCGAAGTCCTCAAGGCTTCGATCCAAGCAAGGAGCACTTTGTTCACGATCACCGGCTCGCTCGGCAGACTCATCATGGCGCCTTGAATGGCCATCAACTTCTCGGTCCTTACCCGAAATCGGGATCCAGATTCGGGCATTTCCCGATTCATGAATCGGGTGGCGGCGACCACGTCGGCCCATTGCTCTTCTTCTGGCAGCAATTCAAGCCTTTGGTCCCACGTGGTCCGGGTCGGGTCCTTGAATCGACTTGCAGCGAAGGTGAGTCCGCTCTGTTGGACGCCGATGTTCAGCTCCACAGTTTCCTTCACCCTGACGGCTTCCCAATGTCGCCCCATCACCCGGGCTTCAAGGGCAGCATACCAGCCGTTCCCCAGGTCCAACTGATCCCCCTTCTCGACGAAATCCGCCGGTAGCTTGCCGTTGCTTTTCAAGTAACCGAGCGCGGCATCGGCATAGCGCCCCGGATTCGTCGGTTCGCGCTCCGCCAAGGCCTTCCACCGGTCCTCGGCTTTCTGGGCGGTTAGATCACCGAACAGGATCTCTCCCTCCTCCGGGCTGACCCGCGAGAGGATGCGGTCCCGGATCACCTGCTGCCCACCGAAGCGGATGAAAACGTGGTCGGGCAATTGATCCGCCTCGGTCACCAGCAGCAGCTTCAACTCCCGCCGCGCCGCGCCGGGGACGATGAAGGCTGCGGCGACGGCGAGACCGAGGAGCGAGGCGATCAGGAGCCTGGTCTTCCCGAGGCGCGAAGGTGCTTTGACGGTGCGGAAACGTTCCGTGGTCTCCGCACAGGCCGCGGCGAAGCTTTCCGGCAGCCGGTGCCGCGCGTGGCCGGTCATGTGGCGGACCGCTTCGTTGAGGCAGCCGGTCTTGGGCAGCGGCTCCATCAGCGCGCGGCCCAGCTCGTTTTCGGCATCGTCGGGATTCAACAGTGGCAGAATGACGGAACGTCGGGCGGTGGCAATCCCGGGGTGGCTTCCCTCGACGGCGTGCAGCCCCGCCATGCGAAAACCCGCATTTTCGGCTTAGACCGGGGCGTTTTCCGAATTCCTTACAAAAAGTTACCGATGGCCTATTGCATTTTCGCGGATCGTCGCCCTCCTTGCCTCGATGAATGCAAAAACCTTCGACCGGAACGACGAGTTGGCCTCCAATTTCGTGATTGGCGTGGTTTCGCTGATCCTGATCGCGGCCTATGCCTGCCTGTTCCACGTCTTTCAGTCTGACCGCCAGGAGGGCCGGGCGGCCATGGTCGAGCAGGACGCCGGGGCTCCCGCATCTGAGTCCTTTTCGTCTCAGGAAACGGACTGAGCTCCTTGCCACGATCTTTTTCGCCCCAGGAATCGAGGGGTGCAAGCGGCAGGGCTCCCAGTGTCAGGATCGAAAGCACCATCGCCCCGGTGTAGTAGGCGGTACCGCCGAGAATGATCTCGAGGAGAGGCTTCACCAATATCTCCGCAACGAATTCACCAAGCATTGATCGGCGGTGTCAGTGGTGGAGGCCTCTTGATCGTTTCATCGGCCGCCAAGCGAGATGTGTACCGAGGAACAGCAGGATCAGGGCCCGATGGGCGAGGTATATGAATTGGAGCGCCCCTTCAGACCACGCTGCCATACAGGGTGAAACCGGTGCTGTCCTCGACTTGGATATCGAGCATTTGTCCGGTCAGCTTGCGGACGTCGCCGTCGAAGATCAGGATCTTGTTGGTCCCGGTGCGGCCGGTCAGGCGCTGCTTGTTGGTCTTGCTCGGGCCTTCGCAGAGGACCCGCTGGACGGTGCCGACCAGTTCCTGGTTCTTCGCGATGGCCAGCGCGTTGACGACTTCTAACAGCCGCTGGTTGCGCTCTTCCTTCACCGTTTCCGGAAGCTGGCGGTCCATCTCGGCGGCCGGGGTGTCCTTGCGCTTCGAGTAGCGGAAGACGAAGGCGTTGTCGAATTCGAGGCGATTCACGGTGTCGATGGTCGCCTGGAAGTCCTCTTCCTCCTCGCCGGGGAAGCCGACGATGATGTCGGTGGTGATCGCCAGGCCCGGGCGGGCGGCTTTCATCTTCTCGCAGATCTCGACGAACTTCTCGTTCTTGTACGGCCGCCGCATCGCCTTCAGGATCCGGTCGGAACCGCTCTGCATCGGGAAGTGGATGTGCGGGCAGAGCTTCTGCAGATAGGTGAAGGCGGCGACCAGGTCGTCGCGGTAGCCGATCGGATGCGGCGAGGTGAAACGGATGCGCTCGATGCCTTCGACCGCGTGGACCGCTTCAAGGAGCTGCACGAAGGGCGACTTGCCGTCGACTTTCTCGAACTCGGTCCGGCCGTAGAGGTTCACGATCTGGCCGAGCAAGGTGACCTCTTTCACGCCGTGGTCGCGCAGGCGTTTCACTTCATCGACGATCTCCGCGATCGGCCGGCCGCGTTCCTTGCCGCGGGTGTCGGGCACGATGCAGAACGAGCAGCGCATGTTGCAGCCCTGCATGATCGAGACGAAGGCCGAGGCGTTGAGCTCCTTCGGGATGTGGTCGCGGATGGTGTTCTGGGAGCCGCTTTCCTCCTCCACGTCGCAGACATTTTCGCCGTGCAGCGAAAGCTCCAACTCGTCCATCCGGCGCTCGAGCCGGCGCTGGAGGATGGTGTCCACGTATTCGAAAACCTTGTGGTATTTCTGCGTGCCGACCACCACGTCGAGGTGCGGGATCCGCTGGAACAGCTCCGGCCCGCGGCTCTGCGCCATGCAGCCCATGAAGCCGTAAACGACGTGCGGTTTGGTGCGGCGCAGCGAGCCCATGCTGCCCATCTTGCCGAGCGCTTTCTGTTCGGCCTGGTCGCGGACCGAGCAGGTGTTGACCAGGACGGCATCGGCCTCCGCCTCGTCGGCGGTGACCGTGTAGCCGCCTTCGCTGAACATCTGCGCGACCTGTTCGGAATCGCGCTCGTTCATCTGGCAACCGTAAGTGCGGATGTAGACCTTGGGCATGGTGGGCTGGGGCGCGGACGCTAGCGGGCCGCGGCGGGGCGTTCAAGGCGTTAGAAGACGCCCCTCACGGCACCGGCGTGTTCTCCAAGGCCGCGGCGATCAGCGCGGCGGGTTCGCTGCCGTCGTCGGGCGAGAGGCGGTGGCGGAGGACGGCGGGGAAGAGCGACTGGACGTGGTCCGGATAGAGGGCCGGCGCGCCGTCGAGGTAGGCGGCGGCGCGGGCGGCGTGCATCAGGGCGAGCGAGCCGCGGACCGAGACCGCGTGATCCGACCCGGCGAGGCGGCGCAGACTTTCGCAAAGCGCGGTGATGTACCCGGCCAGGGCAGGCGCGACCGTGATCTGCTGGACCGCGGCCTGGAGGGAGAGGACCGCGGCGGGATCGAGCAGGGCGGCGCTGACGGTCGAGCTGCCGTTGATTTCCCCGGCGGCGTGGGCGAGCAGGATGCGCTGCTGGATTTCCGCGGCAGGCAGGTCCATGCGGATCGATAGCAGGAAGCGGTCGAGCTGCGGCTCCGGCAGCGGGAAAGTGCCGTGGCGGTCGGTGTCGTTCTGGGTGGCGATGACGAAAAACGGCGCGGGCAGCCCGCGGGTCACGCCATCGAGGGTCACCTGCTGCTCGTTCATGCACTCGAGCAAGGCGCTCTGGACGCGCGGCGAGGTGCGGTTGATTTCGTCCGCCAGCACGCAGTGGGCGAAGACCGGGCCGGGGATGAATTCAAAATCGCCACGGTCCATCCGGTAAAGCGAGTAGCCGAGCAGGTCGGCCGGCAGCAGGTCGGGCGTGAATTGCACGCGCTTGAACGTCCCGCCGATCGAGGTGGCCAGGGTGTGGGCCAGCGAAGTCTTGCCGATCCCCGGCGCGCCTTCGATCAGCACGTGGCCGCGGGCGAGCAGGGCGGTCAGCAGCAGGGCCGCGGCTTCTTCCGAGCCGAGCACGGTGGAGACGAGGCGTTCGCGGAGTTGTTCGAGGGCGGCGCGTGACATGGGCGCGGGCACTACAGCGGGCCGGGGCGGCTTTGGAAACCATGGAAAACGCGGCGGTGGGTGAAAGTCGGGCCGCCCTCGCAAGAGGGGTGCGGGCGGCTCGCCCGCAGACAGTGAATCGGGGAACGGGCGAGCCGCCCGTTCCCCTCTTGGGTGTCTTCCCCTCTCCGATCAGATCCCCAGCTCCGCCGCGACCTTCCGAATCGCTTCCGGGTAAAGCCGGTGTTCCTCGACTTGGATCCGCTGGTGCAGGGACTCGGCCGTGTCGTCCGGGAAAACCGGGACTTTAGCCTGGAGAATCACCGGCCCGGTGTCCATGCCGCCATCGACGTAATGCACGGTGCAGCCTGACTCCGTCGCGCCGTCATCGATCGCCTGCTTCCACGCCTGCAAGCCCGGATAAGCCGGCAGCAGTGCCGGGTGGATGTTGAGGATGCGATCCGGAAATGCTTCGAGCAGCGGCGCCTTCACCAGCCGCATGAAGCCGGCCAGGCAGACCAGCTCGACGCCCGCCGACTTCAGCGCCGCGGCGGTTTCCGCCTGGGCTTCGTCCGGGAACTTCGTCTTGAAGCCGCGGCAGTCGATGACTCCGGTCGGCAGTCCCGCCTTGGCCGCACGTTCGAGGATATAGGCGTCCGGGTTGTCGGAAAGCACCAGCGCGATCTCCGCGTCGAGCGAGCCGGCGGCGATCGCGTCGAGGAGGGCTTGCATGTTGGAACCGGAACCGGAGCCGAGGATGCCGAGGCGCATGCGGGGAGAAGAAAGTTCCAAGGAGGAAGTTCCAAGTGCCAAATGAGGGTTCCCCAACTTGGCACTTGGCCCTTTCGACTTGGCACTTTAAGCGATAGCGCCATGCACGATCCCCGCGTTGACCAACTCGCCCGCCAGCTTGTCCGCTACTCGACCTCGCTGAAGAAGGGCGAGAAGTTGCTCATTGATCTTTACGACGTGCCGGACTCGATCGGCCTGGCGCTGGTCCGCGAGGCCCGGGCGAAGGGCGCGCTGCCCTTCCTGCGGCTCCACAGCTCGCGGCTGACGCGGGAAATGCTGAGCGGTGCCGAGGACACCCAGTACCAGCTCATCGCCAAGCACCTGCTCGCCGAGATGAAGGACATGGACGCCTACATCGCGGTCCGCGGCAGCCACAACATCGCCGAAAGCAGCGACGTGCCTGGAGCCAACATGACGCTCGCGATGAAGCACATGCGCGGGGTGATCGACTGGCGCGTGAAGAAAACCAAGTGGTGCGTCCTGCGCTGGCCGACACCGGCGATGGCCCAGCAGGCCGGGATGAGCACCGAGGCGTTCGAGGACTTCTATTTCAAGGTCTGCCTGGTCGATTACAAGAGCCTGGTCCCCGCCGCCAACGCCCTCAAGAAGCTGATGGACGCGACCGACCAGGTCCACATCACCGGCCCGGGCACCGACCTGAAATTCTCGATCAAGGACATCCCGGCGGTCGTCAGCGCCGGCGAGCACAACATCCCGGACGGCGAGGTCTTCACCTCGCCGGTGAAGGACTCGGTCGAGGGCTTCATCACCTACAACGCACCGACCATTTACCAGGGCATCCCTTTCGACTCGGTCAAGCTGACCTTCGAGAAGGGCAAGATCGTCAAAGCCGAGTCGCCCGGGAAGAACAAGGAGATCAAAAAGATCCTCGATAGCGACGCCGGCGCGCGCTACATCGGCGAGTTCGCACTGGGCTACAATGCGGCGATCAAGCACCCGATGCGCGACATCCTGTTCGACGAAAAGATCGGCGGCTCCTTCCACTTCACGCCCGGCCAGGCCTACGAGGAGGCCGACAACGGCAACCGCTCACAAGTCCACTGGGACATCGTCAACATCCAGCGCAAGGACTACGGCGGCGGCGAGATCCGCTTTGACGGCAAGGTCATCCGCAAGGACGGTGTGTTTTTGCCGAAGTCGATGGCGAAGCTGAACGGGTGATCCGCAGCTCAGTAGCCCTTCCAGAACAGGAAAGCGCAGGTCAGCACGGCGATCCCGTAGCCGAGGCCGGCGAGCGATAGGATCCGCCAGCGCTTGGGGGATGCGGTGGCCCACGTCACCGCGTCGCGGAACAGGTAGGGCATGCCGACGCAGTAGAGCGAGGCGACCACCATCGCGAAGGCGAAGATCGGGATCAGCAGCCGGCTCTGGGGGTCCTTGAGGAAGGCGGCCTCGAGCAAGGGCGCGGCGGCCATCAGGCCGAGCAGTCCGAGCGCGCGGACGGAGAGGAATTCCTTCACCGCCATGCCGACGGCGGCGATCGACAGCGGGACCACGTAGCGGAGGTATTTTTTCACCCCGTTGAACTCGCCAAGGTCCATCGCCAGCGAGTTGAGAATTCCCTTGCCCGGGAGTGCGACCAGCAACCAGAACCAGATCAAGCCGACCGCCAGGATCACCCAGCCGAGCTGGTGATCGCGCGGGAATTTTTTCAGGAATCCCTGCACCGGAGCCGGCTTGGCGAGCATCAGGGCGTGCACCACGACCAGCCACACGCCGAGCGCGATGCCGGTACCGAACAGGGGCAGGCGCTCGTAAAGATGCATTGAATTCATGTGCGCACGGGGATTAGGCCAGTCGGGACCGGGGGACAAGGCGGAAAGCGGGGGCGTGAAGGCAGGGCTCATCCATTAAAGGCCGCCGTTCAGGCAATGCCTGCAGATAGGCCGCAGATTACGCGGCCCAGCGAAAACCGCCGGCGATGGGATCAAGCGGGACGGTGGCGCGGGAAATCCCGCGAGCCGGTACGAAACGCGCATCCCCGACCCGCAGGCTCGACAAAAGCACGGTCATGGTCCACGCCTCACCGCGTCCGGACCCATCCGTTTCGACCGCCGGGACATCCCACTTCGACCTGCCGAATCCCTGCCACCCGCCTTCCATGACCGGATCCTTCCTGCCAAAGCCCTTCGCCCACACCTACGAGATCGACCCGAAATTCTCGAAGAGCGCGGTCTATTTCTCCTGCGAATTCGCGATCGACCAGATCTTCAAGATCTACTCCGGCGGCCTCGGTTTCCTCGCCGGCTCGCACATGCGCTCGGCCGCGGCGATGCGTCAGAATCTCTGCGGCATCGGCATGCTGTGGACTTACGGCTACTACGACCAGGCCCGCGGCGAGGAGCGCGAGATGGCGGTGCAGTTCCGGAAAAAGCAATACGCCTTCCTGCAGGACACCGGCATCAAGTTCCAGGTCCCGGTCCACGGCCACCCGGTCTGGGTCAAAGCGATGTTCCTGCCCGGCGACATCTTCGGCACCGTGCCGATGTTCTTCCTGAGCACCGACATCGACGAGAACGACGGCCTCTCCCGCGCCATCACCCACCGGCTCTACGACAACGACCCGCTGCGCCGGATCGCCCAGTACATCATCCTCGGTGCCGGTGGCGCGCGGCTGCTGGAGGAACTCGGCGTCGATCCCGAGGTCTGGCACCTCAACGAGGCCCACGGCCTGGCCGCTGCGTTCCGCGTCTACGAGAAACATCGTAGTTCGGACGAAGTGAAGAAGCGCTTTGTCTTCACCACCCACACCCCGGAGGAGGCGGGCAACGAAAAACACGACTTCAAGCTGCTCCACGACTTCTCGTTCTTCGGCTCCGTCCCGATGGACGAAGTAAAGAAGCTCACCGGCATCGACGGCGACGTTTTCAACCACTCGCTCGCCGCCCTTCGTCTCAGCCACCTTTCGAACGCGGTCTCCAGGCTCCATGGAGACGTCTCGCGCAAGATGTGGGAGAGCTTCCCCGGGATCTGTCCGATCACCCACGTCACCAACGCCCAGAACGCGAAATACTGGACCGACCGCGGCCTCGAGCACGCGCGATTGGAGGGCAATGCCAGCGAACTCCGCAGCCGCAAGCGCGAGTTGAAATCGCAGCTCTTCCAGACCGTCGCCAACCAGACCGGCAAGCTCCTCAACCCCGACGTCCTCACGATCGTCTGGGCCCGCCGTTTCGCCGGCTACAAGCGCCCCGACCTGATCACCCGCGACATCCGGATGTTCCGCGCGCTGATCAACAACAACGAGAAGCCCGTCCAAATCATCTGGGCCGGCAAGCCCTTCCCCTTCGACTTCGGCGCGATCGAGACCTTCAACCACCTCGTCCAGGTGACCAAGGACTTCCCGAACGTCGCGGTGCTGGTCGGCTACGAGCTCGAACTGTCGCGCCTGTTGAAAAACGGCTCCGACGTCTGGCTGAACAACCCGGTCGTCACCCGCGAGGCCTCCGGCACCTCCGGCATGACCGCCGCGATGAACGCCTCGGTCAATCTCTCGACCTACGACGGCTGGGTTTGCGAATTTTCCAAGGACAGCCACAACAGCTTCATCATTCCGCCAGCCGATCCGAGCCTGACCCCCGAGGCGCGCGACCGCCACGACCTGCTCGGCTTCTACCAGGCGATGGAGGAAAAGATCCTGCCGCTCTACTACGACGACCCCGACGGCTGGGCGAAGCTGGTCTTCAACTCGATGAACGAGGTGGTTCCCTTCTTCGACTCCGACCGGATGGTCACGGAGTATTACGAGAAGATCTACGCGTGAGCTTCCGTCCACCGCTCCGCCGCCAGCCGCTGACTTCTTATTGACTTAAGAGTAGCCATCGACTGGGTAAAACAGACTCGATTTCACTTTCATGGAGACTCCCGGTATTATCTCGTCAGAGCCGCCCAACTAAAGCGCTATGACGTGCAATCAAAGGCCAATCGGTTTCAACTTCTCTTCCAATTATAAGATAATCTATCAAACCCTGCTGATGAAGATCGATAAATCGCAAAAGATCACTTTTACGGTGACTCCATTGCTCCTTCCCGTCCACAAATACCGCGTGACTAATAGATCTTCCAATTTTCTCTTCAAACATTCTTAACTCAAGCCCTACAAGATGGTACTCATAGACAGCATCGCTCATCTTGCTGCCACCTTTGGTTTTACCCCAATATTCTTTGATTTCCCATACCAGTGTAGGATTCTCGAGAGAAGGCATCGCTCCATCGAGATTTCGGGCACTGACGTGAAGGCCTTTTTCTGAAAACCAAACTGCTCGTCGCTGGGGATCAGGATCGAGGGTAGTTCCCGCCTCTATACAAACACTTTTTGCTATTCCGGAAACTGCTGAGATTAACGCTTTCGAAGACTGATGATGCGTCTTATTTTTTGTTGTCGTTGATCCGAACACTAATTTGCTCTTACCGCAAAAAGAAATTGCTTCCTCTTCACTACGCAAGGAGCCTAGCGCCATTCCGAGCATTTTGGTGGACGCCGGAACATAAGCAATTAAAAGGTCGATGAGAGCGGGATCAATGGGGAAACTTCGCGCCTGTCCGTTTAAAACCCCTTCCCTTTGCAATGTATTTAGCCAACCTGAAACTGCGGCCGTGCCACCTAGTCTCAGTGATCGAAAAAACCGTAAAAGACTCCAGAAATCGTGGTCCCATCGTAGCTCGGAGTATGGTTGGAGGCGAGTCATCTGTTGGTAGCGTTGGGGCGGGCGCGACGCAAAAATCCCTAGAAGCTGTTCATGCGAGCATCTTTTTTCTTGCTTTTGGTCGCCGACCTTTTTCAATGCTCCCATGGTAAGGTTCAAGAACAATCTCGGCCCGTTCATCAAGTGGGCAGGAGGCAAGCAGAGCATCGCGGACCAACTGCTGCCTTGTTTCCCTGCTGGGTTCACCGGCTTTTACGAGCCGTTCGTTGGAGGTGGGAGTGTTTTCATGGCCGCTGACTGGGACCACGCCGTGATCTCTGATGTCAATAGCTGGCTCGTCGATACTTACAAAGCGATCCGCGATGACTGGATGCGCGTCGCAAAGCTCCTCGACAGAATGCCCAACGAAAAGGAGTTTTTCCTGAAGTTGAGGTCGAGACATTCTTCCGAATATGCTGACCAGTTCGAGCGTGCGGCAGCATTTATTTACTTAAACAAGACCTGCTTTAGAGGCCTCTTTCGTGTTAACCGAATGGGATTTTTAATGTTCCCTACGGTGAGTATGACCGCCGCTACTATGATCCGGAGAATCTTGCTAAAGTATCTTCTCTTCTGGCCAATGTTCAAATCTTCACGGGTGACTTCGAGCTCTGCCTTGCCACCGCAACTCCGGCCGACTTTGTCTACTTTGACCCACCGTATTACAAACTTGGCGGCTTCTCAGACTTTAATCGATATACTGCAGGGCAATTCAAAGAGGGTGATCACATTCGCCTTGCAGCACTGTGCAGGGAGCTTGATCAGCGCGAAATTCGGTGGGCGGTTTCAAATAGTGACACACCGTTTACTCGCGAACTCTTCCAAGGATTTCAAGCTACCGTAATCAATGCCAGGAGAGAAATCAATCTAAGTGCAAAGGACCGAAATATCGGCGAGCTACTTTTCACCAACTATGAAATTCCAACGACTCTTCGCCGAGCCAATCAACAATCGGAGCTGGCCTTTGATTAATAATCCTCAGAAAGAAATAGGACGAGGAACTTTGTAGTTGGTCACCGCGAGCCGGATCCCGGCGGCCTTGTGGAGGGTTTCCTCGTACTCTTTCTCCGGTTCAGAATCGGCGACGATGCCTGCCCCGACATGATAACTCATCGAGTCCCCTTGGCGGACCAGTGTGCGGATCGCGATGTTGAACTGGCTTTCGCCGTGGTAGCCGAAATAGCCGATCGCTCCGCAGTAAATCCCGCGCGGCACCACTTCCAATTCCGCGATGATCTCCATCGCCCGCATCTTCGGCGCACCGGTGATGCTGCCGCCGGGAAAGCAAGCCGCGAGGGCATCCAGGTGATCCACCCCGTCGTTCAGCCGGCCGCTGACCGTCGACACCATGTGGTGCACCTGGCCGAGCGTTTCGAGCTGGAGCATCTCATCGACTTTCACCGACCCGAACTCGCAGACCTGGCCGAGGTCGTTGCGCAGCAGGTCGGTGATCATCACCAGCTCGGCGATTTCCTTCGGGCTGGTCTGCAACTCGTAGGCTGAGCGCCGGTCCTCGTCGGGATCCGCGAAACGGGGGCGCGTGCCTTTGATCGGCCGGGTCTCGATGCCGCGGCCGGAAAGCCGCAGGAAGGTCTCCGGCGAAGAAGAGAGCAGCTCGGTGCCGTCGAGCGAAAGGTAGGCCGCCAGCGGTGCGGGAGAACATTCGCGCAAGGTCTCATACAGCGGGAACAAGCCAGGCCCACGGACTTTCGCTGCGAAGGCCTGGGTCAGGTTCACCTGATAGATATCGCCAGCCACGATCCAATCGTGGATCCGGCGAACCGCGGCGAGGAAGGTCTCGCGCTCCATCAGCGGGCGGAAGTCACCGATCTCCGGCCGCTTCTGTTCCGGCGCACGCAGTTCCGCGGAAAGCCGGCCACATTCATGCCAGCGCCCGCTTCGATGATCGTGCACCAGCATTTCGGGAAAATCCCCGAACACGAACTCACCGCCGTAGCCGACCCAGCCACACAGCCCGCCGAGCGGAAAGCCGCGGTCCGGCGCGGGGCCGGCGGCACCTCGATCCAGAACGGCCCGGAGCCGCGCACGGTCGGCGGCGTCGTGAATCGAGCCGCGCAGGATTTCCGCGGGCCGTGCGGCGATCACCGAAACCGGCGCGCCGTAGCTGGCCGGCAGGTGGCCGGCGGTGTCGAAAAACACTAACCCGTCGAGATGCGACAGCGCCGCCGCGACCTCGCACGGCGTCATGCCGTCGAGCGATGCGGTCCGGGTGACAAGGGCGGCGTCCACGGACGGAAGGTGGGAGTGCCCCGCCGCGGATTCAAAGGAAAAAGAGGGGTGCGGGCGGCTCGCCTGCATTCCTGCTATGGACTGCGGCATCTTGCCGCCAGCCCAACTTGCCTCCCGAGACTTCCCCTTGCCCCGGAGTTAGCACTTCGATAGTTCCTGTTAAGTGATCACCAAGGCTCGCTACCTTCTCCCCGTCGCGGCAGCACTCGGCTTTCTCGCCGGCTTCGCCGCGCACCGGCCGAAGGAGACCCCGCCGGTCGTAGCGACACCGGAAAACACTCCGCCGCCCCGCCCCAAGCATCAGGCCAGCCCCGCCGCCGATTCCGCACCGACCCCGCCGCCGGTGGGCATGAAATCCGCCGACACCCTCGGCGAGCTGCTTGCCATCACGGACGCGGAAGACCTCTACGCCCGCCTCGCGCTGTGGCAGCTCGATGCCCCGGAGGAGGACCTCGCCGCCTTTTGGGCCGCCTACCGGAAGCGCGACGACCGCGATACCGGCCTCATCGATCTGATCTTCTCGCAGTGGACGAAGACCAACCCGCTTGCCGCGATCGAAGCGGCCAAGGGCTCCGGCCACGATGGCATCCCGTGGTGGGCCTGGACCATCAAGGACCCCGACGCGGCGATCGCTGCGGTGCGCGGGGCATCGGAGGAAATGTCAGGCTTCGTGATGCGTGCCATCGGTCAATTCCACCCTGAGCGCGCAATGCAGGTGCTCGAGGAAAACCCCGGCTTCGCCCAGTGGAACGGCATCGAAGGCATCCTCAACGGCCTGACCCGCACCGACCCCGAGGCCGCGCTCGCCTTCCAGCAGAAGCACGGCCGGATGCGCGATACCGACGCGATCGAAAAGCTGACCCGCGAGGACCCGCACGGCGCGATGGAGTGGCTCCGCACCCGCTCGCAGGGCGATGATTCTTATTCACGGGAGGCCTTCCTCCGCACCCTGGAGCGCGAGACCCCTGAAATGCTCGCCGAACTGGCTGCGGCCTGCCCCTCGGGCGAGTTCAAATGGAAACTCGAGAGTGCCGCCTTCCGCCATCTCGCCGAAACCAACCCCACCGATGCCCTGGCCCAGGCCCGCGCCGCTACGTCCCCGCGGATTGCCGCGGAGCGGCTTGCGGTGATCGGGAAAGGGCTCTCGGAAAGCGATCCGCGGAAGGCCTTGGAGATCTTCCATGAACTCTTCAAAGCCTGCCCGGACGCCGGCAACCGGGAGAACTGGACCCGCTACCCGAACGGTGCCAGCGGCGGCAGCTGTTCCATCGATGGCGTGCAGCCTTTCATCGACGATCTCGTCGCCGCGGGTCCTCTAGCCGCCCTGAACGCGGCAGCTTTGGGAGCCGATGTCTCGACCTTGAAACGCGGGATGGACAGCAGCGCCCTCGCCACCGTCGCCCGGACCTGGGCACGCCAGGACCTCGAGGAATTCGGAGGGTGGCTGGAAGTCCAGGAACCCGGTCCGCTTCAGGACCACGGGGCCACGATCCTAGTCGAGAGCCTAAACAATCAAGGCGAGTTCGCCCGGGCCCTCGACTGGTCGGCCCGCATGTCCGACGACGCGTATCGCCGAAGTTCGACACAGAATGCCTTCAGCCAGTGGCAAAGCCGCGATCAGGCGGCGGCTCACCAATGGCTCGAGCAGACCGAGTTGCCCGAGGACCTGTGCAAGGCGCTCGAACCTTAAATCCAAAACCGATGAGACCGCCCCCGATCCATCTCTTGGCGGCAGTTTGCTTCGCCGCCTTCGCCCTCGCCGGTTGGCAAGCCGCCACGCCTGAAAAGCCGGCAACCCCAAGTGTCACCGAGACGCCTTCCGCCAAAGCCTCCAAACGCGGCCCCCGCACCGCAGGCAAATCCGCGATGCCGGAAGACGTCCGCCAGCGCCTCGCCGCGATCCATGCCGCCCGCACGCCGGACGAACGCCTCCGCGCCACCCTCGCGCTGGCCCACAGCCTGCCGGTCTCCGAAATGGAACGTTGGTATCAGGCCGACTGGTTCGACTTCCACGACAACATGGATTCAAACCTCTTCTCCCGCATCACCCGCGCCCGCTGGCTGGCGGAAGATCCCGAGGGACTGATGAGCTATTTCCTCCGCCGCAACAACGACAAGACCCACGAGACGGCCGAACGCTGGGCGAGCCAGGACCCGCGCGGCGCGCTCGCCTTCATGGAGGGCGTGAAAGACAAGGGCGACTTCCAGAAACTCGCCTCCGCCATGGCCGGTCCACTCGCCGAGGCCGATCCCGCGCTGGCCGTCGCGCTGGTCTTGAAGCTCCAGACGTTGCTTGGCGAAGGCGAAAGCTGGGCCGTTTCCGAGATGATCGAAGAGCTCGCCAACAACTCCCCGGCTCTGCTTGAAAGCGAGTCCGCCAACTGGCCGGCCGGCCTCCGGGAGACCGCCCGACAGTCCCTGGTCAATGCCTCCCTGAAGAAAGACTTCACAGGAGGGATCGCCACCCTGCGCGATGTCCCCGATGGCAAGAAGCGCTTCCTCGCCGCGATGGAAAGCGACCGGGACATGATCAAGGAAATGATGAAGAACCCTTCCTCTCTGCCGGACGGCTGGTTCGCCGAAGCCGCCTCGGCCAATCCCTATTACCTCGTCAACGAGAACCCCGGCCAGTGGCTCGACACCGACCTCGCCGCGATGGGTTTCAACACAGAGCAATCGCAACGGCTGCTTAGAACTGCCATGAGCTACCTCGGCCAAAAGGATCCCGACCGCGCTCTGGCTCTGCTCGACGGCGACACACTCGACGCCAACCAGCGGAACAACCTGCTCTCATTCACTCTGTCCTCCCTCGCCTCCAAGGACAAAGCCCGGGCGGAAGCATGGATCGCCACCTTGACCGACCCGCAGGAGATCGAACAAGCCCGCCAGGCCCTCGAAAACGCCAGCGCAGAGGCCGAGGACAAGACCCCGCCGACCCCTTCCGAATGGCTGACCGGTCTCGTGGACAAAGACGAGTCGGCGATGTGGCAATACAACCGTCTCGCGCAAAGCTGGGACCGCGGCCAATCGAACGCCGTCGCCGCCGAATTCGCCGGGCTTCCTGCCGACCAGAAGTCCGTGATCGCCGCCAAGCTCGCCGATGACGACCAGAGCGACGCACCCGTCCCACTCCGCGCCGAGGCCATCCGTCACCTGCTCGAAAACCCCGCCGAGCCCGATCCCGAGGCCGCCCAAAACGGCGAAGAAGTCCAACTCCTCCGCTCCGCCTCGAACCTCGCCAGCACCTGGGGCCGCGAGGACCCCGCCGCCGCCGGCCGCTGGATCCGCAGCCTGCCCGCCGGCGACGAGCGGCTGTGGGCCGCGAAAAACCTCGCCGGCCAGTGGGCCGAATACGAACCCGCCGCCGCCCGCCAATGGGCCGCCGGCCTCCCCGCCGACGAGCGCAAGGAAGTCGTCAAATACCTCGAAACCGGCGGCGCGCAGGAGCGCTGCCCCCCCGGGACCGCCGGTCCTCAGACCGGCCGGACAGCCCTCCCCAATCGTCACCCCAGCAGCTTCCGCAGCGTCGCCGTGATCTCCTCGCGGCCCAGCAGCCCGGCTGCCACGGCGAGGGTGAGGTTTTCCCAGTCCTCCACATTGAGCGTCTCCTCCGGAAGAAGTCCGTTCTCACTGAGGAAAACGAGACAGGTCGCGAGCGCGACCCGCTTGTTGCCATCGACGAAGGGGTGGTTGCCGCTCAGATAGAAGAGATAGGCCGCGGCGATCTCGATCGGTTCGGAAATGAGCGGCGCTCCCATCATCGTCGCCTGAGGCGCGGCTACCGCGGATTCCAGCAAATCACGCGACCGGATGCCCGTCCCACCACCGTGAGCCGCAAGAACCTGCTCGTGGATCGCCAGCACCGCTTCCACGGTGGGATGTTTCAAGGCCGCACTCACGACAGCCGCCGGAAGAGTTCGCTGTTCTTCCCGATGATCCGCTTCGCCGCTTCCGCCGCGGACTCTGCCGAGATCTGCACCGGATGCATCGGCGTGATCGTGATCGTGCCGCCCGGATGCACCTCCACGTTCACCTCGTCTCCCGGCTTGAGACGGGCAAGCTGCAGCAGGGTGGAATCGAAGATGAGACCGTGGGAATTGCCGATCTTGGCGATGGTTTTGATCATGGTCATACAATGTTTTACCGGCCGGCGGATGTCAACGGGCACTTTCCCGCGAGCGCAGGACCTCAGACCCGCAGCCGGGATGGACCTCAAGAGATGGCGGGTTCGGCACGAGGCAAGGAACCCGGATGCCGCCGCGACCGTCAGGACACGGCCTTGGCGACGGCTCGCTCCCCGAGGAGGACACGGGGTTTCGGCATCTTCTGGCGGCGCAGGCCGAATTGGCGGACGGCGTGGCGCTGGAGGTGGGCGATGGCGTCCGCGACGTCGTCGGTGAAGAAGATCAGGTCGGGATCCGACGGGCTGATCGTGCCGGAGTCGGCCATGTGATAGACGAAGTCCATCAGCGGCTGCCAATAGTCCTTGCCCATGAGGATGATGGGAAAATTGCGGATTTTCCCCGTCTGGATCAGGGTCATGGTTTCGAACATCTCGTCGAGCGTGCCCGCGCCGCCGGGGAGGACGACGAAGGCATAGGAATACTTGATGAGGATGGTCTTGCGCGTGAAGAAGTAGCGCATGGTGACCGAGCGGTCGACGTAGGGATTCACATGCTGTTCGAAGGGCAGCTCGATGTTGACGCCGACGGAACGGCCGCCCGCCTCGTGCGCGCCGCGGTTGCCGGCTTCCATGATCCCCGGGCCGCCGCCGGTCATGACGGTGAAGCCGATCTCGGCGATGGCGGCACCCATCTTGCGGGCCATCTCGTAGTAGGTGGTGCCGGGCTCGGTGCGGGCGGAGCCGAAGATCGTCACGGCAGGGCCGACGAAGTGGAGGGTGCGGAAGGCGCGGACGAAATCCAGGCCGACCCGGGCGACGGTCGTTAGGTCGTTGAAGCGGGAGCGCGGGCCGGCCAGGAAACCGCGGTCGGGGTTTTCCAACTCGAAGCGTTCTTCCTCCCGGATGGCCTCCTCGCTGATGGCGTGCTCGGCAGTGGGTCGGGGGCAATCGGGGCAATCCGGTGGAGTCATGGAAGCTGATCTAACATGGTTCACGATCCAGCGCCACGGGGAAACCGAACGCTTGACCGCCAAGCTCTTGGGGACGATTGGTTAAGACTTCAAAAGCTTGTCTTCACGATTGATTCATGACAAGTTACCGCCGCGCGGATGCTCCCCAGAAGAAGAAAAAACAGTGATGCCGGTCGTGTTGGTTGCGTGGGCTTCGAAGTCCACGTGATCGGCGGCGGTCGGGCGGTGCCTGCGGATTCCGGCGGGAGGAGCCTGGAGATGGGATTGAGAATCGGCTCCGGCGAGACCAAGCAACGGTCGGCGGCATCCCCCGGGCAGCCGGTCCACCGGCTTGGGGCCGCGGACGAGGAGCCGCCCTTGCAAGTCAAGCCGATGAGCGAGGCGGGTCCGGCGGAGCCGCGGATCTCCAGCCGCGAGCAGAGGGCCCGGAGAGGGCTGGCGCGCTGGACCGGGTGGATGGCCGTCGCGACCTGTTTGGCCGTGGTGGCGGCGGTGGCTGGATTGATGCGGGCGGGGAAAGGCAAAGTCTCGAACGCCGCCAGCAACCCCGGATACGTTTTTGAAAAGCAACAGCACCTGGATCGCGAGCAGGAGTATTTCCTGGTGCACTCCGGGGAACTGATCAAGCAGGCCGAGAAGCTGCTGGAGCGCTACGCCGCGGCGACCTCGTTGGAGCAAGTGCTGCCGCTTGTCCGTGATGCGGAGCAGGTGAAGGAGCGGATGGCCCGGCTCTGGAAACCCTGGGGCACGGATCCGATGCTGGCGGCGGGCGGGGAGATCACGTGCTTCGTGCTCGAGGAATCGGCGCGTGCAGGAATCTCATTGAAGGGATACAAGGGCGACTTCAGTCCTTTCGACATGGTGTTCATCCGGGAAGGGGAGGGACTGACGCTCGATTGGGAGGCGAGCCAAGGCATCGGCGAGGTGCAGATCGCCGAACTGCTGGAGGGCGCGGCGGCGGAGGATCGGGTCGTCCGGGGAATCATCCAGCCGGCGGAGTTTTACTCGCAGGCCTTTCCCGAGTCCCGATTCCGGTCATTCCGGCTGGTCGATGCCGGCGGGGATCTTTTCGTCTGGGTCTTCGCTCCTCTCGACTCGGCGGTGGCTTCGGTGCTGAAGACCGAATTCAACGAGGGTTCGCTGTTGCTTGAGAAAAGCGTCCAGATCCCGGCGTCCGTGCGCTTGTCCGGGACCGGCGGAAGCAGCGGGAAGTGCTACGAGATCACGGAGATGCTTCACAAAGGCTGGGTCAGACCGTAGCAAGGCGTCGTGAGCGACACGAACGGCGCCTGGTATCATTGCACCCGATGCGGCTCTTTGTTCAAAGGGATCGCGGATCCGGAGCAGCGCGGCCTGTGCCCGGACTGTGGTCATGACCCGTCCGGCGAAGAACCGCGGGTCGATGCGGGCCCGGTCCGGGTCCGGCGCAAGATCCGCAAAAAGCAGCCGCGAAATCCGTCCGAGCGCGCTGAGAAAGGCAAAAGCGGGGCCAGGATCCTGATGATTCTGGTGATCGTCTGGGGCTTCCTGCTCGGTGCCGGCGCGATTTACAAGACTCGCGGGGGGCCGTCGGCCGGGCCTCGGGTGGCGGACTCCGGCGAGCTAACCCGGCAGCAGGTCGAAGACCAGCGGCTGCTCCAGGACAACCTCAATGTGTGCGGCCAGCGCTTGTCGGAGTTTCTTGCGGCGTCGGATGTGGGAAGCCGCGCCCTGCACGTCGTCGGGGCCTCCCGAGCCGTGCAAAGGATGACCCGGGTCCAGCAATTCAATCCTGCCTACCTGACGACCGAGAACCTGAAGGTCGAAGAATACCGGGTGATCCACACGCCGGCCGGCCGGGCGATCGAGACCTTTTGGACGCAGGAAGACGGGAAGCGGATCGAGGTCGTTTACTTCAAAGAGGATGGAGAGTGGAAGATCGACTGGGATGCCTTCGCTCGGGCGGGAACCGAGTCGTGGCCGCTTTTCCTGGCACGCCGCGGGCGCGGGGAAGGGGAGTTCCGGCTGCTGGCGCGGGAACGCATCGGGGCGGACGGCCGCGTTGACGATTACATCGGGCTGGTCCTCTATGAAGCGCGGAACGGCCACCTGGGCGAGGCGGGCGCTCCGTCACCGCAGATCCAGGTGTTGAGGGATTCCGAGACGGGCCGGAGGATCGAAGAGGCCTTCGCGATCCGGAAGGAAGACCTCGGACCGTTCGGCAGCCGGCTGGTGAAGCACGATCCGGATGAAATGATCCGCCTACGGGTCCGGGTCAGCCGGAAAGGCGAAGACGAGCGGGTGTTCGAGATCGAAGAGCTTATCGACTGCCACTGGCTGGAACTGCCGGAGACGAAGGACCCGGGCAAATGACCCGCGCTCAGCCCGCCGCCAGTCCGCGGCGCATGGCGGCGGCGGGATGGCTGCCGGGAAACCAGAGGCGGAAGGCATGGATGCCTTGGTGAAGGAGCATCGAGGCACCATTCGCCGTGATGGCGCCGGCGGCCTGCGCGCCGGCCAGGAAAGCGGTTAGAGGCGGCTGATAGATGGTGTCAAAGACCCGCTGCCCGGCGGTGAACGATTCAGGCGGCAGCGGCGAGGGATCGTCCGCTTTCAAGCCGACGGAGCTGGTGTTGACCAGCAGTTGGCACTGGCGGGCGAGGTCCGGAAGCACCGGGTCGCCGAGGGCAAGGACGTCCACCCGGAGGCCGGGATGGTAGCGTCGGATCGAAAGTGCCAGAGCCTCGATCTTGTCCAGGCTGCGGTTCGCCAGCACCAGCCGGCGGACGCCCGCCCGCGCGCAATGGGCGGCGAGCGCCCCGCCCGCGCCTCCACCCGCGCCGGCGATCAGGACGTCGAGGTCCTTCAGCGGAATGGAAAAAGCCTCGGTGATCGCAGCCTCGAAGCCGGGGCCGTCGGTGTTGAAGCCACGGGTCGAGTTTTCCTCGAAGCGCACCGTGTTCACCGCACCCATCTCCTGCGCGCCGGGATCGATGTCGGTGCACGCGGCCATCGCTTCGAACTTGTGGGGCACGGTGACGTTGCAGCCGATGAAGCCGAGCTCCCGCATGCGGCGGAAGGCTTCCGCGACCCGGCCGGGGTCCACTTCGATCTTCACGTAGCGAGCCGCGATGCCCGCCTCGTCGAGGGCGGGCTGATGCATCCGCGGCGATGCGGAATGGGCCACGGGGCAGCCGATCACCGCCAGCCGGGCCGGTATTTCATGGCCCGCGTCGAGGCGCTCGCGGGAGGAAAGGTCGTCGAGGTGGTAAAGGTCGCCGCTCATGCAAAGGAAACGTGCGCGCAGCATGGCGGGCAGGTGGCGCTCGTCAATCCGGGGCCGGAACGGGGTAAACCTAAAAGGGAAGTTGAGAGTTGAGAGTGGATGGTTGATAGCTGAAACAGAAGAGTATACCTCGGAAAGGAACCTCATTCTCCGGGTGAGCCAGAAATCAGGCACAAGCCTCTTATTCTGAACTATCAACAATCAACCATAGACTCTCAACTCGGTTTTTAGGGTAAGGACCAGGATTGTCGGGAACGCTGGTTCAGAGGGTCGTTGTGAGATCCAGGACTTCCTGGAACGGATGCTGGCCGAGCAGACCGAAGGCATCGTGCCGCGAGAGCCGGGCGCGGGTCACCGCCGGGCTGCTGATGCCGCACAGGAAGCGGGCGAGCTGGCGCGGGGTTTTCAGCGCGGCGTGACGCTCGTCCTGAAGCGCGAGGACCTGTCGCAGTTCTTCTTCCGATGGACCGGGCCGGCGGGTCCGCGGGACCGGCGACGGCTTGATCCCGCGGCAGCGGTCGCAATGGCCGCAGGGGGCTGGGAGCTTTTCGCCGAAGTGGGCGGTGACGAAGCCGGTGAGGCATTTCTTATGCTCCGCCAGCTCCACGACTTCGCGCAGCCGGGCCAGATCGGCCGCCTCGCGACGGCGGAATTGCGCGTCGAGCCGCTCCGCCAGCTCCCGCAGGTCGCCGGGGTCCTTCCTGAGCCGGTAGCCCTGGCGGATGCCGGATTTCTTCAGGGTCGCGTCGCCCGCTTCCTCCAGCCCGGTCAGCGCCTCGACGATCTTTTGCCGGTCCGCCCCGATCTCCCGGGCGACCTCGGCGATGGCGAAGGTTTTCCAGCCCCATCCCTCTTTGGCCACCGCAAAAATCTTCCGCAGCAGCGATTTCCGGCGGGCGTCGTAGCCGGCCAGCACGCGCTCGAAATCCCGCAGCAGCCGGACTTGATAGGTGGCCCAGAACATCCGGGTCGCCTCGATGATTCCCTCCAGCTCGAGGTAGGCCAAGAGCGTGCCGACGACCAGCGGGCGGATGTCGTTGACGGTCGAAAGCTCGTACGGCGAGACATCGAAGTCCTTGCCCAGCCGCAGCACGTGATCGACGAAATGGCGGGTCGCGGCGGGCGAAGGGGTGTCGCCGTGGATGAAATTCTCCAGCGTCACCAGGTCGTCGCCGCAGGCTAACAGCTCGCAGGAGGAAAGGATGCCATCGCGCCCGGCGCGGCCGGTTTCCTGGGTATAGTTCTCCAGGCTCTTCGGCAGGTTGTAGTGATAGACGGCGCGGATGTCGGCCTTGTCGATGCCCATGCCGAAGGCGATCGTCGCGACGATGACCCGGGTCCGCCCGGCCATGAAGTCCTCCTGGGCGGAGGCACGGAACTCGTCCGGCAGCCCGGCGTGATAGGCGCGGGAGGCGATGCCGTTTTTCTGCAGGTAGGTCGAGACTTCCTCCGCGGTCTGTTGGAGCGTGACATAGACCACCGCCGCGCCCTCGCTTTGCCGCAGCCGCTCTAACAAGTGCGGCTTGCGCTCCTCGTTCGCGAGCGGGGTGACTTTCAGATCGAGGTTCGGCCGGTGGAAGCTGAGCTGCACCAGGTCCTTCGCGGCGATCTTGAGGCCCTTGCGGATGTCCTTGGCGACGCCCGGCGTGGCGGTGGCGGTCAGGCACAGGACGCGCGGGACTTTCAGGTCGCGGCAGAGCTTGGCCAGCTTCAGGTAGTCGGGGCGGAAATTGTGGCCCCACTCGGAGATGCAGTGCGCCTCGTCGATCGCTACCAGCGCGATCTCCAGCTTCTTGAGCTTCGCCCGGAAGCCTTCGTTCGACAGCCGTTCCGGGGCGACGTAGAGCAGTTTCAAAGTGCCGTCGCCCAGCGAGGCGAGGACCTTTTCATACTCCTCACGCTCCAGGGTGGAGT
The DNA here is from genome assembly GCA_002304315.1 of Verrucomicrobiia bacterium Tous-C4TDCM. Lineage (GTDB taxonomy): Bacteria > Verrucomicrobiota > Verrucomicrobiia > Verrucomicrobiales > Akkermansiaceae > Haloferula. The sequence continues at coordinate 49,807 of NEUO01000004.1, forward strand.
CGAGCCGCGCGGCGGCGATGCCTTTCGCGCGGAGGGCATCGACCTGGTCCTTCATCAGCGCGATGAGCGGCGAGACGACCAGCGTGATGCCGTCTAGCAAAAGCGCCGGAAGCTGGTAGCACAGCGACTTGCCGCCGCCGGTCGGGAACACGGCGAGCATCGAGCGCCCGGCGAGGAGGCCGTCGACGACCTCGCGCTGGCCGCCGCGGAAACCGCCGTGGCCGAAGCGCTCCCGCAGCAGGGCGGTCACCGGGTCTTCATCGTGCACGCGGAAGGAGATGGCGGGCGCAGCGCGGCAGGACAAGCCCGGCGTGAAATGACCGGGGGCGCGGAGCCTCCGGCCCGCAGAAGCCACGGTAACGTCGGTCTCGTCACTACGGACCTCAACCGCCTACCAAGCCGAAGGGACCGTTCTGCGGGGCAGAGCCTCCGCGCCCCCGGTGGGAAGTCCGAGCCCGCGGTGCCGTGCCCCAGCCCGGGCTTGCATGGCCGCGCTTCCGTGTGAAGACTCCCCACGATGTTCGCGCCGAAGTGGAAGAAAGAGGCCAGACTCCTGCACAAGGGAGCGTTGAAGTTCCTCCATTACAAGCGGGACCTCCTGAAGCCGGACCGGATCGACGAGATCGAGTCCCGCCGCGGCGACCTGCTGGACGCGATCAAGGCCGGCGACAAGGACAAGGCGGACGAGGCTTCCAAACAACTCCGTGCGACCTGCGAGCAGGCCTTGCCGCACTTCCCGTCGCAGAACGCCTGGGAAGAGAACGTCGAGGTGATGTTCGTCGCGCTGGTGGTCGCGCTCGGCCTGCGGGCCTACGTGATCCAGCCGTTCCGCATTCCGACCGGCTCGATGCAGCCGACGCTCAACGGCATCACCATCGAGCAGAGCAAGGATCCCAATTTCAAGAAGCCGTGGCTCGGCCAGCAGGCATGGGAGCTGGTGACGCGCGGCCGCAGTTACCGGAACATCGTGGCGGAAGCCGACATGTATCCGGTGGGAGAGCCGGTCGATGCCTCGTGGTTCCTGTTCACCCGGACCAAGGTGAAATTCAGCAATGGCGAGGTGATTTCCTTTCCCGCTGCCGCCGGCGAGGTGCGGAACCTGATGACCGAGCCGATCGGGCCCGGGGTGGAACAACGCCAGCCGAAGCGCTACCGCAAGGGCGACCCGATCCTCCGCGGCTGGGTCGATACCGGCGACCTGGTTCTGGTTGACAAGGTGTCCTACCATTTCCGCCGACCGAACCGCGGCGAGGTCTTCGTCTTCGACACCCGCGGCATCGCAACGAGCGGCCGGGTCAAGGGCCAGATGGCCGGCCAGGACGGCGGCACCCATTACATCAAGCGGCTGTGCGGCGTGCCGGGCGATACCATGGAAATCCGTCCGCCGAACCTTTGGATCAATGGCGTGATCGCCAAGGAGCCCGGCATCCGGCGCGTGATCGAGGCCCAGGGACTCTACGGTAAGAACAACCCCAACGGCTACGAGCTCGCCCGCTTCGATCCCTCCCAACCGCGACCGCTCGGGGCCATCGGCGACAAGTTCCACCTCAAGCCCGAGGCCGCCCCCGGCATGCGCGAATACGCGGCGCTGGGCGATAACACCGGCAACTCGCTCGACTCCCGCTACTGGGGCAGCGTCAAGGAATTCAACCTCGCCGGCCCCGCGCTGTTCTCCCTCTGGCCCTTCACCACCGGCCACTGGGGTCTCATCCGCTGACCTTTGCGCAAATGCACGCATGGCCAAGATGGCATTCGACATGCATCGTTTCCCGCCCTCTCCATGAGCGATTCCGCTGAAATCACCCGCCAGGCGAAGTCGAATCTCGCCTTTGCGCTGCAGATCCTGCCGAAGGAGCGGCGCGACGGGATGATCGCCTTCTACGCGTTCTGCCGCGTGGTCGATGACCTGGCCGACGACCCGCAGCGGCCGCTCGAAGCCCGCGAGGCCGATCTCCTCGCGTGGAAAGCCGGCCTTGAGAGCGGCTTCGCCGAGCCCGATGCCTTGCAGCGCGAGGTGGTCGAAATGATCACCCGCTACGAAATTCCGGCCCGCCTGCTGACCGCCATCATCGACGGCTGCCTGATGGACCTGCGCCCGCAGCGCTTCGGCACCTGGGAAGACCTTTCCCAATACACCTACAAGGTCGCCTGCGCCGTCGGCCTCGCCTCGCTGAAGGTCTTCGGCGCCACCGATCCCGCGTCTGAAAAGTACGCGATCGCCCTCGGCCATGCCCTCCAGCTCACCAACATCCTGCGCGATGTCGGCGAGGACCTCGCGAACGGCTGCCGGATCTACCTGCCGCTGGCCGATTTTGGCCGCTTTCAATACACGGAAGACGATCTCGTCAGCCGCGTTTACGACGACCGCTTCGCGGCGATGATGGCCTGCCAGGCAGAGCGCGCCGAGGGCTTGTACCGCGAAGCGGTCGAAGTCATGCCGAAGTCCGATGCCCGCGCGCTGGTGCCGGCCGAGATCATGCGCTCGATCTATCAGACCTTGCTGGCGAAGATGAAAAAGGACGGCTTCAAGGTCTTCGACCAGCGTTACGGGCTGTCCAAGGCGCGCAAGATGGCGATCTTTTCCAAACATCTGCTGGGCCTCGGCTCCGCTGCCTGAATAACCCCCGATCCCTTCCGTCCGATGGCCGCCATGAAATCACTCGCCCTGTTGCCGCTGGCCTTTCTGGCCGCCTCCTGTATCCCGCCGGAGCCACCTTACCGGGACCAGCGCCCGCCCATGCGCAATGGCGAGCCGTATTATCCCTACGGCCCCGGCGGACAAGCTCCCGGCACCGAGACCGGCACCTTCGAGCCGATCCCGCCGGCCGGCGGTCCCGCCATGCCGCCGCCCCGCGACGCCGGCCCGCGCGCCCCGCAGATCGACCCCTACGGCAATCCAGATCCGGATGAGGCTCCCCAGCCGACGCCCCGCCCGACTTACCCGACCGCCAAACGCACCGCCAATCCGAACGAGGTCATCAGCCCCTACTCTCCTTACAACGTCATCGACGTCCAAGGCTTCAAGAGCGGCGATCTGGCGAAAGATCCTTCGAACAAGAAGATCTTCCGGATTCCCTGAGCGGAGCGGGGAGGTGCGGTCAGGAACCGGCTCGCGGGCATCATGAAATTCGCCTGCAAGGGAATGAAGTCTCGGCCTCTTGGGACCGGAGAGTAGCGTAACGGGTGATAGCCGAACTCCAGGTTCTTGCCGGCGTGGATCTGCGGGGCAGGGGGCGGCTTTTCTCGAGTCACTTCAACCCCCTCCTCCATGAAAACCTCCCTCATTTTCCGCCGCCCTCTCGTGGCAGGGCTTGCCATGATTTTCCTGCCTCCGGCGGGGGCGCAGCAGTTCAAACGAGCCTATGACCTGGCTCCGGCCCTCGGCTCGACCGCCTGCACCGTGGATGCCCAGATCCTTGGAAGAACCGTCCAACTCCCCGGCGAACCTCCCACCGCCGGGCTCGGAAACAAATCCTGCATCGCGGATTTGAACGGGGACGGGGTGGACGATCTGGTGCTCGCGAACTATACGAATGGCGATTCTGGCTACGCGGCGGGAAGGGTGCATGTCTGGTTCGGCGGCGCGGGCTTCGGAGGACTCATGGACCTGGAAACCAGCCCGGCGGATTTGACCATCCTCGCCGCTTCTCCCGAGGACAAGCTCGGGGCCGACTACAATGTGGGACAGGACACCCTGGCGACCGGCGATGTGAACGGCGATGGTATCACCGACCTGATCCTGGGCGCGTTCCAAGCGGACGGCCCCGCGGACAGCCGCTCGAATTGCGGGGAAGCGTACGTGATCTTCGGCAGGGCCGTGTTTCCCGCCATGCTGGATCTGGCAGTGCAGGGACCGGGCGGCGCGGATGTGACGATCCAGGGCGCCTTGCCGGGCGATTCCTTGACCCGCGGGACCATCGAGACGGCCGATTTGAATGACGACGGCATCGACGACCTGATCCTGCCCGCGATGCGGTTGACGCTCGACCGTCGGGTCCACGTCCTGTTCGGCCGGCCTGTCTTTCCCGCGGTGATGGACCTCGCGGTCCCGGCAAATACCAGCGTGACGATCGGTGGTGGATCGGTGAGCGGGGCGTTCAACGGCCTGGTCGGTCAAAACGGTGCCATCGCGACCGCCGACGTGAATGGCGACGGGACAGAAGATCTGATCCTCGGCGACGCGCGGGCCGGTGGTCCGGCGGAGTCACGGCCGGAAAGCGGCGAGGCCTACATCGTTTTCGGGAGGAAGGCCCCGGCGATGTTTCCGGCGACGCTGGACGTCCAAGTCCAGGGCAGTGCCGGCGCGGACGTGACGATCCACGGCGGCGCGGAAAACGACTCGCTGGGCGGGACCGGAGTGCTCGTGCTCGCGGATGTGAACGGCGACGGCACCACCGATCTGGTGACCGGGGCGCCGGGCACCGATCAGGGCATCACCCAGCCCGACCTCGGCGCGGCCTACGTGGTGTTCGGAAAAAATAGCCCGAACGTCTTTCCCGCGACGCTGGACTTCGCGATCCAGGGACCCGGCGGGGCCGACGTGACGATCTACGGCAGCGGCTTGGAGAACTACCTGACCTATCACTCCCTCGCCGCGGGCGACATCAACGGCGACGGGGCCGACGATCTGTTCTTCAGCTCGCGCATTCGCTGGAGTTTCCCGAGTTCGCCAAGTCCCCGGGTCGAAAGCGGCGAGACCTACATCGTCTTCGGTCGTCCAAGCCCGCAGACCTTTCCGGCGGTGATGAGCGCCGGCGGCGCGGACATCACGCTCTACGGAGGCTACGCGGATCGCCTCGGCGAATGGGGAACCCTCCAGGTCGGGGACCTGAACGACGACGGGCTCGGAGATCTCCTGATCACCAATTCCGGTGCCGGCGGCCCGTTGGACGCGCGCCCGTCAGCCGGGGAAGCCTACATCCTCTTCGGCCGCACCGGCGTGTCCGGCGACGATCAGGAAATCGTGGTCGAGCAAGCGCCCGGCAATGGCTTGGCGGACGGATCTGCCACGGTGGATTTCGGCGTGGTGAATCCCGGCTTCAGCGGTACGCCGGTCACGATCAAGATCAAGAATACGGGTGCGCTTCTCCTCAATGTCACGGGCATCAGCACCAGCGGCGGCGAGTCGGGGGAATTCGCGGTCACGTCGCCCACCTTGCCCGACGTGATCTGGCCGGGGCAGGAGATCACCTTTGACGTGACCTTCACCCCGGGTGCCGAAGGCCCGCGCGGGACGATGCTTCAGATCGCCAGCGACGACGCCGACGAAGCGACCTTTGACATCGTGCTTGCCGGCACGGGCAACTCGCCGCCGGTGCTCCAGCTTCCGGCGTCACCGGTGGTTGTCACCGCCACCTCGCCTGCCGGAGCGATCGTGAATTTTTCGGTCACCGCCACCGATGCCGAAGACACGCCGGATCCGACGCCGGTGGCGACGCCGCCCGGCGGCTCGCTTTTTCCGGAAGGCGAAACGTTGGTCAGCGTCGAGGTCACCGACAGCGGCGGCCTTGTCACGACCGGCAGCTTCACCGTCCGCGTCGATCCAGCGGGCACCTACGCCGCGGCTTGGCGGCAATTGCACTTCGGATCCCCCGACAACTCGGGCGACGCCGAAGACGACTTCGATCCCGAACACGATGGCATCCTCAATGTGATGGAGCGCTTCCTGGGACTCGACCCGAATGAACCGGACCGGCTGCCGGTAGCGCTGGACCGCGATGGCGGAATGCTCGAGTTCACCTATCCGCGGATTGTCGCCGCACTCCCCGAATGCACCTTCACCGTGCAATGGAGTGACGACCTCACACCCGGTTCTTGGTCATCCGCCGGCGTGACGGAAATGATCCCCAGCGACAATGGCACCACCCAGCAGATCCTGGCTCTCATCCCCGAGGGAACCGGACGGCGATTCGTCCGACTGCTGGTCACCGCAAACCCTTGAGACTTCGCAGCCCGAGCCTCTCCGGATCGACTTGAATTTTCGCCCCGTCGCGGTGCGAATCTCACTCCTCGATTTCGACGAGGCCATACAAGAAGATGCCCAGATCGGTGTGGAAAACTACGTTGTTTTTCCGGCCCAGACTTGCCGTATGCCCAAGAAGATGCCAGGCACGCTGTAGCTTGACACCCCGAAAACCTACTGCCACCCTTCCGCCGTCCAAGCTCTTTTCCCGATGAAAACCAGCGACTTGCCTGTCCTTGACCCGCTCGAACGGATTACCCTGCCGACCTCCCCGAGGCCGGGGCGGATGGAGAGCCTGGGGCGCAAGATGAAGCGCGGGCGGCGGCGGATTCTGGGGCAGTTCGGCGGGGAGAATTCCGGTGGGCAGGCCTACCATGTGATGAGCCGGACGGCGGGCGGGGAGATGGTGTTCGGGGATGTGGAGAAAGAGGCATTCCGGCGGCTGATGTGGCGGCTGGCGAAATTCTCGGGGGTGGAGATTCTGACCTATGCGTTGATGGGCAACCACTTCCACATTCTGGTGAAGGTCCCGGAGCGGGCGAAGTTCTTGAAGCGCTTCGAGGGCGAGGCTGGGGAGGAGAGGTTGCTGGAGCACCTCTCGCTGCTGTATTCGAAGGCCTACATCTCCTCGCTGCGGCAGGAGATCGCCCGGGTTCGCGAGGCGGGGCGGGAAGAAGAGGTCGAACTGATCCTCGAAGCCTTCCGCAAGCGCTTCTGCGACCTGTCGTGCTTCGTGAAGGAGCTGAAAGAGCGCTTTTCCCGCTGGTTCAACAAGCACCACCAGCGTCGGGGAACCTTGTGGATGGACCGCTTCAAGAGCGTGTTGGTGGAAGACGGCGAGGCGCTGCGGACGATGGCACTCTACATCGATCTGAACCCGGTGCGAGCGGGGCTGGTGGAGGACCCGAAAAACTACCGCTGGACGGGTTACGGCGAGGCTTGCGGCGGGAGCAAG
>NEUO01000040.1 GCA_002304315.1 Verrucomicrobiia bacterium Tous-C4TDCM
AGACGGAGTGAATCGAGGCGAAATCCGCCGATGACGGCTGCCAAGGCTAGGAATGGCCGGTCCCGACGAAAACCACCCCACTCGCTCAGCTGAATCAGCCGGATTTGGGACAGGCTCTAATTACCGGTCCAGTCTTTCGGCACCGTAATCTCCGAGAGGCACCAGCAGGTCGCCATCGGCGGCTTTGGTGATGGAATCGAGGCCGAGTCCCCACATCGGGAACTGCCAGTCCTCCAGCATCGTGTCGTCGGCGGCGAACAAGGACCTGCCGGAGCTACCCAGCAAAATGCCGTCGAGCCAGCGGAGATCCCAGGCTTCCCAGCCGATCGCGAGGGAAGGCTGGGCGGCGAAGCGTCCGTCGTCTTGAAGCAAGTGGCGTTCGACTTCGTCCCCGCTTGCCAGGGACAAGCGCCGGCCGCCGGCCGCCACCGCGTGGGCATCGACATCAGGAAGCGAGTCGACGAGATAGGCATCCCGTCCGTCGCAGGCACTGGCTTGCAAGGAGGAACCACCGTCGCCGTTCCAGGCCCGGGAGAAGGCGAGGAAGCCGTTGCGGTCGAGTTCGGTGACGCCAAACAAGGAGCCGGGCAGGTCGATCGCGGGGCGAAGGGAGGGAATACCGGAAACGGGCACCTCGATCACCCGCACCGTGTGGCTGAGCGCGCTGGCGTCCTGCTTCTCGGTCCATGAGTCGGCACCGACCACCACCAATCCGTCGTTGGCGGCACGGCCCTCGGGCAGGGTGGTCCCGTTGGTGCCGAGGTCGAGGGGCGCGGCCACCGTCGGATTGGCAGGAGTTGCGACATCGAAAACGATGAGACGGGGCTGGCTGCCGGACGGCCATCCGAAGCCGGGATCGGCGATGAGGGGTGAGGTGGCTGAAACTCTCGAATCTGCAACACTGGCAGGCGCACCAACCATCGGCAGATCGATGACCGGCCCCCCGCGCCACCAGAAGTAGTAGGGTTGGGACTCGATCACGAGGCAGGGGCGATTCGGCTGCGGCCAGAGCAGGTCACCGGTTTGCAGGCGGCTCGCGGCATCCGTTGCCACCTCGCACGACCCAAGGAGGGGCAGTGACGGCAAGGAGGTCGCGTCGTAAATGTCGAGGCTCAGCACGCCGCTGCCGGCAGGCAACCCCGCGAAGCGGGCGATCTGCGGCACCACTCCTCCCTCCCCATCCGCCGGAAGCTCGCGGACGACATACAATTTCCCATCGCGGAGCGCGGCGGTCACCACTTCGCCGTCACCCAGTTCGACTTCGGCAAGCACCGCATCGGGCGAAGTGGCGGGTGTCACGCGGGCCGTGGGCCAGCCACCGCTCCAGTGGCTGCCGTTCTCGATGTGCACGAGATGGTCGCCACTGGCGAAGACCCGGTCCACCGGCCATGCCAACATGACTTGAGCCAGAAGTGCCGGTTGGTCGCGGTCGCTGACATCGGTGGTCACCAGCGCGCGCTGTGAGATCGAAACGACCGACTGCCCGAGCATGGCGGAGCGGCGAGGCTCGAAGGAATGCGCGATGGTGCCGCGCAACCGCAAGTCACGGGCCGCGAGGTCGATGTCCAAAAGCTGGACATGCTTCAATGCCTCGCCACTTTGGTTGTCGTAGCTTGTCATCGGAACCAGGACGAGCCCTTGGTCGGGCAAGACCTTGAGTGCCTTTTCGTCCCAGACCGACTCGCTGTGGCTGCCGGGCAGGTTGATGCGGCGCAGGAGGGCGGGAGCGGCCGGATCCGCGACGTCGAACAGGGACGCGGCGATCGTTCCGCCTTCCCAACCGATCGAGAACAGCATGTCGCCGACCGGTTCCAGATGCGTGGACCATCCGGGCACTTCGAGGTGGCCGGCGACCACCGGCGCGGCGGGGTTTGAAAGATCGACCACCCACAGCGGATCGGTGCGGAGGAAAGTCACGATGTAGGCCTTGTTCCCGGCGAAGCGCGTGGCGAAGAGGCTTTCCCCTTTGGCAAGCTCGAGGCTGCCGAGCTTGGTCCCGATGGCGGATGGGCCGTCAGCGTGGAAATTTTCCAGCACGGTGGTGGGCGACCACACGCCGTCGGTCAAGCTGCGCTGTGAAATCGTGGTCAGCACGTTGTTGTTCCACTGCATCTTGAACTTGTCGCCCACCCGGCCTTCGGTCCGGACCGGGCCAGCCGTCAGACGCGAGGCTCCATCGGTGGCCAGGCGGAACGCGTGGATGTCGGAAACGTTCCATTCACCGGCCGGGCTGACCGCCACGGCGAGCCAGCCGGCTCCCGAAGCCACCACGGGCGAGCCACCGCTGACCACCGTCTCCCCGGCGGGCACGGGCCCGGCATCGGGTTCGATCAACCACTGCGACAGGGTGGTACTCACCGTGCTGACGCTGGAGATCACTCCACCCGTCGCGACCGGACTGTTCCACAAGGAGGTGAGGAGGAAGAGACGATTGCCCGCGAGCCGGCTCTCCATCAGATCTCCATCGACGACCTTGCTGTGGGTGATTTCCGCCGTCCCACCCGCGACTTTCGCCAGATGGATGACCGTCTTGCCAGAGGTCCCGTCATCCCGGGTCAGCAACACGAGGTGGCGGACCGGACCGCTGCCGGGCAGCAGGTAAAGATCCTGTCCGACGGCCGGCAGGCGCAGGGTGGCCACCAGACGGGGATCCGCCGGATCGGCCAGGTCGAGCACTTGCAAGCCGCGGAGTTGGTTGAAGTAGTAGACCATCGTGCCGTCGGTTTTCCAGATGTCGGCCTCCTCGGGCGGTGAAGTCGGCGTGCCGGCGATGTCGTTCGCCATCGGCACGGTTGGAGTCAGAAAATCTCCCGCCAAGCCACGCAAGCCGCCGGAACTTCCCCGGTAACTTGCGTCGAAGCTGTTTCGACCCAGATAAAAGGTGGTCGGGAATTTACCGCGCGGCCCGGTGACAGCCGGACTCGCGATGATCGCGCGCACCTTCGGTCGCTTGCCAAGGTCAGGCAAGGCGACCCGCATGACACCTTGCGATGCCGCGGCGGTGAGAATGTCCCGCCAACCGCCGGGAATCTGTCGGCGCTGCACGGTCACCGCCCCGCAGTCGGCCGGCACCGTGACGTCGAGCCCGCGCGCGTCCGCAGTCAGGGTCGATTTCAGCACTTGGACCCGCGCCGCCGTGGCTTCCGCCGGCAGCAACGCCGCGATCACGGCAAGCACGACGGCACCCAAGCGGACAGCGGAAGGAAAGAAACGGGGACGAGCATTCATGGAGGACGGGGTTTGGAAGGGAATGGAGGACACCTTTGCAAAGGCGGCTTGGGTGACGCTATGGGCGGCTTTGCAGCGGGAGAATAGCGAGGAGCTCCCCTGGGTGACGAGAGAATTCCCCAGGGAAACCGCCGTGAAACGCCACCCGAGATCAAGCATGACGGCCCATTGGCCCGAATCTTGGAAAATGCGCCTTTCAGAATCGAGGAGTCCTAACACCCCACCGCGAAGGGCCTCCATCTGCTTTTTCAGAGAGGGTCCCCGTAGTTCACCGGCTCAGCGCTTCTCGATCGCCACCAGCGTCACGTCGTCCATCTGGGGCGCGTCCCCGGCAAAGCGGGCCAGTTCGCGCTCCACCGCACGGATCGTCGCCTCCGCCCCGAGCGATGCCCCGTCGCGGAACGCCTCCCGCAGCCGGTCCATGCCGAACTCCTCACCCGCGGAGTCGATCGCTTCTTTGACACCGTCCGTGTGGAAAAGCAGGCAGTCACCGGGATGCATCTGGATCTCCTGGACCTTGGTTACCCGCTCGAAGACATCGCCCTCGTCGATCCCCAGTGCCAGCCCCGGCGGCTTCAACAGTGTCACCGACCGCTCCGCCGCCCGGTAAAGCAGCGCGGGATCGTGGCCGGCCCGCGCCAGCTTGATCGTGCCCCCGTCGCCCTCGATCACCGCGTAAAACAAGCTGATGAACATGTCCTCTCGGATGTCCGGGAAAAGCTGGCGATTCACCTGCGCCAAGGCATCCGCCGGACTGTCATAACCGCCCGCCATCGAGCGCAACACGCTGCGGCACATCGCCATCAGCAGGCCCGCCGCGACGCCCTTGCCCGAAACGTCCGCAATTACCACGCCATGCCGTCCGTCACCGAGATCCAGATGGTCGTAATAGTCGCCGCTGATGATCCGGGCCGGCACGTTGGTCCCGCTGATCCGGTAGCCGGGGACTACCGGCTCGCCCTGTGGCAGCAGCACCCGCTGGACTTCGCGGGCATTGCGGAGCTCGCCTTCCATCTGCCGCTTCTCGCTTGCTTCGCGGTGGACCAGCGCGTTGCCGATCGCGAACGCCGACTGCTCGGCGATCGTCCGGAACACCGCAAAGTCGTTCGGCGTAAATGGCCCGTCTTCCAAATGTCGCGCCACCGCCAGCACCCCGATATCCCGCCCCGCGTGGCGCAGCGGAGCCACCAGCGCGCTGGTATCGGCCCCGAAGCGCGTGAAGCCATCGCGAAACGCCTCGTGCGCCTTCACGTCGCGGATGCTCTGCGCCTCGCCCGCCGATAGCACCGCGCCGAAAATCCCCGAATCGGCCGGCACCTGGGCCAGCCGCAAATGGCTTTCCAGCGCCCGCGGATCCCGCTCGGCTTTCTTCCGCACCTCCATCGGCACGCCGACCAGCGGCGGGCATTCCTCCGACAGATACTTTGGCTGCAAGTTCGCCCGCGCGTCGTCCAACAGGTAAAGCGCCCCACCGCGGGCGGCCACCACCCGGTTCACGCCATCGACGATCAGGCGCGAAAGCCCGTTCATCGTGGTATCGCTGCCGATCGCCGAGCCGAGTTCGTGCAGGAAGTCGAACATCCGCAGCTCCTCGCCTTCGAAGGCCGACAATTCCGCGTGCTTCGACACCAGGCGACGCTTCAGCCGGACCGCGGCCACTGCCAGGCCGATGATCGCGAGCGCCAACAGACTGTAGGGAAGGAGATGTTCCATTGTCGGCGCCGATGTTCCTCAATCGGCCTTCCGTTCGTTTTCGGCCACCTCTTTTTCAAGGATGCCGACCACCCCGGCGAACTTCCGGGCGTTGTCCTCGCTGGTCGCGGCCAAAGTCTTGTGGGCTTCCAAAATGTGCTTCGCCCGCTCCTGCATCCCCGGCAGGCGCCCGGACTGATAGGGCTCCAGCGCGGAGCGGACTTCGGCCACCCGCCCGCGCCAGATCGCGGTCAAAGGATCGATGTCCAGGAGGCAATCCAGCCCGAGGTCTTCCAGCGACCCGCGGTTCCGCTCGCCCGCCCCGGCGATCTGGACGCCGCCGGGTCTACCCAGCTTGGAAAGCCGGGCCGAAAAACTGGCGAGCTGACCCATGAAAGTGGAGTCCATCCCGGTGCACGCCTCAAGGTCGACCACCAGGCAGCGCTCTCCCGCGGCGATGCGGGCATCCGCGCACTCCTTGAGCACCGGACTGATGACGAAGGAACCTTTTCCCTCGCAGCGAATCCAGGTGAACCCTCCAAAGACCCCAACCAAAATGGCGTTTTCCGAACTCACAAAAGAGAAGACGAACTTGCTAAAGACCGATTCACACTAAATTCCGCCTGCCATCCGGGTCAACCGTGCATCTTCGGCAAAACGCCCTTATTGCCACAAATACGACTGCTTGGAGGCCACTTCCCGCCCGTCGCGGACCAATTTGCATCGCCAGGCCAGCACCCGGCCGCCTTTCCGGTAGTCCTCGCCGATGATCGCGAACTCCGCTTTGCCGGACCCTTCGCCCGCCGGAATCCGGTGCGTCATCTTCTTCACCCGGCTGCCGGTCGCCCCTTGCTGGAACTCGAAAACCACCTCGCCCGCCCCGTTGCCGGCACTGTCGTCCCACAGCACGGTGTAGTAATAGCCGAGCTTCTGGCCCTGCTCCGCCACCGAGATCGCGCCGTGCATCCGCCGCATCCGGTCGCCGCGGATCATCGGGTCATCCCCTTCGTCGCCACCAATCTCGCGCAGGTGCAATGGCCGCACTTCCAGCACCTGCGGCGCCGAGCACGAAAGCTGGGCGAGGACTGGAATCATCAGGACGGAAAACTTCCACAACTTCATCGGCGGCATTCAAGCAAGCCTCCCGCCCTTGCCAACCCGTAAAATCCCCGTTCCGCGCTTCATCCTTCCCGCCCGCCGACTTCCCGCCCTAGTTTTTCTCCGTGGACGCCTCCATCCTCGACCGTCTCGAAGCCTTCATCCGCAAAAAAGGCCTGCGCCGCACCCCGCAGCGCGATGCCATCGTGCGCACCGCCTTCGCCACCGACGAACACTTCACCTCGGAGGAACTTTTCAACCGCTCCCGCAAGGCCAACGCCGGCGTCTCCCGCGCCACCGTTTACCGCACCATCGCCCTCCTCGTCGAAGCCGGCCTGCTCCACGAGATCGACCTCGGCGGCGACCTCAAGACCTACGACCCCAACTTCCTCGACCGACCGAGCCACAACCACCTCGTCTGCATCGACTGCGGCAAGGTCGTTGAATTCGAGGACTCCCACCTCGAACTCCTCAACGACTGCCTGTCCCGCCGCCTCGGCTTCCGCCCGGTCCGCCAGTCGATCAAGATCGAAGCCTGCTGCGAACAACTCCGCACCAAAGGCGTCTGCCCGAACCTCATCAAAGCCCGCGTCACCGGCAAGCGGTTGCCGGCGAGGAAGCGCTAGCCTTCAGTATGTAGCGGCCGTCTATGACCGCCGCACTTTGTAAACGAAGCCACCCCTGCGTGCCGCCCCCTCAAGGGCAACAACCGATCCTCACATCCTTCGCCTGCCAGTTCCAGTTCCCCGGCCCCGCAGATTCTCTCCCGCGCTTCCTCTGCGGCCTTTGCGCCTCCGCGGTTCGTTCACAATACTCTCCCACACGCGATGAACAAGAAGGCAAGAAGGAACGCGATCGCACTCCACGTGGCCACCGTGTTCTTCACGCTCCTCCTTTTGGCTGGCGGAATTTCTGTCCTATCCATCAAGTCCAAAGGTGATGCGACGATTGCTAAGAAATCGGCGGAAATGCTCGACTCAAAGCTTGGTCCAAAAATCGGAGGTCCTTACACCAAGGCCATGCACAATTGGACGATGGAACTTTGCGCTAGCCGCGATTCGACCTGGGAGTCCATCTGGAGCGGATTCGGCGGGTTTGGCAACGCGGCGATTCTGCTGGGCTCCTTTTTGTCGATTCTGACCCCCGCCAATCTTTTTCTTCTCATCCGCGCGGTTCCGAACGAACCCTGAGGCCAGCCGAGGGTCTCCCTCTCAAATCCGCAATCTTCCATCCACCATCTCCCATCATCCCATGTGGAAAGGCCGCTTCGCCCAAGATAACTCCTCGCTCGTCCAGCAGTTCGGTGAATCCATCAGCTACGACTGGCGGCTCTTCCCGCACGACATCGCCGGCTCGATCGCCCACGCCCGCGCCCAGAAAAACGCCGGCCTGCTCACCGCTGACGAGTTCTCCTCGATCGAGACGGGCCTGTTAGAAATCAAGGCCGACATCGAGGCCGGCCGCTTCGAGTTCAAGACCTCGCTCGAGGACATCCACATGAACATCGAGGCCGAGCTGACCAAGCGCATCGGCCCCGCCGGCGCCAAGCTCCACACCGCCCGCTCGCGCAACGACCAGGTCGCCACCGACACCCGCCTCTACTGCCGCACCGAGATCGACGGCCTGCTCGAAGCCGTCACCGGCCTCCAGTCCGCCCTGCTCGACCGCGCCGAAAAATACGCCGCCACCGTCCTCCCCGGCTACACCCACCTCCAGCGCGGCCAGCCGGTCACCGTCGGCCACCACCTGCTCGCCTACATTGAAATGTTAGAGCGCGACAAGGGCCGCCTCGCCGATGCCCGCAAGCGCCTCAACATTTCCCCGCTCGGCTCCGGCGCGCTTGCCGGCTCCACCATCAACCTCGACCGCCGCGCCATCGCCGCCGAGCTCGGCTTCGACGGCGTGACGACCAACTCGATGGACGCCATCGCCGACCGCGACTACATCGCCGAGACCCTCTTCGCCACCGGCCTCTGCGGCGTCCACCTGTCCCGCCTCAGCGAGGACCTCATCCTCTGGTGCACCGCCGAGTTCGGCTTCGTCGTCTTCTCCGACGCCCACACCACCGGCTCCTCGCTGATGCCGCAGAAGAAGAACCCCGACGTCTGCGAACTCACCCGCGGCAAGACCGGCCGCCTCGTCGGCAACCTCATGAACCTGCTCGTCGCCGTGAAGGGCCTTCCCCTCACCTACAACCGCGACCTCCAGGAAGACAAGCCGCCGCTCTTCGACTCCATCGACACCCTCCGCCTCATCCTCGCCGTCAATACCGAGATGATCGCCGCGATGGAGATGCGCGAGGCACGCTGCCTCGCCGCCGCCAGCGACCCGATGCTCCTCGCCACCGACCTCGCCGACTGGCTGGTCAAGCAAGGCGTCCCCTTCCGCCACGCCCACGAACTCGTCGGCAAGGCCGTCGCCGAATCGGTCAAGACCGGCGTCCCGCTCGACCAGCTCGACCTCGCCAAGATCGACCCCATCTACACCGACGACGCCAAGACCGTCTTCAACCTCCCCCGCGCCCTCGCCGCCCGCACCAACCCCGGCTCGCCCTCCGTCGACAACGTCCGCTCCGAGATCCAGCGCTGGCGCCACCGGGAGCGCTGACTTTAGTCGGCAGAACGGTCCCTGACAGCCCGCATCGCCCCCTCACCGGGCCCGCCGGTCCTTCCCGGCCTTCGTGGCTTTAGCGAAGTAGGCAGCGAAGTAGGCAGACCGGCAGAACGGTCCCCCGATACCGCCGCCCCTTCGAGTCCCGCAGCGCCTTCCCACCGGGACCGCGGACTTTAGTCCGCAGAACGGGCCCTAAAAGCCCGCCGCCTATTCCAGCCCCGCATCGCCAAGACCAGCCGTCCCCTCGCTTCTGCGGTGCAGAGCCTCCTCTCCCCCGGTGCCTCACCGGAACCTTGCCTCTTCCCCCAAACCCGGGAAGATAAGCCATGACTCCCGAGCCTCGCCCCGACGCTCCAACGCCTCAAGCCCCGCCCCCCAAGCGCCCGGTCTCGAAACGAGCCATTCTCGGAGCCCTGTTCCTCGTCATCGCGATCACCGTGGCGCTCTCCCTTTGGCTCACGATCACCAGGAATTGAAGAGTTGCGGATCTCACCGAGGCATCTTCCAACCTCCGCTCCCTCTCCTTCAACCTCTACTCCTTCGACGAAGAATACGGCAGCTTCCCCGACGCCTCCACCGCAGTGGACGTCAAGGACTGCACCGGCACCCCGCTCACGCTCGGCGACTCCAGCTCCAACCAACTCTTCCGCCAGCTCATCGCCACCGCGGGAAAGTCCGAGAAGATCTTCTGGGCGAAGACCTCACCCACCGCCAGAAAGCCCGACGATATCATCGACTCCGACGCCACCGCCCTCGCACCCGGCGAATGCTCTTTCAGCTACGTCTCCGGCCGCTCCAGCTACGGCACCGGCACCCCTGTGGTGATGACCCCGCTCATCCCCGGCACCACCCGCTTCGACCCCAAGCCCTTCGGCCGCAAAGCCGTCGTCTTCTTCGTCGGCACCGGAGTCCAAGTGCTCCCCATCGACTCCTCCGGCCGCGTCCTCGTCAACGGCCGCGACCTATTCGACCCCGCCCAACCCTACTGGCGCGGCAAGTCCCCCGACCTCAAGTGGCCGGAGTGAGCCTCCCTCCGGGAGCGCCGGTCTGCGACCGGCAGAACGGTCCCCGACTGCCCGCCACGCCTTTCAAGTCCCGCATCGCCCACCACCGGGACCGCGGACTTTAGTCCGCAGAATGGTCCCCCAACGCCCGCCTCCTCTTCCCGTCCCGCATCGCCCTCCCGGCCCTCCCCTCGCTTCTGCGGGGCAGACCCTCCGCGCACCCGGTCCTCCGCCCCGAGATCCGCCCCCCGACATCACCATCACGCATCTCCCCGATTCCCGGTTTGACACCCCGTCCCATCTATCGCACTCCTCCCCCGCCTTGAACCGTTTCCTGCGCATCCTCGTCGCCGTCCTCGGCTGCCTGCATCTCTGCGGCGGCCACTGGGGCGCGATGCAGGTCATCGCCTGGTCGAACATGATCGTCGACTACTCCGCGCAGGACGGCCTGATCGAAGGCTCGAAGAAAACCTTCGACGGCGAGCACCCCTGTTCCATGTGCAAAGCGATCGCCGAAGGCAAAAAACAGGAGTCCCAAAGCCGTGGCGACGACAACGCCCCGACCTCCTCCCAAGGCCTCGTCCTCAAGGAATGCACTTTCGAGAGATACATCGACGTCCCCGCGCCCTGCGGTCGTGATATCATGACTCTCTCCCGGCCCGAGCTCGACCTCCGGGCCGAATCCCGCGGCACCTGTCCGCCGCTGCCGCCTCCACAAGCGCTCGCCTGATCGAGTCCGGCTTTTCCTTTCGGATCGCGTGCCTGCGGGCACGGGGCTTCGCCATGGCGTCCAATGCTGCGGCCTACCCCGTGACATCCCGATGGCCGTCTGAGATCGTCCGCCGTGCCCCTTGATGCACTTCGGGACTCGATTCCATCCGCAGCTCGCGGCCGGTCGCCATGACCGTATCACCGCGTTGCTCCCCTTGTTCGTTTCATAAGCGATCACGCCCGTTGCGTGTTCCAACACCTCATTTCCAAATATATCTTCCGATGAAATCCATCTACTTCCTCGCATCTCTCCTCACCCCGCTCACCACCTTCGCCCACATCAGCTACACCAACCGCAACTTCGGCACCCTCGTGCCGGGCGACCCCGCGGTAAACCTCGTCAACCAGACCGTCACCAGCAACTACGGCTGGGCCGACGGCACCGATGCCGACTACGGCGATGCCCACAAGATGCGGCCCTTCCGCTTTACCCTCGCGTCGTCCGCCCACGTCACGCTGAACTTCTCCGCCTCCACCAACGGCGGCACCCGGAACGGCGGACTGCTCCCCGGCTTCTCGGTTTACAAGGGCCTCGCCAAGATCGGTGCTGTCGGCGGCGCGGACTACGACTTCGCCGCCATCACCGCCGCCTATCTCGCCAAAAGCTTCGGCCCCGCCAAGGAAGGCGCGCTCTTTTCCCTCGGCGACTGGAAGGCCGGCAACGACGGGGGCACCAGTTTCGCCGACCTCTCGTCCTTCACCTTCGTCGGCTATGCCGCCGACGGCACTTCTGCCAACTTCGGATCGACACCCGGCATCGTGGGCGATGGCAACGCCAACGGCACCGTCACCGGCACCTTCCACCTCGAGCCGGGCGATTACTCGGTCTTCGTCGGAGGCACCAACTACAACGCCCAGTTCCCCACCCCCGATGCCACGACCTACGGCCTGACCGGCACCGCATCGGCGGCCGCCACCGATACCGCCGCGCCCCGGGCCACCATCGTTCCGGTGTCGCCCGACCCGCGGACCTCGTCGGTGGGTTCCATCACCATCGCCTTCAACGAAGCCGTCCAGAACTTCGACCTGAGCGACCTCACCCTCACCCGCGACAACGGTCCGAACCTGATCGACGGCAGCTTCGCCCTCACCACGGTGAACAACGCCACCTTCACGCTGACCGGCACCACGCCGGCGACCGTGGCGGGCGGCACCTACCGACTGAACCTCCTTACCTCGAACATCCAGGACCTCGCCGGCAACGCGCTGGGCTTCGGCGGCGAAGAGCAATGGCTCACTGAGACGGAACTCTTCACCGCCTCCCAGGTGCAAGCCCTCCACGTTGGAACCCCCTTGCTGCAGCGGAACCCCGCGAACGGCGAGTTCACCCTGAAACTGGGCATCAAGAAATCGACCACCCTCGGCGGCTTCTCCCCGCTGCCGATGACCGCGCCGCAGACCCTGATCAACGCCCAGGGCCAGCTCGAGTTCCGCTTCATCTCGACGGAAAACGCGGCGTTCTTCCGCGTCGAAGCCGAGTGAAGGTTCCTTCCTTCAACTAACGTTCCGGATCCCATGCGCCACAGCCTCTTCACCATCGCCGTGTTGTTGTCTTGTGCTGTGGCGCATGCCCAGTTCGAAGCCCGCCACGTCCACCCGGTCGCCTTGACGCCGGACGGCACGCACCTGCTCGCCGTCAACTCGCCGGATGCCGCGCTGTCGGTCTTCGACGTGACGAATCCGGCCCGGCCCGCGCCGATGCTGGTCGCCGAGATCGCCGTCGGGCTGGAGCCCGTCTCGGTCAAAGCCCGCACGCCCGATGAATTCTGGGTCGTCAACGAACTCTCGGACTCGGTCTCCATCGTCTCGCTTTCCGGCCGCCGCGTGATCGACACGCTGTCGGTCCCCGACGAACCCGCCGACGTGACCTTCGCCGCCGGCAAGGCCTTCGTCACCTGCTCGCGAAACAACCTCATCCGCGTCTTCGACGCCACCACGCGCCAGCCGCTCGGCAGCATCCCGCTCACCGGCCTCTACCCCCGCGCCCTGACCGCCAGCGCCGATGGCAGCCGCCTTTACGCCGCGTTCCTTCTTTCGGGCAATGGCACCACCATCCTCCCCCGCAACGTCGCGCCCGCCCAGCCGGCTCCTTCTAACAACAGCCTGCCCAACCCGCCGCGCACCGCCCTGATCGTGCCCGCCACTGACCCGCGCATCGGCTTCACGGTGCTCGATCACGACGTCGTGGAAATCGACACCGCCAACCTCGCCATCCTCCGCTACCTCGGCGGCACCGGCACCCATCCCTTCGACCTCGCCATCCACCCGCAGTCCGGCGACCTCTGGATCGCCAACTCCGAATCGATCAACCTCACCCGCTTCGAGCCGGAACTGCGCGGCGACTTCGCCCGCCACCGCCTGACCCGCGTCCCGCTTTCGGGAACGCCCAGTCCGCAAATCCACGACCTCAATCCCGGCATCAACCACGCCATTCTGCCGAACGAGCCCGCCAAGGCGATCGCCCTCGCCCAACCGACAGCCCTCGCGATTACCCCGGACGGCAACCGCGCCTGGGTCGCCGCGTTCAATTCCGACCGCCTCGCGGAGATCGACACCGCCACCGGCGCGGTCCTCCACCGCATCGACGTCCGTGTGAACGGCAGCAACTCCACCGCCATGCGCGGCCCGCGCGGCCTCGTCCTCTCGCCCGACGGCTCCCGCCTCCACGTCCTCAACAAGCTTTCTAACAGTATCACCACCGTCTCCACCGCCAGCCGCGCCATCCTTTCGGAAATCCCGGCCGGCAGCCTGGATCCCACGCCGCCCGTCGTCCAAGCCGGCCGCGGTTTCCTCTTCGACGCGCGCCTTTCCGGCAACGGCACCGTATCCTGCGCCACCTGCCATCTCGACGCAGACCGCGACGGCCTCGCCTGGGACCTCGGCGATCCCGGCGGCAGCATGGTCACCATCCAGGGCGCCAACCTCTCCGTCCACAACCTCACGCTGCGCAACCGCAACCTCCACCCGATGAAAGGCCCCATGACCACGCAGACACTGCGCGGCATGGCGTCGAACATCGCCGGAGTCACCCAGCCGCCCGCCGCCGTCGTGCCGAAGTTCCACTGGCGCGGCGACAAGCCGTCGATCCAGAGCTTCAACTCCACCTTCCCCAACCTGATGGGCGGCAGCCAACTCTCCGCCGCCGACATGAACGCGCTCGCCGCCTATCTAACAAGCATCCCGCATCACCCGAATCCCAACCGCAATCCCGACCGCAGCCTGCCGACGTCCTTCAACGGTGCCAACGCCTCGACTGGCCGCGACCTCTTCAACAACCACCTGGAAAGCCACTGCGTCGTCTGCCATCCGCTGCCCGCCGGCACCGATCATAACCTCGACCTGCGCCGCGAGGTGGACGGGACCCAGGACATGAAAACCCCGCCGCTGCGTTTGGTTTACCAGCGCGCCGGCATCTACGATCCCACCCCCGGAGGCGTCTCGCTGTCCGGCTTCGGCCTCGGCTCCGACGGCACCGACCATGAGATGCCGCGGGTTCATTTCTATCAGCTCGATGCCCTCGAGGACGGCCCTCAACTCGACAACCTCACCGCCTTCCTCCTCTGCTTCGACACCGGCACCGCACCCGCCGTCGGCCGCAGCGTAACGGTCGACAACCTGAGCCGGAACTCCGCCCTCGCCCTCGCCGAAATCACCCTGCTCGAAGGCCAGGTCGCCGCCAACAACTGCGACCTCGTCGTCCGCGGCCGCATCGGCGGGCTCGGCCGCCGCTTCCGCTACGTCGCGCCGAACTACCAGAGTGATCGTAGTTCGGAAGCCCCTCTTTCACGCACGGCGCTGCTCGACCTGCTCGCCGCCGGCGACTCGCTGACATTCCTCGGCGTGCCCCCCGGCAGCGGCACCCGGCTCGGCGGCGACCGCGATGGCGACGGCATCCGCGACAGCGATGAAGCGCTTCCCTGGACCCTCCTCCAGCCGGCACCCGGCCAGCTCACCTTCCAATGGCCGGCCGGCATGGACGACTGGTTCCCGCAAACCACTTCCTCCCCCGCCGACGGCTGGACCCCGTGGACCACGCCGCCCCGGACCAACGGTGCTTCGCTCCAGCTCGACTGGCCGACCGGCACCGCCGACCGCCGCTTTTTCCGACTCCACCGCACCTGGTGAAGTCCGTCTGAAACCAAACAACATCCCATGAAAACAAGATACCCCGCCCTCATCGGGCTTCTCCTCGCCGCCACCGGTGCCTCGGCCGCCACCATCAGCTTCCACGACGTTTCCAATCCCGACCCGAACTCCGGCGGCATCGGCTACGAGTGGTATGTCACCCTCGGCGGGGTTGATGCCGCCGTCACCCCGAACATCGGCGGCTCCCACATCGGAGCCTGGTCTTGGGAAGATCAAGGCCTCTTCGAACCCGGGGACCCGACCCGCGGCTGGACCCACACCTCGCAGTGGGTCGCCGTCACGCTGACCGAAGCCAGCCGCTTCACCGTCACCCTGGCGCGCAACGCCAACATCCCGAACGGCGCGGGCTTCCGCCCCACCGATAATCTCTTCCCGTCCTTCACCCTCTGGTCCGGCTGGGACAACGACGACATCCCGCAGGCCATCGCCGACGCCTACGGCCTCGACGCCGCCGATGGAGAAAACCATGACTACAACAACCGCGGCAACATCGACTGGGCGGAAGACCTGAGCTTCATCGGACTGGTTGATAACAACTCGGCAAGCTCCGCGACCTACACCGTCGATCTTGCCGCCGGGAACTACACGATCGTCTTGGGAAGCAATGCCCCGTCGCTCACCAACCCGCCGCGCCAAGGATTCCAAGCGAGCTTCACCACCACCGCCGTGCCGGAGCCCTCGTCGGCCCTGCTCGCCATCCTCGCCGCCGGACTCCTCGGCATCCGCCGCCTCCGTTAAGCGCGTCCAACCCATGAACCGGCTTCTGCTCCTGCTGCTCATCCCCGCGGTCGCCCGTGCCCATCACGGTCAGGATTTCCTGGTCACTCTCGATTCCGGCGTCCCGCGGCCCGGGCACTTCACCGCCTTCACATCATTCGAGTGGTCGAAAAGCGGCGACACCGACGAGCTCAGCCTGGAGCCGGGCTTCATGGCAGGCCTGCTGCCCGGCCTCGCCCTCGGCACCTCTTTCCGCCTGGCCGACGAAGGCCCGGGCGGCTGGGACTACACGGCCGTCAATCCACAACTCCAATGGACGCTTCCTACCGGTGACTTCCCCGTATCCTTCGCCTTTGCCGCGGGTTATGTCTTTGCCGATAGCTCGGCCGCCCACGGTCATCCCGGTGCGATCCATCAGCACGGGGACGGCGGCGGCGGCATCGACCCCGGTCCCGACGGCCCGCCGCCCGGGTCCGACACCGGCGGCCACGTCCATCTGCACGACCACGGTCACTCCCATGGCGGCATCCACCGCCACGGCGAGGACCACTTCCACTTCCGCTTCATCGCCGATACGAACCTCGGCGAAAGCACCCGCCTCGTCGTGAATCTCATCGGCGTCGCCCCCGGCTCCGGCGAAGTCGACTTCGGATACTCGGTCGGCATCCGCCAACGTCTCAGCCACGACTGGGCCGTCGGCTTGGAGAACATCGGCGACTTCAACCGCCACGGCGAGAACGAGCTCATCGCCGGCCTCTACTGGACCCCCGTCCACGACTGCACCGTCCGCCTCGGTCTGGGCGCCGGCATCGGAGCGGCGTCCACCGACTTCTCAGTCCGCTCCGGGATCACCTGGCGCTTCTGACTCAGAAAATCAAAGATCCTCAATCAACAATCATCAATCCGCCTCCCCTATCTCCGGATAATGTGCACGCCCTTCTTCGTCCCCGCCGCGAACTCCAGCTTCCCGTCGCCATCCAGATCGACCGCCAGCACCTGGCAGCCGACGCCTGAGTCGTTGTCGATTACCTCCGCCTGCCACTCCACGCCCTTGTCCTTCGCGCGGTTGTAGAAAATCACCGCCAGCGCGGGGTCGCGGGCACCGGGATCCCCGCCGTTGTGCGCCCAGAAGCGCTTGCCGGTCGTAAAGTCCATCCGCCCGTCGCCGTCGAAGTCCCCCGCATCCAGCGCATGGAGCTGGCTGAACTGCAATCCGTCCGGCCCGGTCTTCGCGGGATCTTCCGGCAGGATCTCATGGCGGACAAAGCTCACCTTGCCGTCGCTACGGGAGTTCTCGTACCAGACCAACCCGTACCCGTGGCCGTTCAAGCTGGTGATCATGTCGTTGTCGCCGTCCTTGTCGGCATCGAACACCAGCATCTGCGCCCCGCCGGGACCGGCGAAAGGCTCCTTGTGCCAGACCCACTTGCCGTCTTTCTCCGCCGGCTGCTCGAACCAGCCTTCCTTCTCGATGATGTCCGCCTTGCCGTCGCCATTCAAATCCCCCGCTCCGAGACCATGGGTGTAGGGCGTGTTGGTCCGCTTTTCGGACACCTCGATAAAGGTCCAAGGCTTCGTCACATCGGACCAATCGACCTCCGCATAGCCGAACTTGCCGCCCTGCGTGCAGACCAGCTCGTTTTTGCCATCGCCATCGAGGTCGAGCCACAGCGGGCTCTCGGTCGCCGCCTCCGTCATCACCCGGTGGGCCGGCCAGTCGCCTTCCTTGCCGGGATTGAGGTAAAGCGTCATGTCCTTGCCCGGGTGGCTGGCCATCAGGATGTCGTTCTTGCCATCGCTGTTCACATCATCGATCCAGCTCAGGAACGAGTCTTCCATGTAGCTGCCGATCGGCTGGGCCCGGCCCGGGCGATAGAGCTTGCCCTCCTTGAAATCCGGCCCCTTGAACCAGAAAGCTCCGGCGACCAGGTCCTTCACCTTGTCGCCATCGATGTCCCCGGCCGCTAGACCTTCCGTGATGAAGTCCTTGGTCAGCACGTGCTTCTTCCACGCCGGGACGGAAGGCACCTTGGCAAGAGAGATCGCGAGCACGAGCAGGCCCGCGGGGAGGATGACGGCATGGATTTTCATGGATTGAATGAAACGTCGGGAAGCCACCGGACCTTTCGGCCAGGGTGGCGGAACAAGCCCCGAAATCCATCATCGCCGCTTGATCCACCCCGCGATTCCCGCTCGGCTTATCCCGAAATGAAGTCCCGGTTCGCCATCCTCCTCCTCGCCCTCTCCCTGCCCACCCTTGCCAAGGAAGCGCCCGCCTTGCCGCCGGAACTCTCGGCCTACCAGCTCGCGCCCGCACCTGAGCCCACCGGACTGCTGCTTCAAAAAGGCGACCGTGTCGCGATCTGCGGCGACTCGATCACGGAACAAAAGCGCTACTCGGTCATCCTGGAAACCTACCTCACCGCCTGCCTGCCCGAGCTGGAAATCACCTGCCGCCAATACGGCTGGAGCGGCGAGCAGGCGGGCGGCTTCCTCAAGCGGATGGAGAGCGACGTCCTGCGCTTCAAGCCGACCTTCGCGACCACCTGCTACGGGATGAACGACTTCCGCTACGTCCCCTACAACGAACCGGTCGCCGCGGAATACCGGAAGAACCAGACCGCCATGGTCCAAAGTTTCAAGCAGGCCGGCACCCGGGTGCTGCTCGGCTCCTCCGGGATCATCGACACCGTCCCGAACTGGGTGAAAACCGCCTCCGGCACCAAGGAGGAGCTCAACCTCGCGCTGTCGAGATTCCGCAACATCGGGATCGAGGTCGCCGCCGCCGAAAAGGTCGCGTTCGCCGATCTCTACCGGCCGATGCTGCTGGCCGATTTCCAGGCGGAAAAACTCCACGGCCCCGCCTTCATGCTCGCCGGCAAGGACGGCGTCCATCCCGGCTGGGCGGGCCAGCTGATCATGGCCTACTCGTTTCTAACAGGCATGGGGCTCGACGGCGACCTCGGCACCATCACCTTCGACGCCGCGACCGGCAAGGCCACCGCGACCGCCGGCCACGAGGTGATTTCCGCGGCCGACGGCAAACTCACGATCCGCAGCACCAAGCTGCCCTTCAGCGCCGGACCGGGCGACGTGAAGAGCGACGACTCGATGCGCGCCGGACTCGCGCTGGTGCCATTCGACGACCGGCTGAACCGCCTCGTTCTGAAGATCGCCGCGCCCGCCGCCACCGCCTACGACGTGACCTGGGGTGAAAGCACCCGCACCTATCAAGCCACCGCGCTTCAGGCCGGCGTGAACCTCGCCAAGGACTTCGAGACCCATCCGCTGCTGCCTGCTTTCACCAAGGTGTGGGACGCCGTGCTGGCGAAGCAGTCCTACGAGACCCGCCAGATCAGAACCCTGGTCCACGGCCCGGAAGGCGCCGCCGACCTCGAGGCAACCTTCGCCCTCACTGAAAAAGTCCGCGCCAAGCTCGCCAAAGCCGTCGCCGACGCGAAGCAACCCGCCGAGCACGTGATTACGATCAAGGCAAAGTAATCTCCCCAAGGTGAGGAGCGCTGACGCCAGGAACTCCGAGATTCCAGCAAGGCTCCAGCAGGCACCCCATTTTGGCATCCGCCGTCCGTTGAAATGGAAATCTGGTGGTTCGAAAGGTGACATCGGACAGGATGGTCAAAGCTGCACATACGCCGCCGCTCCTCCCGGAACCAGCGACGGATCGATCCGGCGGTCGAGCGTCAGGAATCGCGCGTTGTGCCTCACGGCCAAGGCCAAAAGATAGAGATCCGTCAGTTGCGCGGAAGTCACCCCTTTCAAAGACGGAACCCCATCCGGCAACGAGAAATCATCCGGCAAAAACCGGTGGCCCGGAATCGCGAGAAGCTGCTGGAAACTGCACAAGGCACGATGAGGATCGCCGGGACCCGCAGGATAGGCCGGCTGCCCCAAGATCCGGATCATCCCGTTCTCGGTGAGCGGGCAGGTCGCCCAGCCCGCGGCAGCGTGACGATTCATCCATGCCGCCACGGCATGATGATGCACATGCGCCGCATCGGCGCGAGCGATGAGAACATTGACGTCCAGCAGATGCATCAGATCCCGAGTTCCTCCCGCATCTGATTCACCAACCCGTTCGTGACCACGACACCGCGCTTCTTTAGAACCGGGATCCCATACGGATCGATCTCCAGGAACTCCTTCTCATCCTCGGTCAGTTCCGTAGGCTGCCGGGGGGGGCCCGCAGTGACATACTCCAAACCTTCCACCATGAGCTGCTTCAAGCTGATCTTCCTTTGCGCGGCCAACACCTTCGCCCGATGAAAAAGCGCGTCGGGTAACTCAATAGTCGTCTTCATATGGCCGTAAATATGGCCGCACTCTGGAAAGTCAAGCCAGCCTTGGTTCCGCGGAACCCAAGCTCCCGCTGGCGCGCCCCATTTTCCCTCTGTCCGCCCGGCCATCTGCACCCCATCCTCCCCGCCGGATGGACCACGAAATCCAAGCACTCCTCACCCGCATCGAACGCCAGCACGGGATCCGCATCCCCTACGCCTGCGAATCCGGCAGCCGCGCCTGGGGCTTCGCGTCGCCGGACAGCGACTACGACATCCGCTTTCTCTTCGTCCGCCCGGAAAGCTCCTACCTCTCGGTGCAGGAAGGCA
This sequence comes from Verrucomicrobiia bacterium Tous-C4TDCM, assembly GCA_002304315.1. Classification (GTDB taxonomy): domain Bacteria; phylum Verrucomicrobiota; class Verrucomicrobiia; order Verrucomicrobiales; family Akkermansiaceae; genus Haloferula. The sequence goes on from NEUO01000040.1 coordinate 19,895, forward strand.
TCGAATCCATCGATCCGCCGCCCTGCCTCGATTCTCAAGCCGGCCGACTTCACCCTCGACCGCGTACGCCAGCCCGACTTGCTGCTGCTCGACACCGTCGCCGGCAGCCACGCCTACGGCACCGCGAACGAGGGCTCGGACGAGGACCGCCGCGGGGTCTTCGCCGCGCCGCGCGCCTTCCTGCTCGGGCTCGATGCCATCGAGCAGGTCGCCGACGAACGCAGCGACCAAGTTTACTACGAACTCGGCCACTTCGTCTCGTTGCTGTTGAAGAACAACCCGAACGCACTCGAACTGCTCGCGATGCCGGACGACTGCATCCGCCACCGGCATCCGGTATTCGGGCTCCTGAAACCGGAGATCTTCCTCTCCAAACTCTGCGCCAGGACCTTCGGCGAATACGCCATGGGCCAGATCCGCAAGGCGCGCGGGCTGAACAAGAAGATCGTCAACCCGCAGCCGGAACAGCGGAAGGCGATGCTGGAATTCTGCCACGTCCCGGAAGGCCAGGGCAGCGCGCCTGTCATCGAATGGCTCGCCGCCCGCGGGATCGATCCGCACCAGTGCGGCCTCACCGCCGTCCAGCACGCCGCCGGGATGTTCGCGATCTACGACGAACCTCGTAGCGAAGCCCGCGGCCTGGTTTCGCCAAAGGACCCCGACACGCTCGTCTTCAGCAGCGTGGCGAAGGAGGCCGTGCCCGTCGGCTGGATGCACTTCAACGCCGACGCCTTCCAAGCCCACTGCAAGGCGCACCGCGAATACTGGGAGTGGGTCGGCAACCGCAACGAGGAGCGCTTCACCACCAACGCCAGCCACGGCCGCGGCTACGATTCGAAGAACCTGATGCACACCCTGCGCCTGCTCGACATGGCCGGGGAAATCGCACGGGAAGGAACGCTCCGCATCCGCCGCCCGAATCGCGAATACCTGCTGCGGGTCCGGGCCGGCGAGTTCGCTTATGAAGATCTGGTAGCGCGGGCGGAAGATCAGCTCGTGGAGGTGCAAGCGGCCTTCGAATCCTCCTCCCTTCCCGACGCCCCCGACCGCGACCATGTGAATTTCTTACTAATAGGACTCCGCGAGACGTTCGATGTATTGGACCGCAACCGGAGCGAAGCGGAGATGGACCGCGACTTGTAAGAAACACGAGGCGGTCAAACTTTAGTCCGCTTGAATACCCCAACCGTCCAAGCGGACTAAAGATCCGCGGTCCAGTAGCCCCCAGCCCACGCCTCCCCTCTTGTGACTGGCCATCTGAAGAACAACTCCCCATTTTCCCCCCATGGCATGGCGCATCGACGAACAAGTGATCCGCGGCGAAATCGACAACCGCACCCCGGGCAAGGTCCGCGGCCAGCTCTGGCTGGTGGGACGTGACGAACCCATCCGCCTCGAGCTGGAAGGCAATCCGTGGCGCGACCTCGCCGGACACCTCCTCCGCTTCACCAATCCCACCCCAAAAGCCGGCCCGCCCGAAGGCTTGGCTGAAGAGCAGATCGGCGTGGTCGGCGACATCACCGCCTCGCGCAAGGTGAAGGTGCCCGACATCTCGATGGACGAGCTGATGGAGTGCTACCGCAAGAAGGAGGCCTTCCCCTGGCACTGGGGAAACTCGCTCTACCTCGAATGGTTCAGCCAACGCAACGGCCGCGTCGTCATCGAAACCACCGACTTCATCCTCGAGCTCGACGACACCGCCGCGTGGACGATGAGCGAGGATGATGAACTCGAACAACGCCGCGCGAACGAAGCGGCGATGACCGGCTTCATGGATCGCATGCTCCTGGCTGCCGGCGGCGAGGAAGAAGTGGAAGACAAACCTCAAAGCAAGGCCGAGGCGGACAAGTGGAAAGACGAGGAGCCCGAGCGTCACCCCTTGATCGAGCACACCCTCGAGTTCGCGGTGCGGATTCATAAGGAGGCGCGCGAATGGCTGCCGGAAGATTGCTCCGCCGAGCATCCGCTGATCCACCTGATGAACGGCCTCACCACCGCCAGCGCGAAGCTCGGCGGTGCCTTGGGGATAGTCGACGAAGACGAGTGGCCGCCGGACGCGCTCTTCGCTGGCAACGTGCTGGTCCGCCTGAAGAAAGCCCGTGGCTATCTCCACGACGCCCTCGCTGGCCTCGACTCAGCCGATCAGGAAAATCTCGCGAACCCCGGTTGGCGCACCTTTGTCCGTCAGGAGACCCAGGAGATCCTCGGCGAAGTGGAAATCCTCATCGCCGAAGTCCGGGAGGTGCTGGCGGAAGAGGAAGGCGGTTGAATCCACCCGCCCGTCGGTCGCGAGGACCCGTCTACTGGACCGCGGACTTCAGTCCGCTCGAAATCCCCAACCGTCCAAGCGGACTAAAGTCCGCGGTCCAGTACACCACCCACTCCAGCACATCGCCCGTCCCTACCGCGCCTTCACCGGGGCCTCGATGGTCCCCTCTTCCGTCTCCTGCTTCAGCCGCAACTGGCCGCACGCCGCATCAATGTCGTGCCCCTTCTCCAAGCGCAGCGTCGCGGCAACTCCGGCGTTCTTCAAGATATCCCGGAAAGCCCGGCAGCGGTCTTCCGACGGTCGCTTCCAATCGAGTCCGTCCACCGTATTGTAAGGAATCAGGTTCACCTTCGCCTTCAACCGCCGCGCATGCCCGGCGAGGATCCGCGCCTGATCGAGATCGTCGTTCACGCCCTCGATCAGGATATACTCCAGCGTCAGGTGCTGCTTCTTACGAGAGTTCCAGTAGTCGAGCGCATCGAACAACTCCGCCGTTCCCCACTTCTTGTTCACCGGCATGATTTGCCCGCGGACGTCATCGGTCGCGCCGTGGAGCGAAATCGCCAGCCGGATCTGCTGCGGATGCTCGGCCAGCTTGCGGATCTGCGGGACCAGGCCGGAGGTGGAAATGGTGAGGTGCCGCGCACCGAGATGCAGCCCCCACGGCGAGGTGATGATCGACACCGCGGCGAGCAGGTTATCGAGGTTCGCCAGCGGCTCGCCCATGCCCATGAAGACCAGGTTGTCGACCCGCTCGCCCGACAACCGCTCCGCCATCAGCACCTGCCCGGCGATCTCCGCGGCATCCAGATTCCGCGCGAATCCAGCCAGTCCCGAAGCGCAGAACTTGCAGCCATACGCGCAGCCGACCTGCGACGAAACACAGAGCGTCCGGCGGTCGGACTTCTCGCCATAGAGCGCGGGATTCGCAGGAATCAGCACGCTTTCGACATAGCGGCCGTCGTGCAGCTTGAAGAGGAACTTGCGCGTGGTATCGCCGCTGCCCTGGGTCTGCGAGTGGTCCAGCGCATGGAGACGAAAGGAGGACGACAGCTTTTCGCGCAAGCTCGCCGGCAAGTTGCTCATCGCATCGACCGACCCCGCCTTCTTTTTCCAGATCCAGTCAAGAATCTGCCCGGCGCGGAACGCGGGCTGGCCCTCGGCGGCCAGGTAGGCCTCCAAGGCGGCGGGATCGTATCCGGTCAGGGCAGGGAGCACGGCGCGAGCATGAGCGGGATCGGGCCGACGTCCAATCTCCAATCAGCACCTACGACGCGCCGCCACCGGACACGTGCTCGTAAGTATTCCTCAGGAACACCCTCGGCCGCGAGCCCGTCGGAACGCTGGCCCGCAGCGTGATCGTCCGGCCGCTGCTACCGCTGCTCTCGATCACCCGCGCCGAACCGCTGCCGGTCCACAAGGATCCGAGCGCGAACCCGGTGCGGCGTGTTTGCTCCGTCCACACCCCGAGGTCCGTGCTTTGAGAAAAAATGATTCGCACATCCGAAGGCAGCGGGGTCGGCACCACGAATCTCAGTCCGGGGTCCGCGGAGCCGCCGTTCATCACCGCCCGCCGCGCCAGCCACGCCGGCGGATTCGGACCCGCGGGATTGAGGCGGAACAACCAGCACTCGATGTTCGGAATCCCGTCGTCATTCGGGTCGGCATCCGCCGCGGCTGCGGTGCTGGTCAGACCATGCGCCGCCATCCAGTTCGGGAAGGTCGTCACTCCGTCGTCGCTCGCGATTGTCACGACTGCATTGATGATTCCCGCGCTCCCCGGGAAAAGCACGCCCGCCGATGGTGCGGTGAAGCTGACCCGAAAGGTTTCGGGACTTTCGTTGGTGGTATCATTGATGATCGGGACATTTACGAACGCCATCGTCTGGCCTGCGGGGATGGTGATTGTTCCGGCGGAGCTACCCCCGGGAAAGGTGAAGTCGGCGGGTTGGGTCGCCGTCTCGGCGGTTACCTCCCAAGTCACCGTGGTGTCCGTGCTCCGCGGGGAGTCCAGGTGGATCGGCACCGTTGCCATGCCCGCCGCCTCGGCGACCGTGATGGCCGCCGGCGTGGTCATCTCTCCGTCGAACTCGACCACGATGCTGCTGATCTGAAAACGGTTGTAGAGACCGCCGCTATAGGTCATTTGCCAACTCAGATTGCCGACCCGTTGGAAGTTCGAATTAAAGTTGACGGTGACGCCCGCGAGCGTGGTGCCGGTCGCGTGCGACTGGGAGTAAAGGTTTCCGCCCCATCCACCGGTAAAGGGAATCGTGGCCGACGCCCCCGAGTAGTAGGGATGAATCGTCGCCGATTTCACCGTGAAGCGACGCCCCGTCGGACTGAAGAGCTGCATCGTTATCGACGTGGAGCCGAGCAGGTAAGGAATGTAGGCCATCGTCCCGCAGAACGAATTGTTCGACGAACCAATGAGCGAGATCCCGCCGGTGGACGAGCTGAGACGCAGCCCCTGCTCGTCATAGGGCGTGGTTTGCGAGGTGAACAAACCGGTCTGGATCGGCAACGCGTCCAGGTCGAAGTTAACGATCTCGGCCCGGGAGACGCTGGCCAGAAGGACCGCCAGCGCGGCGATTTTCGGAAAGGGCGAACGAGTGGGACAGGCAAGGAAGGCAAGGTTAGGAGTCATGCAGGGTGGTCCGCACGATGCGGAACTACCCCCTTCAGAAAGATCCGCCTGCGGAAGTTTCCGGAAAATCCTCCCTCACTCACCCCGCAAACCCATGCGCCGCCGACCCTTTCACCCCCGGTCCTTTGATCAGGAACATGACTCTCTGGCGCCGGTATGACCAAGGGCGTCGGCTCAGTCGCTCTGAAAAAACGCCAGATCAAACACCCGGAATCGGGGGTTGGAACTCGTACAAGCAATCCGACACGATTTTCAAATCTTCTCGCCCAATAAACTTCCCTGCTTCGAAACCTTCGAACTCACAGACATAAACTTGCCCCCCGGCACGCGCGACCCTCCGGGACGAATCCCGGATCACCTTGATGGCCATGGGAATGATCCAGTCGGATTTCTTCGAAGCCGAAGCCGCATTGGCCTGACTTACGATCTGATCGGGCAGGATGCTCTCGCCATGTTTTGCTTCGCAAGTAATCAGCACCGAGCGATATCCTCCGTCGCGAACCATCTGTGCGAGAAAGAGAGCATCGATCTCGGTCTTCCTTAGCTTCACGGAACTCTGCAAATGAACAATTTCGTCGATCTTGTGGGAGGACTGCAGCGCCAAATGGGTCGGTATCAGCCCCTGCTGCACCGCCACCTGAATCAACCATTGTTCGTCTTTCCGCCCCAGATCACGGCTCGCCTTTGGAATCGTAATGCTTTGCATCCGGTGAACCGGGGTGGTCGCCGACGGCCCGAATGATTCCTCAAAAGGCTCATTCTGGTCGGCCGAATAGCGAACAAACTCAAAGCAATTGTTCTCACCGGTTCTTTGTTCGGCCGTCCATCTAAGGTCCTTCAGTTGCTTGGGCCAATTCTTGTTGGCGCTCTCTGCTCTCCGAATGAAGTCCTTGAAGAAATTGGCAGGATTCCGTGACGACAACGCCTTGCCCAACTCTTCATTACCCAACGCTTCGATGGCCTCCTTGACCTCCTGCAAATTGACCATCGGACTTTCGAGCTGGACTCCATTCCAGCGGGACTCAAACAGACGCAGTATAACTGCTGTTTTCTTGGAGTTTTCGAAGGGCTTCGCTGGCATTTGCTCGATTGAGTGTGCTACCTACTATTCAGCCCGCAGAGCGCAATGCCTGTCGCTCCCTCTCGGTCTCCATCTGCGACCGCTTTCTCGCACCGCTTTTGCGGTCCCTCTTTTGAATCGGGCAATCAACTCCAAGATGTCGCGAAGCTTCCGACATCTCAAAGGATAGGAGTTCCGCCGGTCCCAACCCAATGGCCCTGGCAATCCTCTTAGGCACGTGACCCATGGCTATAGCGACCTCCCCAGCAACTGTCCGCGCCAAGGGAGGCGGAACCGCGTTGCCAATCTGCCTCGCACCGTGCCACTTGGTGCGGTGGAAACGAAACCAATCGGGAAAACCGTGAAGCCGGGCCATTTCCCGAACTGTCACGCACCTTGGATATCGATAATGAACAGGCCTCGGACTTGTGAAAGCCCCCCGTGCGGCATCGGTGCCTGCCCGCAAGGTGTTGGAGAGACCGCTGGGCGACAGCTTGAAGAAACGCGAAATGGGCTCAACGGAACCTGCGGGTGTTTCGAAAAACCGGCTCTTTGAGATCTCCGAATGCTCCGTGCGAGCGCTAGAAGTAAGGATCTCCGGGTTCCAAATTCGCGGAACGCCAAAAAACCACGAACTTGCGTCAAGACAACGCATTTCACGCGCGTACCGCGATGGCTCACCCCAGGTTCTTGTCATCACTTCATCACTATCACGGAGCGTTTGAAAGCGATCCGCATCCGGGAGGTCGTCGAGTGCGTCTCGGCAAGATGGCCCGGCAGCAAGGTTTATTTCAGGTGTTCCGTCTGCACGCCAACACGTCGGAAGCGGATAGCTCGGAAGCTTCAATTCCTTCTTCGCTCCCAACAAAAACAACCGGCGTCGATCCTGCGGGACGCTGAAATTCGCCGCGTTCAGGACCGACCACGGCAAGCGCACAGAGTATCCACAGGAGTCGAATTCATCGATCAACTCGTCGAGAAAGCCTCTATGTGCTCCCACCGTCAGACCTTTCACGTTCTCAAAAACGAAGTAGTCCGAATCCAATTCAGTTACCAGACGCACAAAATCCTTCACCAGTGAATTGCGGGGATCATCAAGGACACGCTTCCCGATCATTGAGAATCCCTGACACGGAGCTCCGCCACAGACCACAGCCACTTTGCCACTGATGCCCGCAAGCTCCCGGATTTCCGCCCCCGTGACATGCTGCACCGATTTTGGAATAACGGTGCAGTCCGGAAAATTGAATTTGTGAATGCAGGCATGGATCGGATCGATCTCCACTGACGCAGCCACATCGAAGCCGGCTTGCTCAAATCCCAGCGACATGCCCCCTGCACCGGAGAATAAATCAATGGCGATTGGTCTCATTTGGTTCATATGAACAGTCTCAGCGCTTTCATCAAGAGAATTGTCCAAAATTCCCGCCACAGGTCGATCACTGAAAGTTTCACCCCGCAAATCCATGCGCTGGCAATCCCTTCACCCCGAGCCCGCGGATCACGAACAGCCTCCCGGCATCCGCTTCCTCGACGCTCTTGTGAATCCCGGTCGTCACGTAGAGGTCCGCCAGCTCTGGTCCCCCGAAGGCACAAGCGGTGGTCTCCAGGCAGGGCAGGTCGATCTTCCGCAGCTCTTCCCCCGTCACCGGGCTGAAGCACGCGACGCAGGCCCCGTGGCAAAAGGCGATCCACAAATTGCCGTCGGCGTCGATGGTCATCCCGTCTGGCGAGGCTTCGTGATGCCCGGTCGAAACGACGCTGTGCAAGTTCGTCAAGTGGCCGGCCTCGTAATCGAAGGCCAGCACTTCTTTCCGCGGGGTATCGATGTAGTAAACCGTCCGCCCGTCGGCGCTCCACGCGATGCCGTTTGAATTCGTCACCGGGCCGAAGACCTCGCGGACGGTTAGATCCGGATCCAGCCGGTAAAGACGGGCGTCGCCGGTCTTTTTCACCAAGCTGATGGTCCCCGCGAAGAAGCGGCCGTCGGGCGAGCACTTGCCGTCGTTGAATCGGTTGTCCGCCTTGCCCGGCTCCGGGTCGCCGAGCGCGGTGAGTTGCCCGTTTTCATCGAGGAATTGGAAACCACTGTCCCCCGCGATTACGAATCCACCCGCCTCGCGCGGGACCACGGTGCCCACCCGTTCGCCCACCTCCCAGCTTTCCTCGGTGCCGGTTGCCGGGTGAAAGCGGATCACGCGATGGCCCTCGATGTCCACATAGAGGAGCGAATCCTTCCACCACAAAGGGCCTTCGCCCCAGCGGGCGCGGTAATTGCCGACGGTCTCGATGATCACGGCGGCGACGTTAGACCCCGGGAACCGCGGGAAAAGCAGAAAGC
>NEUO01000041.1 GCA_002304315.1 Verrucomicrobiia bacterium Tous-C4TDCM
CTCGTTTCCAAAACCGCCGAAGGCCCGCAGCTCGTGAAGCTGTCGGAGCTGGTCGGAAAATCGAACATCGTCCTGCTGTTCGTGCCGATGGCCTTCACCGGGGTCTGCACCACCGAGCTCTGCGACATTTCCGGCGGCATCGCGGAATACGAGGCGCTCGACGCCAAGGTGTTCGGCATCTCGGGCGACAATCCTTTCGCACAAGAAGCCTGGGCCAAGCAGTCCGGCATCACCCTGCCGCTGCTCAGCGACTACGAGCACGCGGTGGCCAAGGCCTACGGCGTGGCTTACGAGCAGTTCCTGCCCGAGGCCAACCTGATCATGGGCGGCGTGCCGAAGCGTTCCGCCTTCGTGATCGATAAGGCAGGCATCGTCCGCTACGCCGAAGTCCAGGAGCACCCGAAGGACCTGCCGGACTTCGAAGCCGTGAAGGCCGCGTTGCAGGGCCTCGCCTAATTCACGTCGCACGTTTTCAAGAAAAAGGCCGCGGGGATCCCCGCGGCCTTTTTCGTGAGCTTCCGTCAGAAATTCCCGCCCTCGACCGGCGGCAATTCTTCGCCCACCCCGGGAGGCAGCGGGGCCGGGACCGGCGGTGCTTCCTCGACCGGGACCGGCGGGACGTCGGGCACGGGAGGCAGGTCGGGATTCACCGGGGCATCGGGATCGATTACCGGTGGGATGGTCGGCGAGCCGGTGTCGGGGAGACCGGGCGGAATGCTGCCAGGGAGGGCCGGGTAGACCTGAATCGCGTCCGGCGAGACGGTGGGAATCGCCGCTGCGTTCTGATCAGAAACCAAAACAGACGGCACGTAGCCGACTTCGCCGCTGTTGAGCTCCACCTTGACGAAGCTGCCATCGTCGGAAATCACCCTCATTTCGGTGTTGGCCGGGAGCTGGCGGTCGGCATCGGCGTCGCCCTTCGGCCGCTTGTTGAAAAAAGCCGCGTTGTCGATGCTGGTCCGGACGTAGCTGCCGGGGCGGAGGCCGGTCTGCGCCAACGGAGTGGTGCGGCTGCCGCCGGGTGCCGTCAAGGGATCGAAGTTCCCGCCGGTGGTGAGTTGACCGGTTTCGCAGGAAGCGAGGACCACGGCGAGGGCGGAAATGACGATTGGGTAGCCCTTCATGATGATGGAGGCACTTTGCCACGCCCCTTGATGAGGGTCAACGGGATATCAGGCGGGATTCCAGATGGTCCCGCATCGCTTCCCGCCAATCGCGGGGGGCTTTTCCTAACAGCGCTTCAAGTCGCCGGGTGTCCATCGCGGTATGGCGCGGCCGGGGGGCGCGGAAAGCGGTCATTTCATCCAGTGCCAGCGCCTTCAAAGGCGGCGTGGCGATGCCCCTGTCTGCCAGGTAGGCCAGGATCTCCAGCGCCATCCCGTACCAGCTCGTCACCGGTCCGCCGTTGGAGGCATGGAAGCAGCCGGCCGGGGTGCCGGCCTCGAGCCAGGCCTCGACCCATTCGCAGAGGTCGCGGGTGAATGTCGGCCGGGAAAACTTGTCGGCCACCGCCGCGAGCTCCTGGCCGGCGAGCGCGCGGTCGAGAATTTGGTCGGGAAAGGCCGGCTTCTCCGGACCGAAGACCCACGACACCCGCATCACCGCGCCGCCCGCTGCGAGCACCGCCAGTTCGCCGTCGCGCTTGGTCTTGCCATAGACTGAAAGCGGCGACGGCAGCTCGTCTTCGGTCCGCAGTCCGGGTTCGCGTCCGTCGAACACGTAGTCGGTGCTGAAATGCAGCATCTTCACCCCACGTTCCCGGCAGATCGCGGCGAGTGCCGCCGGAGCGTCCGCGTTGACCCGACGGGCGAGCAGCGGCTCATCCTCGCATTGTTCGAGGCTGGTGATGCCTGCGGGATTGAGCAGGACATCGAATTCCAGTTCCCCGAGGATCTGCTCGCTGCCGGGAGCCGCCAAATCGAAGCGCGTCCTCGGCAGGCCGATCACCTCGTGCGGGCCGGCCAGATGGCGGGCCAGCGCTGTACCGACCCGTCCCGTCGTGCCGGTGATGGCGATGCGCATCGGCCGGATCAGATCACGCCGGCCTCGTCCAAGCTGTCCTCGACGTAGCCGTGACCGACGCCGGCATCGCGGATTTTGCGAAGGCGGCGGCGGGCACCGAATTTGCTTTCGGGTCCGTTGACCAGATTGACCACGCCGCCGACCGCGAGTGGCAGCAGCGACGCGACGCCGAGGGCGGCCAAGCCGAGGGCCACGCCGCGGCGTGCGCTGGCGTGCATCATTTCGCCGAGGATCAGTCCGGCAGCGGCGCCCAGCAAGGCAGGTGCCGCCAGCGCGGTGGATTCCGTCCAGTCCCGTTCACCGTCGTCGTCGAGGTTCATGAAAGAAACCCTAACACCCTTCCGGCGGCAGACAATCCCGGAAACCGCCACTTCTTCAAACGCGTGATTCGCCCTTTCCCCTCGACGGGGAATCGCTAGCCTCCCGCCCAGCAATGCCCGACCCATCCTCCACTTACGCCCTGATCCTCGCCGGCGGCTCCGGCACCCGCTTCTGGCCGCTCAGCCGCAATACCAGGCCGAAACAACTGCTCAACCTGTTCGGCGACACGACCCTGCTCGAACAAACCATCGCCCGCCTCGACGGACTCGTCCCGGTGGAGAACATCCTGATTCTAACCAATGCCCAACAGGTCGATGCCGTCCGCGAGGTGGCCCCGATGCTTCCGGCGGAAAACATTTTCGCCGAACCCGCCAAGCGTGACACCGCACCGGCCGTGGCGCTGGGTATCGGCCTGATCGCCGCCCGCAATCCGGACGCGATCATGATGGTGCTGCCGGCCGACCAGTTGATCGCCGATACCGCCGCGTTCCAATCGGTGATGCGCGACGCCCTGGCCACCGCGGAAAAGTCCGACGGGCTGGTGACCATCGGCATCAAGCCGACCTGGCCCTGCCCGTCCTACGGCTACATCGAGCGCGGCCCGCGTGCCACGATCCCCGGCCTGCACTGCGAGCAGATGCCGGCCGAAGTGAAGCGTTTCCGGGAAAAGCCGAGCACCGAGCTGGCCGAGCAGTTCCTCGCCCAAGGGGGCTTTTGTTGGAATGCCGGGATGTTCGTCTGGTCGCTGCCGAACGTCATCCGCGAGCTCAGCAACCACCAGCCGGAACTCGCCTCCTTCATCTCCGAGCTGCGCCGCTCGCCGGACCTCGCCGCGACGGTGGCCGCCCAGTTCCCGAAGCTCACGCCGATCTCCATCGACTACGGCCTGATGGAGAAGGCCCGCCGCGTCCTGAACATCGAGGCGACCTTCGACTGGGACGATGTCGGCTCGTGGCTGTCGGTCGCGACCTACCTCGACAAGGTCGGCTGCGACAACCGCGTGAACGTGCCGATTACCGAGATCGATTCGGAGAACAACATCGTTTTCAACGCGCGAAAGGGCTGCCACATCGCCCTGCTCGGCGTCGGCGACCTGATCATCGTGCAGACCGAGGACGCGCTGCTGATTGCCAACCGACACCAAGCGGACGCGATCAAGAAGCTCTCGGACAAGCTGCCGGCCGGGCTTCTCTGAATGCCACCGGCGCGGGGGAAGGAGCGACTAACACTTCACGGTCTTGCGCTTTTTCCCGATCCCACCCTTCGCTGCCACCTTGCGGATGGCGTCCGGAGCGGAAGGCACCTCGCACCCGTTGTTCCCCAGATCCGCCCTCACCGGCCCGATCTCCCCGGCGGTCCGGAGCGCTTCTTCCGTCAGGGCGGCGATTCCGCAGCCCGCCGCGATGATGAAGCCGTTCATCCCGTATCGGACCAGATCCGGCGCGGTGTGAATCGATGACTTCACCCGCCGCATCAGCGCCCTCCACACTTTGAGGTCGAGTTCCGTGTCCGGCTTCATCAGCGCGAGGCAGGACAAGGTCGACCACCCCGCCAGAGCGATGCGCGGTTCGTCCAAATCGATCCATTCCAGCCCCATTTCCCACCCGTGCGGTCCGCCGGCCGCCACCCACGGCACCGTGTAGCCCGGCAGCGAACCCGCATACGCCTTTTCCACCCAGCGCCGGAGGTCGGCCCGGCTCATGCTCGCATCGTCGGCGATCAGGCCGGCCAGATACATCGCGTCGTAGTTGCCGGTGTCATAGAGATCGAGCGCCAGTTGATAGTCCGTGCCGATGCGCTTCCGGATCTTCTGCAGCTCGGAGATTTTGACTCCGAAGCAAGGCTCCTCCACCCCGTGATTTTTCATCATCACCCGCTTGTAGCTTTCGCGGCCGAGCGGCTGGAGTTCATCGAGGATTTCCTTTGCAGTCATGGCTTGCCGGGCGACACGGTTGACACGGGGATTGGACTTTCCATCACGACCCGCGGGATGAGACCTTGAACGCGCTTCGTCCGCTTGGGGAGCAACTTTTTAACCGTCCATGACACGACTCGACGACTCCCACCCCGCGCTCGGCATCGACCCCGGTGACGCCCGCATCGGCATCGCCGCGACCGATCCGCTGGGCATCCTCGCCCATCCGGTGGAAACGATCGACGTCCGCAAGACCGACCCGTTCGAACGCATCGCCGCGCTCGCCGCGCAACGGAACATCCGCACCCTGGTCCTCGGCCTGCCGGTCCGGATCGACGGCACCGAAGGCAGCGCCGCGGCGAAAGTCCGGGCCTTCGGGGAAAAGCTCGCCGCCCGCGTGCCGGGCATCCCGCTGGTGTATGTGGACGAAGCTTACACCACCATGGACGCCGCCGCGAAGCTGCACGAAGCCGGTCGCAATGCGAAGCGGCAGAAAGCAGTGATCGACCAGGCCGCCGCGGTGGGGATTCTCGAAGCATGGATGGCCGGGAATTGATACCGGAGATTTCCCCCTTCCACCGCGGAACGAGCGGTGTAGCGTGTGCAGCCAGATCCCCATGAAAGCCCTCATCGCCCTCAGCTTGCTTTCCCCGCTCGCCGCGATCCCGGCGAATACCACGCTGACCCTGGTCAGCGATCCGAATTTCAACAAGGTCACGGTGACGGTGAATCCAGGGCCGTTCCTCAGTGACACCGAGACGACTACCCTGACCGGCACGGTTCAGGCATTCTTCGATATCAATCCGGGCAACGGGCAAACCACGGAACTCACCCTGCTGAACGGTCGGGCGAAGGGGACGAACATGACGTTTTCACGGAGCTTTTTTGGAGCTGGCTACAACATCACCGTCAGCAATCTCTCCGCGGCGATTAACACCATCACCCCGCCGGGCGTGGTGACCCCTGCGAATGGACAGTTCGCTGCAAATCAGCACGGCTTCGAAATCGACCAAGGCTCAGTCAACGGCACAGCCCTGGGGGATCAGGTGAACACATCGTTCACCCCCCAGAATCCTGCCAGCGGCACTGGAACGGGGACCGGCACGGTGGTGCTGACCGCCGCCGGAGACACGGGCATCTACCGAAATTACACGGTCACCGCGACCTTCCCGGTTTCAATCGCCGACACCTTCCTCGCCGGCACCACCAGTGTTGCCATCACGGCCACCGGCACGGTCAAAGCCACCGGCACCCTCCAAGTCCCGCGCACCGCCTACCTCGCGTGGACCATCGCACAGAACATCCCGAACGCCCCCTTCAACGGCGATCCGAACGGCGACGGCGTCTCCAATGGCCTGCTGTGGGCGCTCGGCCTGAACGCCAACTCCGACCCGCGGCCTCACCTGCCGCGCTCCAACCCCGCCGCGCCGGGCGGCTTCCTCGTCCCGCTGCCCGCCGGCGGCAGCGGCGGGCCGATCTTGATCCAAAGCTCGCCCCATCTCGGCACCTGGTCCCCCGCCACCGCCGTCTCTCCGGTCGCGAATCCCATCCCCACCGGGACCAGCGGCAACGTCACCATCGCCCCCGACGGCTCGCCGCGGCGCTTCGTGCGGCTGTTAGTGACCGAGCCGTTGTGAGGGAATCTCACAACTCCCGCGGCAAGGTCAGCAAGTCCTTCGCCAGCTCCGAAGAGCGGACGAAATGGCAACGCGGGACGGCCGCCGGCTTTTCCCGGCAGACGACCAGCGCGGAAGTCTCGATCCCTGCGCGGTTGAGCCGCGCCAGCAAGCGGGCGCGGCTTTCCGACCAACCGGAGAACACGCAGAGGCAGCCCGCGAGGTCGTCGGCGTGACGCAGCACCAGCCGGGCGAGCAGGTCGAAGTCCTCTTCCGCCGCGCTTTCCACGCCGGCCAGCACTTCCAGCAAGGTCTCGGCCCGCGCGATGCCCTGGCCGGCGGTGACCACCCGCTCGTGGCCGGCGATGAACATCAGGTCGATCAGCGATTCGTGGGCATCGACCGCGACCACGAACGACGCGGCGACCGACACCGCGTCCTCGAACAAGTCCTCGTCGCCCGGCTGCGGGAAGGTGTCGAGGATCAGCCCGTGGCGCGGGAAAAAGGTGTCCTCCAGCTCCTTGACCACCGGCTTGCCGACGCGCGCCCAGGTGGCCCAGTGGATCAGCCGCAGCGGATCGCCGGGCTGGTAATCGCGCAGCCCGGTGAACTCGCCGGCCGCCCCGGAGTGGCGGGAGGTCGCCTCGCCGCCGGGTTGGAATCGGGCGCTGCCCGGCAGCTCGAAGCGCGGCAGCGGGTAGCGCCGCGGCAGCACGGCAAGGGTGGCAGGCGGCGCGGGGACTTTCATGCAGCGCTGGAACAGGCCGATCGGATCCGGCAGCACCACGCGCAGGTCGTTGAAGCGGATCAAGCCGCGGCGGCGGGGCACCAGGGTGACCGCGACCGTGCCGCCGGACGCGGCGCGCAGCCGCTCGACCGGGGCACTGCGCCCGCCTTCAAAGAGCAGCCGCGATTCGCAGAGCCAGTTCCAGCGGTACCAAGCGAGGCGGCGGTCGAAGAAATTGCGCTGCTCTTCCCCCGGCTCCCGCGCCGCGCGGAACTGCGCCCGGCCCGGCCGCGGATCGGGCGCCGTCTCGAGCAGCTCGAAGCGCCGCGGCGATCGGCGGCGGTGGTTCTTGAGATGAATCTGATAGGTCAGCGGCTGCCCCGCCGTCGCGTGGGCCGGCAGGTCGCGCACCGCGGTCAATTTCGCCCGCCGGAAAGGCAGCGCCAGCAGCCCGACCAGCACCATCGAACAGGCCGTGGAAAAGGTCAGGTAAACCGCCCGCCCGGTGTTGCCCGCGGCGATCCCGGTGGCAATGACGATCGCGATCATCACCCCGATCCCCAGCGGCCGGATGCGACGGCGGAGGAAGTGATTGATGGCCGTGCCGCGGGAATAGAACTGGAAAACCGGGTCACGCGGAAAACGCCACCACGGCTTTCCGGAAGCCGGCGCGGTGAGCGGAGAGGTCGTGGTCGATGGCATCGGCAAGGGCTGGCAGGCGGAAAAGAAACCACTACGCCGTGCCCAGGATAATGTCCTCATTCTTCATCTTGCCAACCAGGCTGCGGTGGTGGACGTGGGCGTCGGGAGCGATCAGTCCTGCGGCTTTCTCCGGCTTGGTGAAGGCCTTGGCCAGACCATCGCTCTCATCCCAGCGGGTCATCGCGAACAGCCCGGTGCGGACGACCTGACAGTAGAGATCGTGATCGAACTCCTCCTCGGCATGCACCTTGCCGTCGTGGATGTGGACGGTCGGAAAGAACAGCTTGTCGGGATGCCGGCTCGGAAAGTTGAAGGCCATCGGGTGGACCTCGTGCTCGCCGGAGCGCAGCTTGAAGACCGCGAAACCGTGGTCGGCATACTGAGGCAAGGATTTCCACGCATCCACCGGCAGCCGGAAGCGCGCGTCGAGCCGTTCGAAGTCCTTCACGGTGGGGACGAAGGACGCTTCGTAGGAGCCGACCTGCTTGACTTCGAGAACGGCTGCTTCCGCCGCGGGGGCCGACTTGGCGCGGCTGGCCAAAGCGATCGGCTGGGGAAACCCGGAACGCAGGTCTTGGAAGAAGGTCTTGTAGCCGGAGAGGTCGATGAACTTCAGCGCCTTCTCATCCGAGCCCGCGGCGACCGGCAGCGGCAGGATCATCGCGAGATCCTGCTTCGCGCCGAACTCCATCTGATAGACGATCGCCTGCCGTCCGGGTTCGGTGATCCGCGCGAAGATCCGCGTGCCGCGGACGAAGGTGACAGGGCCGCTGAAGCAACACATGGGATGAGGCTCTTCCAATCTGCCGGTGCTTGGCGAGGCCGAAAACCAGGTGCCTGCGGCATCGGCGAAGAATTGAATTGAAGCCGGAAAATGATCGGCTCAGCATGCCCGACGCCATGAAGGTCGGTGCCCCCCTCCGCCGTTGGATCCGCTTGCCCAAAACGCTGTTCGGGCGCGTCGCCGTCACACTCGGGTCGATGGTCTTTGTCGTGCTCGGATTGGTCGCCGGCAGCGTGTGGATCGAACACCGGCACCCGAGCGACGAGCCGGGCCGCGCCTTGTTTCCTCGTACGCAACGGCTCGTCACCCGGCCGATCGTCGTGGCGCTCGGACGCGAAATCCAGAGCCACTACCGCCGCCAGAGCGAGGCGAAGTATCTGAAGACGGGCTTGAGCCTGGAGGAGACCATCGCGCGATTCCTCGATGAAGGAGCCGACCCCGCCGCGCGGCGCGACTTCGCCTTCCGGCTGGCGCGCGAAGGAACCCCGGAGGCATTGGCCGCGCTGCGGCAGGTCCTTGCGACCGCCTCCCCGGAAGATCTGAAGCACATGCTGGCGCTGATCGGTCGCGCGGGGAATCCGGCGACGGTGCCCTTGCTCGCATCACTGTCGCGCCACCATGACGAATCCGTGGCCCGCGCCGCGATCCGGGCGCTGGAGCTGATCGGCAATGACCCGGCCGTCGGAGTCGTTGCGGATCTGCTGGCCGATCCGGCGTGCCCGCAGGCGCTGCGCATCGAAGCCGCCGTCACCTTGGGGAATGTCCAGACGACCACCGCGCAACTCGCGTTGACCGACACCTTTGCCAACCTGCCGTCCGGCGAAGTTGCCACTGAAATTCTCCACGGCTTGGGCCGCTATGATTTCGACCGCGTGGCACCGGTCTTCCGCAGCTACCTTTCGACCCTCGCGGCCGATGGGGAACTGCGGGTCGCGGCGGTGGAGGCGCTCTCCAAATCCTCCGCCGATGCCGTCCCCTTCCTGCTCGAGGTCGCTGGCGCCGATGCCGATCCGGAGGTCCGCGCTTCCGCCGCGTGGGCGATCAGCACCCATCCCACCGCGAAGCAATTCGGCAGCCACTTGAACGCGATGGTCGAGAGCGAACCGGAAGCGGACGTCCGGCGGCGCTTGTATGAAGCCCTGATCCACCAATCCGACACCTCCCCCGGGCGGATCATTCCGCTGGTGCTGGCTGAAGAAAACACCGCCACCCGGATCGCCGGGCTCAACGCGCTCGGTGAATCGCTTCGTCACGATCCCTCGTCTGCTGCCGCGCGGGAATTCGACGCCACCCTGGTTCCGGAGCTCCAGCGCCTCGCAACGTCTCCCAATACGCTCAATCTCCAAATGCGTGCCGTGTTCGCCTTGCGGCGCGCGGGAACACCCGCCGCGCACCAGGCGCTGGCGGAGATTTCCGAAAGCGCGGGCCAAACCATCGCCACCGCCGCGCGCCACGGGCTACCCTCTTCCCCCTGAATCCAAAGCACCAACAAACCATGAAACCGACCTCCCCCGGGCAGCGGCTCCTCCTTGCAGGCGCCTCATGCCTCTCCCTCCTTCTCGCGCCGGCGGCCCGTGCCGACGGCAGCGATGACTTCAACGACAACTCCAAGAACCCCGCGAAATGGGGAACCGATGTCGTGACCGGCAATGGGGCGCTCAATGAGACGGCGAACGTCTTGCGCTACACCTGTGCCAACGGCACTGCCGAGGACAACGTGGCCCGGCCCTGGAACGCCACCCGCTTTCCCTACAACGCTGATTGGGAAGTGCAGGTCGATTGCTTCAACAACAGCTCCCCCGTGGCCCCGCTGCAGGTCAACAGCATGGGCATCACCCTCGAAAGCCCCTTGTCCGGCGACACTTTTCTTTATCACGAGGTCTACAATTCCGCGCTCGGCATCGGCACCACGGAGCGCACCGGTTTTGAAACCCGGATGGACGTGAATGGCGTGTCGGGCGGCGGCGAGGATTCGGGTGGGATGACCTTCACCTCAGGTGCCGTGCGCATGAGCTGGAACGGCACCACTCACGTCTTGACCTGCGAATACGACGACGATCCCACGGACGGTTACCAGTGGACCTACCTGTCGAGCTTCGGCCTTTCCGGCGCGGGTGGCACTTACAATGCCGACTGGGGCATGGCTCCCACCGACCAGTTCTTCATCTCGGTCTATGGTTACTCCTCCGCCATGAACGTGCCCGCCGGGCAGTTGCACCTCGACAATTTCTCCGAAACCGGCGGCGTCCCGTCAGGCGGCGGCACACGGCCGGAACCAACCGGCAGCTTCCCCATCGCGTTCCCGGCCGGCAACGACCTGCTTACCCGCATCCTCAGCCTGATCGGCAACTACCAGGGCATCTCCCCGGTCGCGCCGCAGCGCGCCTACAACTTCGACGTGGCCCAGGACGAGTCCGGCAAGGTCATGAGCATGGGAACGGTTTCCGGCGTTCAAGACAGCTCCGGCAACAGCGACCTCGCGGTCAGCCTCGGCCAGGTCAGAACCGTCAACGAAGAGCCGGTGGCGGAAGTCAAGAGCAGCTTCAAGGGCAGCGCCGACGGGATGGATGCCAGCTTCAAATCGACGGGCTCTTTCCCGCTCGACCAAGTCGAGAACGCCAACACGCTGCGGGTCGCCGGCGCTGAAGCCGTCCCGCTCGGCGTCTCCGGCAACTGGACCTACAGCGGCAAGGCCAACGGCATTCCGTTTTCCGGGAAAAACGAGCCGCTCGAGTTCGAGATACCACCCGGGGCCGAGGGCAACGTGAAGCAGGACTGGGCGCTGCAGCTCGACATCACCCCAAAAATCATCCAAGGCAAGGAACGCGTCGTGGCCTCCGCGACCCTGGTACTGCCGGACGGGACCACCATCCAGTTCCCCGAGAAGACGGTGAAATACTCGACGACGAAAGGCTACAACCTGGCCTTCAAGAAAGGGACCAATATCACGGTCGTGCCGAACGTGGTCGATGCGAAGACGTCGGTCAGCCTGAAGGGCCTGATTTTTGAACTTCAAGGCAGCGACTGGGTGCCCACCGCAGGCACCATCACCTACACCTTCCTCGGCCAGAAAGGGGTGGAAGATCTGACCGATTTCCTCGCCCCCTAGCGATCTTCGCGGAGCTCTGGATCCCAGATCAGGCGGAACCCGTTCGCTCCGGTGGTCGCTTGGCGAATCAAACCCGCCGCGGTCGGCACTCTCCCGGCGTCGACCCACAGGCCGGCGGCGGCGAGCGCTTCCGCCGTCCAATGGTTGCAGGTGCGGGAGATGTCATAGGTCACGTGCTCCGGGCAGCGGATCAAGCACCCCTCGCCCCAACTCGACCGCGCGATCGTCACCGGCGTGCCGTCCGCCCTCCGCTCGGCATGGGCATTGAGGAAGCCGGCAAGCGCCACCCCGGCGGATTTCGGAATCTCCGCGACATAGACCCTTTGGTGCGGGCAGACTTCCTCGACCTTCCAGTCGAAGGGTATGCACTCCATCACGGACGAGTTCGGCGTGAAAAAGGCGCGGAAAACCTGGCCCGGCGTAAGCCACCGGCGCTGCAAGTAGGCAACTTCATCGCCCCAGCTCATCGCGACAAACTCATGGTCGCCGATTCCCACCGGCTTGACGTAGCCGTGCTTCACGAGCCACCGGAGATCGAACACCAGGCCGGTATGCAGGGTATCCGCCAGCAGATAGATCCGGACGGAATCGGGCCTCGTCCGGACCGACGTCTCAGGCGCGGGCAAACGGGTGCCGGAAGCGATCAAGATGGCGGCTGCCATCGGGCGAAGGGAGAGGCGCATGGCGGAAAAAACTGGTTCCACTTTGATCCGCCTTCGCAGCGGCAA
Organism: Verrucomicrobiia bacterium Tous-C4TDCM; assembly: GCA_002304315.1. Taxonomy (GTDB): domain Bacteria; phylum Verrucomicrobiota; class Verrucomicrobiia; order Verrucomicrobiales; family Akkermansiaceae; genus Haloferula. Next base: position 11,925 of record NEUO01000041.1, read on the forward strand.
CCAGTAGAAATTCGTCGTGCCCGGCACTAGCCCACGCGACCGTTCCCCGCATAAATCTTCAACCTCGGCGGACGCAAGAAAGCCACCAGCGTCTGGTTCGACCGCTCCGCGAACTCCACCGCCAGCGACGACGGCGCGGAAATCGCCGCCACCAGCGGAATCCCGCCGGCCAGCGCCTTCTGCATGATCTCGAACGACACCCGCCCCGACACCAGCAGGAAGCAGCCCGACAAATCCAGCCCCGCCCGCAGCGCGTGGCCCAGCACCTTGTCCACCGCGTTGTGGCGACCGATGTCTTCACGTACGACAAGCATCGTACCATCCGCCGCGAAGATCCCCACCCCGTGCAAGCCGCCGGTTCGCGAGAAGACGACCTGCGCCGCCACCAATTGCTCCGGCGCCGCCAGCAGCACCTCCTTGGAAAACGCGGGCCCCTCCGGCAAAGGCGGCCGGCACGAGGTCACCGCATCGATCGTCGCCTTGCCGCACATCCCGCACGACGATCCGCTGAAGACATGGCGGGTCAGTCGCGCGAGGTCGATCTCCACGCCATCGCTGAGAAACACCAGCGCATGGTTTTCGCGGGATTCCGTGTCGATCTTCCGCACGTCCGCCGCCGAACGGATCACCCCCTCGGTCAGCAGGAAGCCCAGCGCGAGCTCGGCGTCGTGGCCGGGAGTGCGCATCGTCACCGCCACCGGATGCCCGTCGACGACGATTTGCAGCGGCTCTTCCACCACCACCCGGTCGGGGCCTGCCACGCCGTCCGCATCGGTTGCCATCACGTGCTTGTCCATCAGTTCCCGCTTGTTAAACTCGGCGGCATGTTAGGGAAAGTCCCGATTGCCCTCCTCTGCGCCACGCTTCTCGCCTCCTGCGCCGGCCCGGCGAACCTGCACCGCGTCGATGCCAAGGTCTGGCGCTCATCGCAGCCCACCCGCCACGATTTTCGCGGACTGAAGAAAGAGCAAGGCATCGGCGAAGTCCTCTGCCTCCGCCGCTGGCACTCCGACAAGGAAGAAGCGCGCGGGATGACGGTGCACCACATCCGCATGACCGCCGGCGACATCCGCGACGAAGACATCGTCGCCGCACTGCGCATCATGGTCGCCGCGGAGCAGCCGCTGCTGGTCCACTGCTTCCAAGGGCGCGAGACGCACCCTCTCCAAAAACAAGATCGCCCTGGTCTCCGGAGCGGTGCATCCCTTGGGCCCTCCTCATGAACCTGCCGCTCCACAAAACCAAGATCGTCGCCACCATCGGCCCGGCATCCGACTCGCCGGAGATGCTCGAACGGCTGATCCGCGCCGGGCTGAATGTCGCACGCTTGAACTTTTCCCACGGCGACTTCGCCAGCCACGCCGCGAGCATCTCCCGCATCCGCGCGGCGGCCACGGCGACCGGCCGCCGCGTCGCCATCATGGCCGATCTGCCGGGCCCGAAGATGCGCATCGGAAAGATCGAGCCGGGGCCGGTGCAGCTCGTCCCCGGCGACCGCTTCACCCTGACCACCGACGACATCGTCGGGGATGCGCGGCGCGTGTCGATGAGCTTCGAACCACTGCCGCGGGTCGTGAAACCGGGCAACCGGCTGTTTCTCAACGACGGCCTGGTGCAGCTCGTCGTGGATCGCGTCAACGGCAATGACGTCGAATGCACCGTCGCGGTCGGCGGCGAGCTGAGTTCGCGGAAAGGTCTCAACCTGCCGGGCATCGATCTCGGGATCAGCGCCTTCACCGAGCACGACCGCGCCTGTCTCGAGTTCGCCCTCGGCGCGGGCGTCGATGCGGTCAGCCAGTCCTTCGTCGAGGGCGCGGCGGACATTGAAGCCCTGCGCGCCGCGGCCGTGAAGTGGGGACGCGTGCCTTTCATCATCGCCAAAATCGAGCGCGCCGACGCGCTGGTAAACTACGACGAAATCCTCGCCGCTTCCGATGGCATCATGGTCGCGCGCGGCGATCTCGGGGTGGAGGTCCCGATTGAGGAAATCGCCCACCTCCAGAAGATTCTCATCGCGAAAGCGAACCTCGCAGGCAAGCCGGTGATCACCGCCACCCAGATGCTCGAGTCGATGATCAGCAGCCGCCTGCCCACCCGCGCCGAGACGACCGATGTGGCCAATGCGATCCTCGACGGCACCGATTGCGTGATGCTTTCCGGCGAATCGGCGGTCGGGAAGTATCCCGAAGAGGCCGTGATGATGCTGGCGAAGATCGCCGCGTTCACCGAAGCGAACCGCCCGCCCGGCACGCTCGCGGCGGAGCGCCAGTTGGTGGCCCGGCAGCCGGCGTCGTCGATCGGCGACCGAATCGGTTCGCTGGTCGAGCATGCCCTTGGGACGCTCCCGATCGAACTGGTGCTGGTACCGACGCGCGGCGGCACCACGGCGCGGTTCATTTCACGGTGCAAGCCATCCGTCTGGATCGTTTCCCCCTGCCGCGATCCGGAAGCCTGCCAGGGCCTCGCCTTCTCCTATGGCGTGCATCCGGTCGATCTCACCGGAGAACCCGAGGATTGGCGGGACTACACCACGGCGTGGTTGTACAAACACGGGATGAGCGCCGAGCGGGCCATGCTGGTGGCCGGCCCTTCGCCTCGTCATCCGAACTCCAACTACCGAATCGAAGTGATGCCGCTCGGAGCGCTCGCCGCCATCCCCTCGCCTGAATTGTAGGGTCTCCCGGAACCCAGCCCTTTTGGGATTAGAAAGGGTCTCCCGGAACCCGGCCCTTTTGGGATTAGAAGATTTCCACGAAAGCATGAGCACCTGGCCCCAACATCCGGTCCTCTACGAGATCAACACCTGGGTCTGGCTCGGCGAGCTGAGCCGGAAGCACCAGCGACCGGTGAACCTCGCCACCGTGCCGGCGGAGGAGTGGGACCGGATCGCCGCCGGCGGCTTCGACGCGGTGTGGTTCATGGGCGTCTGGGAACGCAGCCCGGCCGGGATTGAGATCTCGATGCAGAACCCGGAGCTGTTCGAGGATTTCCATCGGGCGCTTTCCGACTTCACCGCGGCGGACAATGTCGGCTCGCCCTACTGCGTCCGCCGCTACGTCGTGGACGACCACCTCGGCGGGCCGCAGGGACTCGCCGCGGCGCGGGACATGCTCCGCGCACGCGGGCTCGGCCTGATCGTCGACTTCGTCCCGAACCACGTCGCCCCCGACCATCCATGGGCCACCGATCATCCGGAATACTTTATCCAAGGAAGCCCCGACGACGCGCGAAACGATCCGGCGTCCTTCGTGAAAATCGGTGGCCATGTCTTCGCCCGCGGCCGGGATCCCTACTACCCTGCGTGGCCCGACGTACTTCAGCTCAACGCGTTCCAGCCGGAGCTGCGGCAGGCGGCGATCGCGACCCTCGCGGACATCGCCGGCCAGTGTGACGGCGTCCGCTGCGACATGGCCATGCTGATGCTCAACACCGTCTTCGAGCGGACCTGGGGAGCACGTGCCGGCGCGATGCCGGCCGGCGACTTTTGGCGCGAGCTCATCCCGGCGATCAACGCGCGCTGGCCCGACTTCCGCTTCATCGCCGAGGCCTACTGGGACCTCGAGTGGGAACTCCAGCAGCAGGGCTTCGACCACTGCTACGACAAGAAACTCTACGACCGCATGGAGCACGGCGACAGCGAAGGCGTGCACCAGCACCTGCGGGCGGATCCGGCCTATCAGCAGGGCATGGTCCGCTTCATCGAGAACCACGACGAACCACGGGCAGCGTCCGCCTTTCCCGATGGCAAGGGCCGCGCGGCCGCGGTGGCCGTCCTCACCCTTCCGGGGGCGAAGCTGTTGCATGAGGGACAGCTCGAAGGACGGAAGGTAAGACTTCCGGTCTTCCTCGCCCGCCGGCCGGAGGAACCTGTCGACCCCGGGCTTGCGGACTTCTACCGGCAACTCCTGTTAGAGACCCGCCGCGACGTCTTCCGCAACGGCGAATGGCGGCTCTGCGAACGCCACGGCTGGCCTGGAAACTCCACTAGCCACCACCTGCTTGCCTGGTGCTGGCGGAGGGACGACGAGTGCTACCTCGTGGTCATCAACGGGCACCCGGATCCCGCCCAAGCGCGCATCCAGCTGCCATGGGATGAACTCAGAGGAAAGCAATGGCATCTCCGCGACGTGCTTTCCGCCGAATCCTACGACCGCGGCGGCGACGAGATGAGGGATGGCGGCCTCTACTTCCAGCTGGGACCGTGGAAGGCGCAACTCTTCCAAGTGAGCGTGAAATGAATCTGAACCCGACAGAACCCCGACCCGAGGTCCCGCGGGATCTCCCCGACCCGCGTCACTTGTCCTTTTTCAAGGCCGGATCGTTCTCGGAAAGCCACTTCTCGCGGGCCGCGAGGTTTTCCTTGGCGACGTGGATCTTTTCCCGCTCGGCGGCTGCCGCGTGATAGAGCTTCAGCGTTTTGGTGAAATCCCCGGCGATGTCCCGGCGTGCGTCGTTGAACAGCTGCTTGAGGTCGTCGGCCTCCCCCTTGGACGCATCCTCGCCGGCTGGCGCCGAGGGCTCGGTCACCTCTATCAGCTGCGTCTTGCGTTGGCCGACCAGGTTGGAGACATAGCCGAGCTCGTGCTCGAAGATCTCTTTCTCGGGAGCCGTCAGCTTCCCGCCGGCCAACTGGGCCTTCAAGGTATCCTGGCGGGCCGCCAGATCCGCGATCGACTTCTCCAGCGCCTGCTGCACCTCGCGCCGCTGCTTCTCCGACTCCACCTTGTCGCGGCGGTTCTGCCGCCAGGCATCGCTGACCCGCGTCTCCTCCTCGTAGAACCCGTTGTAATACGATCCGCCGGAGGATTCATACTTCTCGATGTCCTGACCGCCGGGCATCGACTTCACCAGTTCCACGATCTGGGCGACCCGCTTCTCGGCCAGCGCGTCGATCGCCGCCATGTCCTTCTTCAAGGCTTCCGCCGGCGCGTCACCATCCGTGCGCAGGGTCTCGACGAGGGTGCGGCGCTCGCGTTTGTAAACTTCGATCATCTTCTTCAGCCCGGCGATCGCCTCCCCCTTGACATCCGAAATCCGGCGCTTTGACGACTCGGAATCCTTCAGGCCGGCGAGCATGTCCACCAACTCCCCGATCTTCTGGTCGGTTGCCTGGCTGCGCGTGCGGATCTCCGCCGCCACCTCGTCGAAGCGCTTCTGACGCATCTCGAGGTGCTGCTTCATGGTCACCACCGACTGGCGGCGGGCTTCGAGATCAACCGGTTCCTGCGCGGAAGAGCAAAGGACCGACGCGCAGCAAATCATCAGGAGGGCTTTCATGGTCCGCGTGAGCTATCAGTTCACCCGGATTTTGGCAACGGACGAATGGACAGGCACAGGAAACGGTGGGGACTTCGCAAGTAGGGCGCAGCCCGCCGGATCGCCATCCGCTTTGATCTTGTCATCCCGAATCGAAAGGATCATTCGTCGGTCTTGCATTCGGGGGCCGGGAAGCCGCTGGCGAGGCCCTCCACCGTGGAGGAAGAATCCCAGCCCGACCCCGACTCCAAGGTTCTCCTCCACCGCAATCGCGCTTAGACCCCTGACCCGACTTCCCCATGAAACAGAAATTGGATCCCGATCATAAAATCAAGATAGCGGTCGGAGACAAAGGGAAACTCGAGTTCCGCCTCGGTGACGTGATGGTCGTCCCCGACACGAAGATATCGCTCAAGAAAGACTTCGCCCCCGCTTTCACCGGCGGCTTCGACGACAAGGAAGGCGCGCTCGAGCACGTTGCCGCCAACGTCACCCGCTTGTCCGAACTCCAGGAAAAGCTCTACGCCCAGGACACCTATGGCGTGCTGGTCATCTTCCAGGCCATCGATGCCGCGGGCAAGGACGGGGCGATCCGCCACGTGATGTCGGGGGTCAACCCGCAGGGCTGCCACGTCACCAGCTTCAAGACGCCCTCCTCCGAGGAACTCGACCACGACTATCTGTGGCGCGCCACCAAGGCGCTCCCCCAGCGCGGCATGATCGGGATCTTCAATCGGTCCTACTACGAGGAAGTCCTCGCCGTGAAAGTCCATCCGGAGTACCTCGCCAAGCAGAAACTGCCCGGCAAGCCCGGTGGCAAGGTCTTCTGGCAGCGGCGCTACAAGGAGATCAACCGCTTCGAAAAGTATCTCACGGCCAACGGCATCGTGGTCCTCAAGTTCTTCCTCAACCTGTCGAAGGAGGAACAGAAGAAGCGCTTCATGGACCGAATCGACGAGCCCGACAAAAACTGGAAATTCTCGATCTCCGACTACGAGGCACGCGCCCGCTGGGACGACTACCAGCAGGCCTTCGAGGACATGCTGAACCACACCAGCACCAAGCAGGCGCCGTGGTTCGTGGTCCCCTCCGACAACAAGTGGTTCGCCCGCATGGCGATCTCGGAGACGATTTGCCTGACGCTGGAGCGGCTCGGTCTCAAATTCCCCGAAGTCAGTGAGGAAACGAAAGCCGAACTCCAGCGGATCCGCGAGGCGATGCTCAAGGAGTGACCGCCCCGGAGCCCGGGACCGCTGCGGGTGGTTCAAGCGACCCTGCCCGATCCTGGGGCGCTTTCGCCGCTCTAAGGATTGGCAATTGCCGGAACCGCCCCTAAGTTCCCCCCCACTTCAGGCTCATGTTTAACACCCGCTTCCTCAGCGCCACCGCCGTCGCGCTCTTTGCCGGCTGCACCGTCGGCCCGAACTTCGAAAGCCCCGGAGCCGACCTGCCCGGCAGCTTCCGTGGCGACGACAATGCCAGTTCGGAATCCATCGCCGACCTGCCGTGGTGGAAAGTCTATCGCGATGCCAAGCTCCAATCGTTGATCCGCGAGGGCCTCGCGAACAATCAGGACCTCCGGATTGCCGTCAGCCGCGTCGAACAAGCGCGCCAGGCCGCCAATCAGACCCGCTCGCTTGCGCTGCCTTCCGTCGGCTACTCCGGCGGTGCCACGTCCGGCCGCAACCAAGGCGGCGCCGCTTTCGGCAAGTCCGGCGACAGCGGATCCGCCTTCCTCAACGCCGTCTGGGAGATCGATTTCTGGGGCCGCATCCGCCGTCTCAACGAGGCCGAACTCGCCCGCTACCTCGCCACCGACGAGGCCCGCCGCGGGGTGATCGTCTCGCTGGTCGGGGACATCTCCCAAGCCTATTTCGAGCTGCTCGAACTCGACCTCGAACGGGAGATTTCCGTCCGCAGCCGCGATTCGTTTGGCAAAAGCTTCGATCTTTTCCAGTCCCGTCTCGAAGGCGGCATCGCTTCCAAGCTCGAAACCTCCCGCGCCCAGGCTGCCGCGGCCCAGGCCGCCGCCACCATCCCCGAAATCGAGCGCTTGATTTCGCAGAAGGAGAACCAGATCTCCATCCTCACCGGCCGCAACCCGGGGCCGATCGAGCCGCGCGGCACCCTCAGCGATGGCTCCGATCTCGACCGGGTGATTCCCGCCGGCCTGCCCTCCGCCATGGTCCGCCGCCGCCCCGACATCCGGCAGTCCGAACAACTCCTCCGCGCCGCCAATGCCGAGATCGGCGTCGCCATCGCGGAATACTACCCGAAGATCGGCCTCACCGCCGTCGCGGGCCGGATCAGCCCGGACCTGTCCGACCTGACCGACGGCAAGGGCAACGCCTGGTCGGTCGGGGCCAACATTGCGGGCCCGGTCTTCCAAGGCGGCCTCCTCCAGGCCAAGGAAGCGCAGGCCCGCGCCGCTTGGGACGAGGCGTGCATCCGTCATGAAAAAGCGGTGCTCGTGGCGCTCGGGGAAGTCTCCAACTCCTTGATCGCCCGCCAGAAATTCGCCGCGTCCCGCGTCGAGCAGGAGCGCGCAGTCGCCGCTCTCAACGAAGCCGTCGGGATCTCCAGCGAGCGCTACGCCGCCGGCCGCGCCAGCTACTTCGAAATCCTCGATTCCCAGCTCGAGCTCTTCCCCACCGAACTCAATCTCGCCCGCGTCCGCCTGAACCAGTATTTGGCTGTCGTCACCCTCTACCGCGCCCTCGGCGGCGGCTGGTCGCCCGGTTCCGTCTCCTCGGCCAAGGAAGGACTCTAACGGAGCTCCAACGGAGCGCTGACTTTCCTGGCCCTCGTAGCTTTAGCGAAGTGGGCAGTCGGCGAGTGACTGCGGGGCAAAAGAGCAAATCGCCAATCGACCAGTCCCTCCCCGAAGTCCGAAGCCCCGCCCATGACCGAAAAAAAGGTCTCCCTCAAACGTGAAACCCTTCCCCGCCTCGGTCGCGTGGTGAGGATGTTCCTTCGTTCGCGGGTCGGCACCAAGGCGAAGCTCCTGCTCGGCATCCTGCTGCTGATGATGCTCGGCATCAACGGCATGAACGTGCTCAACAGCTACGTCGGCCGCGATTTCATGTCGGCCATCGCGGACCGCGACCTCGGCGGCTTCCACCACAACGCCTGGCTTTACCTCGGCGTCTTCGCCGCTTCCACCGTGGTCGCCGTGTTCTTCCGCTTCGCCGAAGAGCGGCTGGCACTGCTCTGGCGGGAATGGCAGACGCAGCGGGTCGCCGATGCCTACCTCGACCGCCACACTTATCTCCATTTCAAGGAGACCGGGTCGATCACCAATCCCGACCAGCGCATCGCCGAAGACATCCGCACGCTGACCACCACCACGCTGTCCTTCCTCCTGATGTTCCTCAACGGGACCTTCACCGCGATCTCGTTCTCCGGCGTGCTTTGGTCCATCAGCCCCTCCCTGTTTGCCATCGCCGTCGCCTACGCCGCGGCCGGCTCCGGCCTCACCCTTTGGCTTGGCCGTCCTTTGATGCGGCTCAACTACCAGCAAGCCGACCGCGAGGCGGACTTCCGCTCCGAATTGATCTACATCCACCAGAATGCCGAAGGCCTCGCATTCACGCGTGACGAGAACCGGATGCGCGCCCGCCTCACCAAGCGGATCGACCAACTGGTGGCGAACTTCCGCCGGATCATCTCGGTGAACCGCAACCTGAGCTTCTTCACCACCGGCTACAATTATCTCATCCAGCTCATCCCCGCCCTGCTGGTCGCCCCGCTGTTCATCGCCGGCGGGGTCGAGTTCGGCGTCATCGGCCAGGCCACCATGGCCTTCGCCACCCTGGTCGGCGCGTTCTCGCTGATCATCACGCAATTCCAGTCGATCTCTTCCTACGCCGCGGTCGTCACCCGCCTCGGCGAATTGGTCGAAGCCTCCCAAGCCGCCGCCCTGCGCGATACCGCATCCTGCCTCGACTGCCGGCCCAGCCCCGACCGCATCACCTACTCCGGACTCCATCTGCGGGCTCCATCAGACGACGGCCACCTGCTCCTCCGCGACCTCAATCTCAGCTTCGAGCCCGGCAAGTCGGCACTGGTCATCGGCCCCAACCAGGCCGCCAAGCTCGCGCTGTTCCATGCCACGGCCGGCCTCCACGAATCCGGCAGCGGCAGCATCCGGCGCCCGCCGCCGGACCAGCTCGCGTTCCTGTTAGAGCAGCCCTACCTCCCGCCGAGCAGCCTCCGCGAGCTGCTGACCCCGTCCGGGGCGAAGGCTCCGGTCAGCGATGCCGCGATGCTGTCGGTCTTGAACGAGCTCGGCCTCGACCTCGCCGCCGCCCGCAACCGCGACTTCGATACGCAGCACCACTGGGTGGCCGAACTCAGTCTCAGCGACGAACAGACCCTCGCCGTCGCTCGCACGCTGCTCGCCAAACCGCGCTTCGCCTTTCTCGATCACCTCGACTCCTCGCTCAACGACGACGAGTTCCGCAACGTCCGCCAGGTCATGGCGCGTCATGGCATCGCCTGCATCGTCCTCGGCAACGGCAAGACTTCCCCCCAGGGCTACGACGCCGTCCTCGAGCTTTACGCCGACGGAAGCTGGAAGTGGACGGAGCCCTTGCCCGGAAGCTGAGCGATTCCCCGCGAAGCGATTCACCCGCCCGGCCCTCACGAGCCGCCTTCATTGGCGCAAACGATTCATTTTTTTGCGCTTGGGCGCATTGCCAAGCCGGGGCCGACATCCTATCCATGGATCGTTTCCTCCACCGCAAGTGAAAACCCGCTTGAAAGCGATCCGCCACGTTCCTGAATCCATCGTCCCCGGGATTCTTCCGAATCCTCTACCGATCCCCCCATCCCGCCGGTGAGCAACGAATCGACACCCTGGCTGGGACCCGAGCGCCGGCGCTGGCTGATCCTCGCTGTAGTGTTCATCGCGATCGTGCTGAACTATGTGGACCGGCAGATCGTTTCCATCCTCAAGCCGGACTTGAAGAAAGAATTCGGGCTCGATGACAACGGCTACGCGACCTTGGTGAATGTTTTCCTTTTCTGCTACGCCACTGCCTACGCGCCGGCAGGATGGCTGGTGGACCGCTTCGGCGCGGGGCGTGTGATGCTTCTCGGGATGATCGGTTGGTCCGCCGCCTGCCTCGGCGCCGGGTTCTCGAAAACCTTCGGCCAGCTCGCATTCTTCCGCGGTGCGCTCGGCATCTCGGAGCCGACGACGTTTCCCTCCCAACTGCGCGTGGTGACCATCTGGTTTCCGGCGAAACTGCGGGCGACGGCGAACAGCATCTGCTCGTCCGGCGGCACGATCGGAGCCATCGTCGCCACACCCTTGATCGCATGGCTCGCCTTGAAGCACGGCTGGCACGCGGCATTCATGGTGCCCGGGGTCCTCGGGCTTCTGCTGGTGCTCGTCTGGCGGCTGGTTTATCGAGATCCGCCGGAGGGATTCGTAGCGGCGGCGGACACGGCTTCCGGGGAAAGTCCGGCCGCTTTCACGTGGCCGCAGTTGTGGCGCACCCGCAGCCTGTGGGGCATCTTGTTGAGCCGCTTCGTCAGCGATCCCGTGTGGTACTTCTGCCTCTTCTGGCTGCCGGGCTACCTGCGTGAAAGCTCGGGTCTCACACTGGCACAAGTCGGCATGTACGGCTGGATTCCGTTTCTCGCCGCGGACCTCGGGGGGATCGGCAGCTCTGCGGCATCCGACCGGCTCGTGCGCCGTGGCCACGAGCCCTTGCGTGCCCGCAAGATGATCCTGATCGGCGCGGCGCTGCTGGCACCGGTCTGCGCGCTCACGCCGCAGTTCCCGCAACCGGTCGCCACCCTCGCGATCTTCAGCGTCGTCGCCGCCGTGTGCCTCACCTGGCTCTTCAACCTCGGCGTCGTCGTCGCCGACGCCTTTCCCGCCGCCAACGTCGGCAGCGTGTGGGGCATCGCGGGTGCCTTCGGAGCGGTGGGCGGCATGGTGTTCAACAAGTTTGTCGGCAACCTGATGGGCACCTATGGATCAGAGCGGATCTTCATGGTGCTTGCCGTCCTGCATCCGATTGCCGCCATCATCCTCACCTCGACGGTGCGGAAAGAACAACCGCGCCGAATGTAGTTTTACCCAATCACTCCTTTCATTGAAAACCATCACCCACCCTTACGATTTCGTCGTCATCGGCGGCGGTCTGTCCGGCCTCTGTGCCGCCGTGACCGCCGCCCGCCAAGGCATCCGCACCGCCCTGGTCCAGGACCGCCCGGTGCTTGGCGGCAATGCCAGCACCGAGATCCGCGTTCCTCCGGTCGGAGCCACACAGTGCAACTTCGTCTTCTCACGCGAGACCGGCCTGATCGAGGAGTTGTTCCTCAACAATCTCCTGCGCAACCCGACCTGTTCCCCGGAAGGCTGGAACCTCGAACTCGAGTCGCTCGCGCGCAACGAGCCGAACCTTGAACTCTTCCTCAACTGCGCGGTGTGCAAGGTGGCGATGAACGACGCGGGCGACCGGGTCACCGGCGTCACCGCTTATTGCTCGATGGAGGAAACCTGGCACGAGTTCGTGGCTCCGTACCTCGCCGACTGCTCGGGCGACGGCGTGGTCGGCTCGCTGGCCGGCGCTCCTTTCCGCATGGGAGTCGAGGCGCGCTCCGAATTCAACGAGCCGATGTGCCCGGACAAGCCCGCTCCCGATACCATGGGCATGAGCCTCCACATGCACGCTCGGAACGCGGGACGTCCGGCGCCTTTCACGCGGCCGCCGTGGGTGGATCTGGAACTCGGCCCCGATGACTTCGGCCCCTATCGGCCGGTGTGCGAGCACTTCTTTCCCGACACCGGCGGCTTCTGGTGGCTCGAGTGGGGCGGCGCGCTCGATACCGTCCACGAGACGCGGAAGATCAAGGACGAGGTCCAGCGCATCACCCTCGCCGTGTGGGATTATCTCAAGAACCGCTCGCCGCTCGCGGAGCGGCTGACCCCCTACGAACTCGACTGGATGGGAGCCGTTCCCGGCAAGCGCGAGTCCCGCCGTTTCGAAGGCGACCATGTCCTGACGATGAATGAAATCGACGAGCAGGCGCACTTCGAAGACGCCGTGGCCTTCGGCGGCTGGGGCTTCGACCACCATCCGCCGGGAGGCTTCCACGACAAGATCAACCCCAGCACGCACCAGTATCTCCGCGGTCCCCACAACGTCCCGCTGCGCTCGCTCTATTCGAAGCGGATCTCCAATCTGTTCTTCGCCGGACGCAACATCAGCGCCACCCACTACGCGCTTTCCAGCACCCGCGTCATGCTCACCTGCGCCCAACTCGGCGAAGCGGTCGGCATGGCGGCCAGCCACGCGGTGGAATCGAAGCTCGACCCGCGCGCTCTCACAGAAGGCTCCGCGGTCCGGTCGGTGCAAAGCGACCTGCTGCTCGCCGATCACCACATCCACGCGTTGGAAATGCAGGTCGCCCATGACATCGCGCCGCAGGCAGCGGTCACCGCCTCCAGCGTGTTCGGCGACAGTGATGCCCCCGATAGCTGGGGCATCGACCGCTTGTCCGACGACCGCCTGCTCCAAATGCCCGTGGCCGGCGAGCGCCTCGATACCCTCTCGCTCCGGGTCGATGCCGAGCGCGATACCGAACTCCACTACCGCTTCCACCAAGGTCCCGCCAACGGCTCCACCTTCCCGGAAGATCAGCTCGCGGAAGGCAGCCTCCGCATTTCAAAAGGAAGCGACCAATGGATCGAGCTGCCGCTTCACGTCGCCATTCCCCGCCCCGGCTGGCACTTCCTGATCCTCGGCAAGAACCCGGATCTCGCCGTGCACATGACGGAAACACCGCCCGGCAAAAAGTGGTACTACCCTCGCCCGGAAGATCCGATCCGTCCGAATCCCCACACCAAGTGGACCTCCCGCGCGCTGAGCATCGGCATGGAACGCGCGGTCGATGCCGATGGCGCGAAAGTCCTGGCTCCCGATTGGAACGACCACGCCCGCCAGTTCACCGCGCAGAGCGGCTTCCTCAACTTCGCCTATTGCAGCCGGACGATTCCGGAGCAGGAACTCTACTCGCCGCAGAACGTCATCAACGGCTGCCCCCGCCCGACCCGGCTGCCGAACCTCTGGGTCTCCGCCGACACCGATTTCGCGAAGCCCGAGTGGATCGACCTCGCGTGGGACGAACCGCAAGCCGTCACGGAAGTGCAGATCCTGTTCGACTCCTCGCTCCACTTCCACTTCTCGCAGAGCTGGCAGGGCTACCCGATGAATGCCATCCCCTCGATCGTCCGCGACTACCGCCTCACCGCGGAACACGCCGACGGCTCCACGACGGTCATCGCCGACATCCGCGGCAACCACCTCCGCAACCGCCGCCACGCCGCGGATCTCTCCGACGTCGTCCGCCTGCGGCTCGAGGTGCTCGCCACCCACGGAATCCAGCGCGCGCAGATCTACTCGGTGCGCGTGTTCTGAAGCATCACTCGGCCACTTTCACGAAAGCGACGCCGTCGGCGATGACATCGCCGTCCGGTCTTCATTTTCTGAGGGACGGACCTATTGTTTCCGCGGCGGAAATCAAGGACAGCCCCCGAGGATTAATCCGTGAGAAACGAGTCCATCCACGTTCTCAGAGGGCCTTGAAACTTGGATCAATCGAGGAATTGAAAGCTTGAATTCCGGATTCAAGGACTGACCCCCGAGATGAATCTGTCGACGGCGAAAGTTTGTCCGTCCAGGATTGTTGACGCGATCTTCTCGGCAGTGGCTGCTAGGAATTTGCTTTTGGCGGGAGGTTCCTGAAACAGCCATTGGGCCGGTCCGGAGGGCGGGGGAAAGGGGGTTGCGGGGGAAAAGGGGAGCGGAAGAGGTGTTTCGGTGAGTCGGTGGGCGGTGTTTCGGAAAGAAAAGTTCCCATTCCCCGCCGGGACTTGGCGGAATTGGGGGGCTTTTGGAGGGAAAATCATTGCCTCGAACGTAGCCTTCCGGTCCGCCTTGCCAAGATCGTTTTTGGCAGCGGCTTTTTGGCAGCCCGGTGGGCGGAATCAGAAGTGTTCGAAAACCAGGGTTCGGCCGTCGTTCAACCGGAGCTCGGCTGGCTGCCACCCGGGGCGCTGGTCGAAGCCATCGGGATCGGGATTGGATGGGTTCCGGGGACGATTGAACCAGTCGAGGTTCGGTTCGTCGTCGGGGATCCATTCCTTGATGGCCAGCCACGGCGGCTCGATGGGCTCGATGGGCTCGATGTCGAAGGGCGGCGGGGGCGGGCGTGGGATTGTGACAATTCCCTCCCACAGGCCGTGGAGACGTAGGAAAAACTCGATCTGCTCGCGGCGGATGACTTGGCGGACGGGTTTTAGGGTTCCCTTGCAGCAAGGGCACTCCTGAGGATCGCCGCCCCATACTTGGACGATCAGGTCGCGCCAGAGCGGGCGCATGTCACGGGCGGATTGTTTCGGAGGCGCGGGGATGAGGAGGATTTCCGATTGATGATGGCGGATTTCCGGTTGTTGATTTGGAGAGGGTGCTGGTGGCCGGATGATGTAGTCGGGTATGGGTGAGGTGAGGCCGCGGGTCTTGTTGGAATAGACGCCGTAATAGCGCACCGTTTGCTGGCCTTTGGGCGGGAGGTGAAGGAGGGCAGCGGCAATGAAGTCAGGGGCTTTGAAGATCTCGAAGTTCCGCTTGGTGGTGTGGTGGCGCTTGGAGCGGTAGATGTCTCCGGGGGCTGTCCTTGAATTTTGAATCTGCTGGATTCGCGGATCTCCGCGGGGGTCAGTAGTAGTCGAGTGGAACAAGGGACTTTTTAATTTTTTCTAAGTCGCTGCGATCCGCGTGTCCGGATCGGGTGGGTGCCAGATCGAGGCTTTGATTCGGTCGTCCGGGCCCACCTGGTCGAACGTTAGGATTCTGCCCGATCCTCCGCGCTTGCTGACGTGGGGGGCATCTCATGAACGGCCATCCCCTCCATCGTCCGCGACTACCGCCTCACCGCGCAGCACGCCGCCTGCTCCGCCCCGACATCGCCGACATCCGCGGCAACCACCTCCGCAACCGCCGTCATGCCACGGATCTCCGCGGCGTGGTCCGCCTGCGAGTCGAAGTCATGGCCACCCACGGGATCGAGCGTGCGCAGATTTACTCGGTGCGCGTGTTCTGAAGCATTACTCCGCCACCTTCACGAAGGCGACGCCCACGCCGGCGATGACGATACCGCCCGTCCCGCATTTTCCGAGCGATGCGAATTCTCCAAGGGATTGATCTCTTTCGTAGGTAACATTCACGAGTTGTGTCACCGGTGCCGGCGAGCCCGGGAAGGATCCGCCGGAGGCGGCTTCCGCCCGTGAAACGACCGAAGACTCTTTTTCCGGAAGATTGATGCCGCCACGCCACGTATCCGCGCCTTCCCATGAAGCCACTCCGTTCCCGCCGCTCAAGCCTTCCCAACCTGTTCGCCGCCCCGCTGGCGGGGCTGCTCCTCGGTGCCGTCCCCGGCCACGCCCAGCTCCCGCTCCAGGACAACGACGTCATCTGCTCGATCGGGAACGGCCTGGCCGACCGCATGCAGCACGACGGCTGGGTGGAAACGCTTGTCCAGAGCAAGTCGGCCGCCAGGAAGCTCTCCTTCCGCAACCTCGCGATCACCGGTGACACCGTCACCGCCCGCCCGCGCCACAAGGGCTTCGCCTCGCCCGAGGAGCACCTCACCCACTGCAAGGCCGATGTCGTGTTCGTCTTCTTCGGCTACAACGAGTCCTTCGCCGGCGAAGGTGGCCTCGCCAAGTTCAAGGGCGACCTCGGCGCGATGATCGACCGTTACCGCGGGATCAAGTTCAACGGCGAGTCCGCCCCGCGCTTCGTGCTCTTTTCCCCGATCGCCCACGAGAACCTGAAAAGCCCCAACCTCCCCAACGGCGCGGCCAACAACGTCAACCTCGCCCTTTACACCGGCGCGATCCAGCAGGTCGCCGCGGAAAAGCAGGTTGCCTTTGTCGATCTCTTCGCGACCTCCCAGGCCC